>NZ_AP023439.1:0-325000 GCF_014701095.1 Streptomyces tuirus | reverse complement strand
ACGCTGGTCGGCTGACGGATGTGAGGCCCGGCACGACCGGGCGGCGCGCCTCGGCGGCCCCTGGGCGGGGGCCGCCGAGGCGTTCGTGGACGCTGTCGTTCCAGCCACCAGGAGGAACTCCGGGACCGGCTGAAGCACGAGGAGGTTCCAGGCCGCCGGGACACCGCGCAACTCGCCATGTTCACCGGCGTCTTCAACCCGCTCTGGGCCACGGTCACCGTCCTGACGGTCGCCCGCCCGGGTTCCACGACCGGAGCCCGAAAGGGGCCGCTCCCCGGCCTGTCACGGATGTCCGGTCTGCGTCAAGTCATCCCGAGGAATTCACACTCCGGGACACCGCGCCGCCTACACTCGCAGTCGCGCCCCCATCACGGGGCCGACGAACAGAAAGGCACGTTGACGGGTGTTCCAGGATTCCCCCATCTACGACCGACTCATCGCGGAGCGCGGTGACGTACCCGCGCAGGTGCGCCGCGAGGCCGAACGGGTGAGCAGGGAACTGGAGCTGGTCATGCGGCCCTCACAGTCCCTCGGCTACGACCGTCCGCACTCCCCGGGCGCGGGCTGGCAGCGCGCGGGCATGCTCCCCGGACCGCGCCCGCAGTGAACCACCGGGCGGGCCCGGGATCGCCGGGCCCGGTCACTCAACGGACCTTCGTGTGGGACCCGTTGACATGGGACGGCTGGACCGGCACCGGCCGGGCCAGCCACTCGGCGATGGTCCGGGCGATCGGCTGACCCGTCTCCACCTCGACGAAGCCGAACTGCCCCGACTGGTTGCACTCCAGGAACCACCAGGTCCCGTCGGAGTCCTCCACGAAGTCGAAGGCCCCGTAGGCCAGTCCGGCCTCCCGCAGATAGGACAGCACCCCCGGCGCGATGCGGGACGGAACGTCGACCGGGAGCCACGGCGAGCCGGGCGCGGCGAACCGCACGTCGACCTCGTCCGGGTCCGCGTCGTCGGCGGTCGCCTTACGGGCGGCCAGCATCCGCTCGCCCACGACGGTGAGCCGGATGTCGGCCCGCTTGGTGATCCGCCGTTGCAGCAGCGTCGGCCCGAACGCGACGGCCGAGAAGTCCGTGTCCGGCGCGACCCGGCTGGTCGGCACGGCCCGGGGCGGGTCCTGCGGATGCGCGCCCGAGACCGGCTTGACCACCAGCTCCGGGTAACGGTCCGCGAACTCGCGGGCGGCGCGCGGGAAGGTCGTGATCAGCGTCGCGGGCACGGGCAGGCCGCATCTCTGCGCGAGGCGCAGCTGCCACGGCTTGTGCCGCGCGCGGCGTGCCGCGTCGGGGTCGTTCATCCAGCGCGCGTCCGAGCCGCGCAGCATGCCGTAGAGCGCCTGGGCGGCCTCCTCGGTCAGCCACGCGGACGGCTGGGCCGCGCGTGCGGCCGGGGCGCCGGGCCGGCGCACCCACACGGACCGGAGCCCCCCGATGCTCACCAGCCGCCCCCCGGCGGACAGATGGCCTCGGAACCGGCCGTGCACGTACTCCCCCGAGAGGGCGACTCCACCGGTCAGGTCCGCGGGATCGACCCGGACCACCGGAACCCCCGTCGCGTTCAGGTGTACGACCACCATGTCCGCGGTGATGTCCTCCTCACAGGTGAGGATCAGTACGGTCATCGTCGGCGGCCCGTGGTCAGTCGTCGAAGTGCGTCTTGGAGCCGGCGGTGGACGTCGTGGTGCCGAACTCTCTCAACAGGGCGAAGTCGGAGGCCGCGACCCGTCCGTCGTGGAGCACGTTCAACTGCAGTCCGGCGTCGTACACGTACGGAATGGCAGCTTCCAACTCCACTGCCGGGCGCGCGTAGTTGAGCGCGAACGGTTTCATCGTCTCTCCCTCGTCGGTACTGCGCCGGTCAGGCCAGGGCCCGGGGGCGCGGCCGCCCGGTCCGCCGACCTGATTCGGCTTCCAGAGACTTATACGAATCGAACGGGTGGTTGGTTTCCTTACTTTCCGTAGTCATCGGCCAGTTGCCGGTCCGGCCGGTGTGCCGTACTGCGCTCCCGTTCGCCGAGGGAGCCGCGGACAGTGCGCAGAGCGAGCAGCAGAACTCCGATGTCGTCCAGGTACACCGGGTCGGGCACCAGGTCGACGGGCAGCACGAGATAGAGCACCGCGCCCCAGAAGACCCAGCGCGGGCCCGTGGGCAGTCCCGCGCGCCGCAGATCGCGGCGGGTGCGGACCAGCCGCACCAGGACGACGACGGCGAAGACGAGGACGAAGGCCGCGAGAACCGCGGCCAGAATGATCACCTTGGTGGTCGTATCCACGGGTTGCCCTCCTCATGGCATGCCGCGACACGGGGTGTCCCTGGTTGGATTCCCTTTTCCGGCGGCTGTATTGCGGCCGGGGCCCGGTATGTGGGCGAGTCGGCGCATTTTCCGTACGCGTGGTCATCCCGCTGGCTCACCCGAGTGGCACGGGGTGACGGGGGCGCCTAGTAATGGTCAGCGTAACGTCGCTCGTCACACGACGGGGGGCGCAGGAGCGGCCGCACTCTTCCCTGGAGGCGAGTATGACCACCTGCTCTTCATCACCCCGCCCGAACGAACCTGCCATACCCAACGAGCCCAACGGGTCCGCCCAGCCGTCCGCCGAGACCACAGTCGCCACCGGCACGCACCAGGTGGGGCAGACGAGCACGCAGCCCGCCGCCGGGCCGCACGGGACGTACGAGGCGTACCCCGCGGGGCGCTCCGAGCCCGCCATCGCCGGTTCCCACCCGGCCGACCGGGCGGACGCCGAGCCCATGGCCCTCGGCTCCCACCCGGCGGCCGGGGCGGGAGCGCGGCCGGCCGAGCCGGAGCCGGGCCCGGTCGCAGCGCGGCCCGTACCGCCCGCCGAGGACTGGCTGGATCCCGCGGAGGCGCGGCCCGCCGCTCCCGCCATGGACCGGCCGGCGCTCGCGGAGGATGCCGCCGTGCCGGCTCACGTGACCACCACCACCGCCGGCCCGGACGAGGCCGCGCCGTCCGCCGGGCCCGGCCATGTGACCAACGCCACCCCGGAGGACGTCGTTCCGGAGGATGCTGCCCCGGAGGGTGCCCCTCCGGAGGGTGCCGTTCCGTCGTCCGGGCCCGGCCCGGACGACGCCGGCCGGCCGAGCGCGCGGCCGTTCGTCATCCGGTCGCTCGACGACAACCCGGTGGAGCTCCGGCCCGGCACCGGCCCGGCCTCCGGCGCACCCTACGGCGACGCCGTCAGCGACCTGGTGCACGCCGCCGTGGCTGATCGGCCGCTGGAGGAGGTCGTCGACCTCATCGTCTCGCTGGAGGAGACGCCCGACCACACGCAGGCGAGGGTCGACGCGCTCCGCACCGCAGGGGTGTCCCGGTCCGTGGAGGACGTGTCACGGATGATCGCCCTGCTGACGAAGCCCCCGCGCGACGCCGACTGCGCCGACGAGGCGATCCGGGCCGCGGCCGCCCACCGGCCGGTGGAGGAAGTGACCCGGCTGGTGACCCTGCTGCACAAGGAGCCGCAGGAGCCCCACGTCCGCGAGGAGGCACTGCGCGCGGCCGCCACCGGCCGGTCCGTCGGGGAACTGGTCGAGCTGATCGACCGCCTCGGCCTGGAGCGGCTGGACCGCAACGGCCGTCGCCCGAACGGGACATCGCGCCCCGCGGGCGAGAGCGCGAAGGCCGAGACGACCGGCCGCCCGGGCAAGCGCCGTACGGCACGCGAGGGTTCGGTCCGCGAGACCCACCGCACCCTCGACGACGCACCTGCGGACCGCGCGCCGGCGACGGACCGGTACGCCCGGTCCGTGTCCTGGTCGGGATGGGTCGCCGCCCTGGCCCTCGCCGTGTGCGCGGTGGTCCACTTCCCGCTGCAGCGCGGTGACGCGTCCCTGCGTGTGCACGCGTTCGCTCTCGGCCTGTCGGTGCTGTGCACGGTGCTGGCGCTGCTGCTGGCGCTGCGTCCCGTGGCGCTGGTGCTGGCCGGGGCGGTGCTGGTGCCCACGGTGCTCGCCGGGGCCCAGGCGTACGGCAGTTCCTTCCCGTCGGCGTCCCTGTCCCGGGCCGTCGACCTGGCGCTCGCCCCGCCGTGGCTGGCCGCCGCGGTCGCCGGGTGCGCGGCTCTGCTGGCCCTCGTCGCCCTGGTCTTCCGGGTGCTGGCGCCCATCGCCGCCCGGCAGTGGGAGGCCGCCCCGGCGTCCGAGGCCCACGGCATGGCGGAGTGATACTCGGAGCACCCCCTCCGGGTGGACCGGAGCACCCCCTTCGGGTGGACCGGATCGAGCCGATGTCGTCGGCCGGTCCGGTCCACTCATGACCGCGGCAGGCGGGTCGCCTACCGCGCCCCGGAACCGAGCAGCCCCGTCAGCACCCGGTCCGGTGTGAGCGGGAGTTCACGGAAGCGGAGGCCCGTGGCGTGGTGCACGGCGTTGCCGATCGCCGCGGGCGACCCGACGATGCCGATCTCCCCGATCCCCTTGCTGCCCATGGGGTTGAGGTGGGAGTCCTCCTCGTCGACCCAGTGCGCCTCGATCTCGGTGACGTCGGCGTGCGCGGGCACGTGGTACGAGGCCAGATCCGACTCGGTGAAGTCACCGAACGCGGCGTCCATGGTGCTGCCCTCGGTCAGCGCCATGCCCAGGCCCATCGTCATGCCGCCCACGAACTGGGAGCGCGCCGTACGGGCGTTGAGGATGCGGCCCGCCGCGTACACCCCCAGGAGCCGGCGGACCCGCACCTCGCCGGTGACCGTGTCCACCGCGACCTCGGCGAAGTGCGCCCCGAAGGCGTGCCGCGCGAAGTCGCTCCCCGCGTCCGCGACGCCCTTGGTGTCGGCGCGGGCGTCGAGGCCCTGCTCGGGCAGCGGCCCGGCGTGCTCGGCCAGCCGCCGGGCCAGCCGGGCGCAGGCCTCGTGCACCGCCCAGCCCCAGGAGGCGGTGCCGGAGGAGTCGCCGGCGAGCGGCGCTGACGGGAGTTCCGAGCTGCCGACCTCGATCCGTACCCGTTCCAGCGGCACCCCGAGGGCGTCCGCGCCGACCTGCGCGAGCACGGTCCGGGCGCCCGTCCCGATGTCCGTGGCGTTGATCCGCACCAGGAACGTCCCGTCGGGCAGCGCGCGGGCCGCCGCAGTGGAGGGGCCCACCACGGCCGGGTAGGTCGCCGCCGCCACGCTGGTCCCCAGCAGCAGGGGCCCCTCCCGGCGCGTGCCCGGGCGGGGATCGCGCCCGTCCCACCCGAAGCGCCGGGAGCCTTCGCGCAGACAATCGATCAGGTGCCTGCTGCTGAACGGCTTGCCGCTGTCGGGCTCGACGTCGGGCTCGTTGCGGACGCGCAGCTCGATCGGGTCCATGCCGAGTTCGCCGGCGAGCTCGTCCATGGCGGACTCCAGCGCGTACATCCCCGGGGCCTGGCCCGGCGCCCGCATCCACGACGGCGACGGCACGTCGAGCGCCGCGATCCGGTGCACCGTACGACGGTGGGGAGCGGCGTACATGACCCGCGCGGGCACCGCCGCGTGCTCCACGTACTCCTTGATGCGGGAGGTGTGCGTGGTGACCTCGTGCATGAGGGCCGTGAGACGGCCGTCCTCGTCGGCTCCGAGTCGCAGCCGGTGGAGCGTCGGGGCACGGTGCCCCACGACGGCCGGCAGGTAGCGGCGGGGCAGAGCGACTGTCACCGGACGTCCGGTCTCCCGTGCCGCCATCGCGGCGAGCACCACGTCCGGCCGTGGCGTGCCCTTGGACCCGAAACCGCCGCCGACGTGCTCGGCGGTGACGACGATCCGCTCCTTCGGCAGCTCGAACAACCCGGCGAGCGCGGCCCGCACGGCACCGGTGCCCTGGCTGGAGGTGTGCACGAGGAGCCGGCCGTCCTCCCAGCGGGCGGTGCTGGTGTGCGGCTCCATGGGGTGGTTGTGCAGAGGGGGCACCCGGTAGGCGACGTCGACCCGGACGGCCGAGGATCCGAACGCTCCGTCCGGATCGCCCTGTTCACGGACGGCCGGCTGGCCCCCGCTCGCCTCCTCCGGCACGTACACGCCCGGGTGCGAGGCGGTGAGGACCACATCGTGCGCCTCGGCGTCGTAGGTGACGCGAACGACGGCGGCACCGGCCCGGGCGGCCTCCAGGGTCTCGGCCACCACCAGGGCCACGAACCAGCCGCGGTGCGGAACCCGAGCATCCTGCAGCACGGCGAGCGTGGGATCGTCTGCCTCGGCGAGGCGCGGCGCGTTCTCGTGGGTGAGGACGGTGAGGACACCGGGCACGGCCCGGGCCGCCGCCGTGTCGACGCCGGTCACCCGCCCCCGGGCCACACTCGCCGGCACCGGCCACGCCTGAGCTCGGCCGGGGGAGTGGAACTCGGCGGCGTAGCGCGCGGTGCCGCTGACCTTCTCGCGTCCCTCCCGGCGCTCGGCGGGAGCACCCACACTGCCGGTCATGAGGCCCTCCCGGTGAGCACGGTGTCCGCCAGCCGGGACAGTACGTCCACGGCGAGATTGCGGGCGAGCGGCACCTTGTAGGCGTTGTCCCGCAAGGGCTGCGCGGCGGACAGCTCCCGTTCGACGGCGTGCTCGAACGCCGCGCGGGTCGGAGCCGCGCCCAGCAGCGCCTCCTCCGCCAGCCGGGCCCGCCACGGCCGGTGCGCCAGCGCCCCGAAGGCGAGCCCGGCATGGCCGACGACCCCGTCCTCCAGGCGCAGCACGACCGCGACGGACGCGAGCGCGAAGGCGTACGAGGCCCGGTCGCGGGCCTTGCGGTACGCCGACGGCAGCCCGGCCGCGGCGGCCGGCAGCACCACATGGGTGATCAGCTCGCCGGGACGGATCTCGGTGTCCTGCTCGGGCCGGTCCCCGGGCAGCCGGTGGAAGTCCGCCGCCGCGACACTCCGGGCTCCCTCGGGCCCGTCCAGCTCGACGCGCCCGTCGAGGGCGGCGAGTGCCACCGCCATGTCCGAGGGGTTGGTGGCGATGCAGTGCGCGGAGTGCCCGAGCACCGCGTGGTCACGGTGGACACCGTCCCGCGCACCGCAGCCGCTGCCCGGCTCGCGCTTGTTGCACGGCTTCGACAGGTCCTGGAAGTACGGGCACCGGGTGCGCTGGAGCAGGTTCCCGCCGGTCGTCGCCGCGTTGCGCAACTGCCCGGAGGCACCCGCGAGCAGCGCCTGCGACAGTGCCGGGTACCGGTCGCGGACGAGGGGGTGTGCGGCGAGGTCGCTGTTGCGGACCATGGCCCCGACGCGCAGCGCGCCGTCGGGCAGTTCCTCGACGGTGTCCAGGGGGAGCCGGGTGACGTCGATGAGGGCGCTCGGCGTCTCGACGCCGAGCTTCATGAGGTCGACGAGGTTGGTGCCGCCCCCGAGGTAGCGGGCTCCGGCGTGGGAGGCGTACGCGGAGGTCGCCTCCTCGACGCTGCCGGCGCGGACGTAGGCGAACTCCTTCACGGGATCACGTCCTCCACGGCCTCGGCGATCCGCGGATACGCGCCGCAGCGGCACAGGTTGCCGCTCAGCCGCTCCCGGATCTCCGCACGGTCCAGCGGCATCGGCTCGCCCGAGGGCGCCGCGGGGTCGGTGACGTGCGAGGGGTGACCGGCAGCTGCCTCGGCCAGCGCGCCGGCCGCGGAGCAGATCTGGCCCGGGGTGCAGTAGCCGCACTGGAACGCGTCGCGTTCCACGAAGGCCCGCTGCAGCGGATGAGGCTCCTCACCGTCGCCGGACAGGCCCTCGACGGTGGTGACCTCACAGCCGTCGAGGGCGACCGCGAGCAGCAGGCAGCTGTTGACGCGCCGCCCGTCCACCAGGACCGTGCAGGCGCCGCACTGGCCGTGGTCGCAGCCCTTCTTGGCGCCCGTGAGTTCGAGATCCTCCCGCAGGAGGTCCAGCAGGACGCGCCGGTGGTCGACGGTGAGCGTGTGGGGTTTGCCGTTGACGCGAAGCGTGGTCCGCGAGTGGTGCCGATGGTTGCCCATGTCGTGGTGGACCTTCCCGGGCGGGCCGTGGTGCCGTACGGACCGCGTATCCAGGACGGCACGACTGACACGTGCGTCCCACGGGGAGGGTGCTACGGCTCCGACGTCACGCGCTGGTCGTCGGTGCTCTGTGCCTCGCTCTTCTCGTCGTTCTTCTTCTGATCACCCGCCGGAGTCGCGGGACGCTTGACCTTGAAGCGTTCGAACGTCCGTGTGAGCTGCTGGAGCGGGGACACGGCGGGCGGACCGGACGGCTGGGGCGCGGCGGGCGCGGCCTGCGCGGACTCCTGGTAGACGGCCAGAGCCTCGTGGGCGCTCTCGGCCGCTTCCCGGTACAGGTCGCGGGACTTCGTCATGGCCTCCAGCGCTTCGGCGTACATCGCCACCAGACCGCGCTGGCGGTCCAGCTCCTCCTGGAGCGTCAGCAGGTGCCAGTCCTCCCGCAGCGCGGTGAGGGCACCCTCGGCGCCGTCGGGCAGGGGCCGCGGGAGTGCGGCGAACCGCGTCACCGCGTCGACGAGGTCGGCCGGCTCGGAGCCGTCGAGGAAGACGGCACGGACCGAGAAGTCCTGGGCGTCGTAGCCCTCCGGCGCCGGAACGCCCGGCAGGACCACCGCGCCACCGCGCGGCACCTCGACCCCGGAGTCCCGCAGGGCCCAGTTCAGGCCGCGCAGCTGCTGCGGGGCGGCGTGATGCTCCACCACACGGTGGCGCAGGCCCGGCGGCAGCCACCGGGCCACCGGCGTACGTCCCCGGTCATCGGTGGTCATCGCCTCGTGGACGACCACGTGGATGTGCCACCCTCCGCGCACGGCGCTTCTGAGCAGGCGGCGGATCTCCCGGTCGTCCTGCGGCAGGAAGTTGATCTTCCCCAGGGCCAGACGCGCATCGGCGTCCTGGTCCCAGGCGTCGCCGGGGTCCTCCGGCCAGAACAGGTCGACGGGGGAGGGCCATGCGTGGTCCCACGGCTGCTCGGCCTCCGCGACCAGCAGCCACTCCTGCCCGTCCCCCTCGCCCGGGCCGGGCTTCAGGCTCAGCCGGGCGCGTACGGTCACGTCGTCACCGACTCGCCAACGGGCCTCGAAAACCCGTTCCCCCGGGGCGGTTTGGTCTTCGGGCAGCTCCAGGAAGTCGTCGATGGCCCGGCTGTCCTTGCGCTGCTGCAGGGAGCGCCGGAGAACGTCTTCCGCGGATCCCGGGGCGTGGCGGCCGCGCGCCGGCCACACCGTGTCGGGAGTCATGGGGCGAACGGTGAGGGAGGTCTGCATGGGTCCATCTGTAAGCGGGAGTACGTGCGTCTGCCAGTATCGTCGCCGCAGGCCGACGGGTGCTACCCGGGGTCGCACCCGGCTCCGGGCGCCGGTGACGGATGTGTCTACGATCCTTCACCGCCCCGGCCGGCGCGCGTCGCGCTCCGGCCACGCGCCCGGCCGTCGCTCCGCGTGCCGCTGCCGTCCGGCACACCCACGCCCGTCTCTTCTTGCGTCCCGCCGTCGCTCATGCGCACCGCCTACCCATGCCGGGCCGTGTCATGTGGCGGGAGGGGGGTGGTGTGTGACGGCCGGGCGGTGCGCCGCGGCACCGGGCGGCGTGCCGCGCGGTCGGGTGGGGTGAGGCGGCGTGGGGCAGCGTCCCGGGGCGGTGCCGGGTGCGGTCTGCGGGATGGGCGCCACGCACGCGAGTTGCGCGCCATGCACGCGGGATGTGCGCCACCCGCACGGGGTGTGCGCGCCGCGCGCACATCCGCGGATCTCACCCGTGGCCCGCCCACGACCCGGTCCCGACAATGGTGCGCACGAGCAGGGCCCGCCCACCATCCGCATCGGGGCGGGTCCTGCTCGCTTCACGACGCGTGGAGGCGGCACGTCCATGGACTCGTAGGTCGCCCATGCCTGTCGGGGCCACGGCGGGGTACCCGGCTGACCACCAGTTCGTGTGTGACGGAGCAGAGGGGACCGGGGGCAGTGGCGGTGAAGGCGATGGGGTGGGCGCACTCCTTTCGTATGTCCGAAGGGGTGCGCGCAGGGCGGGAGTGGACGCGCCGGCGTCTCCAGACCCTGCCCTGGGCGGCTGCCGAGCCGGGCACGGTGGACGCCATCGTGCTGGCGGTGTCCGAATTGATCACCAACGCGCACATCCATGCGCACAGTGACGCGCATCTGGTCCTCACCTGGGACGGCGACTGCCTTCATGTCAGCGTCCACGACGAGGACCCGTCGCTGCCGCGCCAGCGCGATCCGGAGCCGGGCGAGGTCTCCGGGCGCGGAGTGGCGATCGTGAGCAAGCTCGCCGACGAGTGGGGCATGAGGTGCCAGCGGCACGGCAAGACGGTGACGGCATGCTTCCGTCCCGCCGACCCCGCGGCAGATGCAGAGACGGACACGGTCCGCCGGGGCGGCAGCAGCAGTTGAGTTCCGCTCACCGTCGAGGCCCGCTCCCTGAAGGAGAAATGTCGTGCACCTGGCAAGAGGATCGAGTGACGACGACCCCTATGTCTGGCTCTGGGTCCTGGGCGCCCTCGCCCTGTACGCACTGATCAGCTACGGACTGCAGTACCGCGCCCGCGCCCGTCGCGGTTCCGCGCACCCGGCTCATGACGCCCTGCACGACCTCAAGGACCGGGAGGACCCCCAGCCGCCCGAGAACCGCTTCTTCAGCCGGCTGATCATGCTGTGCGGGGCGGGGCTCAGCGGTCTGGTCGCCTACCTGACCAGTGGCGCCGTGCGGGTCCTGGCGGTCGGGCTCACCGCCGTGGTGGCCGTGACCGTCTGGGCGTACTACGACCACCGCACGGAGACACGCGCTTCGGCCCGGTGACGGCGCTGACCCGGGTCCCCTCCCGCCCGCAGGGTCCGCGTGGGAGGGGAACCGGGTCCGAGTCAGCGGCTCTCGGGGTGCTTGCCGGGGCCGCCGGCGCCGGGGGACAACGGGGTGGGGGACAGGGTCGTGTCCTCCTCACCCGGCTCCAGGAGGGTGTCGGCGGCGCCCACGATGCGGGGATCGGGTGTGCCTACCGCCTCCCGGTCCTTGCTGGCGTAGTCGACGCGCGACAGCAGACTGCGCATGGTCTCCAGCCGGGCGCGCCGCTTGTCGTTGCTCTTGACGACCGTCCAGGGGGCGTGGGCGGTGTCGGTGGCGCGGAACATGTCCACCTTCGCCTCCGTGTAGTCGTCCCAGAGGTCGAGCGAGGCCAGGTCGGTGGGGGAGAGCTTCCACTGGCGCACCGGGTCGACCTGCCGGATCGCGAAGCGGGTGCGCTGCTCGGAGCGGGACACGGAGAACCAGAACTTCACCAGCAGGATCCCGTCGTCCACCAGCATCCGCTCGAAGGCCGGGCACTGGTCGAGGAACAGCTCGTACTCGTCCTTGGAGCAGTAGCCCATCACGCGTTCCACACCGGCCCGGTTGTACCAGGAGCGGTCGAAGAAGACGATCTCCCCGGCCGTCGGCAGGTGCGCGATGTACCGCTGGAAGTACCACTGGCCCGCCTCGCTCTCGGTGGGCTTGTCCAGGGCGACCACGCGTGCGCCGCGCGGGTTGAGCCGCTCGGTCAGCCGCTGGATCGTGCCGCCCTTGCCCGCCGCGTCACGTCCCTCGCACACGACGACCAGGCGTGCGCCGGTGTCCTTGACCCACCGCTGGAGCTTGAGCAGCTCGATCTGCAGGATGCGCTTGGACCGCTCGTACTCCTTGCGGCCCACCTTGCGGTCGTAGGGATGGTTCTCCCGCCATGTCCGGACGGGGCGCCCGTCCCCGTCCAGCACGATCGGCTGCTCCTGCCGGCTGGTGTCCACGGTCAGCCCGTCCAGCAGCTTGTCCGCGTCTTCGGCGCTCATCACTCGACTCCCCGTCCCTCACCCGGTGAACGGAGACACGGGTGCCCCGCCGGGACCCACCCATGTGAGGTGCCAGGGCTCCGACCGGCCCGGACACCCCGGTCGGCCATTCAGAGCGCGGTGCCCGTCTCCTTGGCCAGAGCCCGCACCAGCCGGTCCTGGAAGGCCTCGTCGTGGACCGCGCGATGCGGTTCCAATCGCCGGCCGTGGTACCAGTACCCGCCCGCGGTCAGGGCCTCCGGATCGTCGCTCACCGCCAGCCACTCCTGCGTCTGGTGGCCGAGCTCCAGGTCGTCCGGCGCGCCCGGCCCGCCCATCCTCGTCGGCACCCAGCCCGGATCCACGGCGTTGCTCAGCACCCCCGGGCGCAGCCGGGCCACCGCGGCCGCCAGCGTCGTCACGAAGAGCTTGCTGTCGGCGTACGACCCCGCGCTCCGGCCCTGCCAGTCGACCCCGTCCAGCGACGACGGCCGCCCGCCGACATGGGAGTTGCTGCTCAGGTACACCAGCCGGCGGGGCCCGCGCAGCAGGGCGGTCAGCAGATAGGGCGCGACGACGTTGACCGGCATGACCGCGGGTCCGCTCCACACCCCGGCATTGTGGATGACGGCGTCGAGCGGCCGCGACGCGTTCAGCTCGTCGGCGACCCGCCGCACGGCGTCACGCTCGGCGAAGTCGCCGACCACGAGGTGAGCCCCGCGGTCGGCCAGCTCGCCGAGCACCGCCGCCCGCTCCTGGCTGCGGGCGTGCACCACCACGTCGTGCCCCGCGGCCAGCAGCGCCTCCGCCGCGGCCCGCCCCAGCCCCTCGGTGGACCCGGTCACCAGGATCCGGCTCACCGCACCTCCCATGGACCTGCCTCCTTCGCGCGTCCCGCGACGGACCCGCCCTAGACACACAGCCTTTCAGCTCGAAATGATTCCGTAATTGGTCCGGCCCCGGGGGCGCAGCGGTGCCTGACATCTGTCAGGACCGGAGCCGCGAAAGAGGCGTCACCCTGGGCCGAGGGGCCCTCCGGGGCGGGGCCGGCGTGGACGGACGACAATGGGGGCATGGGACGTCGCACCGCCGACGTGAGCACGCCCGCCCGACTGGCCGCCCCCGGCGAGGGCCTGGGACAGGACGAGCTGGCCCTGGCCGCCCGCAACCACGGCCTGCCGCTGGAGGCCCTGCGCCACGACGTCACCCCACCGGGCCTCCACTACGTCCTGACGCACTACGACATCCCCTACGTCCCGGACGCGACCGCATGGCGTCTGACGGTCGGCGGCCGTGTACGACAGCCCCTGAGCCTGTCGCCGGCGCGGCTCCGTACCTACCCGGCGGTCACCACACGCGTCACCCTGGAATGCGCGGGCAACGGCAGAGCCCTGCTGACACCGAGGCCGGTGAGCCAGCCGTGGCTGGTCGAGGCCGTCGGCACCGCGGAATGGACGGGGGTGCCCCTGCGGCTCCTCCTCCGGGAGGCCGGGGCGGAGCCGGACGCGGTCGACGTCGTCTTCACCGGGGCGGACCACGGGGTGGAACGCGGAGTCGAGCAGGACTACCGGCGCAGCCTCCCCCTCGGTGTCGCGACGGGTGACGACCCCGAGGCCCTGGTCGCCTACGCGATGAACGGCGCACCCCTGCCGCCCCAGCACGGCAGTCCGCTCCGTCTCGTCGTGCCCGGCTGGTACGGGATGGCCCAGGTCAAGTGGCTGCGCGACATCACGGTCGTCGCCACCCCCTTCACCGGCTTCCAGCAGTCCGTCGCCTACCGGATCAGGCGGGAGCCCGGGGAGACGGGCGACCCGGTCACCCTCATCGCTCCCCGCGCGCTCCTGGTCCCTCCGGGCTTCCCGGACTTCATGTCCCGGACCCGGGTGGTGGCGCCCGGCACGGTCACCCTGGAAGGACGGGCCTGGTCGGGACACGCCCCGGTGACGGCGGTGGAGGTGAGCACGGACGACGGCGCGACGTGGCGTCCGGCCGATCTCGAACCGGACCACGGCCACCGATGGGCCTGGCGCCGCTGGTCCTCCGTTTGGACCGCCGCCCCCGGCGACCATGTGTTGAGCGTGCGCGCCCACGACGGTTCGGGACGCACTCAGCCCTCCGAACAGCCCTGGAACCGGGGCGGGTTCGCCAACAACCTCGTCCAGCGCGTCCCGGTGTTCTGCCCGGACCGGGCTCGGTAGCCGACGCGGAAGGGCCGCGTCCGGCTGTCACGCGCCGGGCCGGCTCTGGATCCGCATGCCGGGGCGGCGGCAGTGCACCGTCACGTACGACAGGCCGTTCTCGCCCGCCCGCACGCTGCGGACGCTGCCGTGCGGCAGCCAGACGAGGCTGCCGGACTCCACCGGGCAGGGCCCGGCGGCCGAGCCGAGCACGCCGTCGCCGTCGACGACGAGCAGCAGGACGTCGAGGTCGGGTTCGGCATGGGCGTCGATGGACCCCCGGGGCGGGACGCGGACGAGGTTGGCGTCCAGTTGCCGGCCGGGCTCGGCCAGTCGCCACAGGGCGCCGGTCGATTCCGCGCCGGCCGTGACGAGCGAGCCGGTGTTGCCCAGGATCCGCGGCAGGGGAGCGTCCGCCGCGCCGGGGATCTCCTCCGGGTCAGTCATGGAACGCGCCACCATCCGATACGGGCCTGCCCTGGGCCGGTTCAGCTGTCCGGCAGGCGACCGCACCGCTCACACGGGCGGACGCCCACAGGAATCTAGCACCGGCCCTCGTCCCGCCCGTGGCCGCTACCGCCTCACTCGTCGTCGGACGTGGTGGGCCGCGTCCGGCCGGGCTCCGGCGGCTCACCCTGCTGCGCGCGGGCGTGCAGCACGTCGCCGATGAACAGGTCGTAGATCAGCACGCCGATCACACCGCCGACGAGCGGCCCGACGATCGGGATCCACCAGTAGTCGCTGAACGCTCCCTCCAAGCTGCCGGGAAACGCCAGTCCGTCCCATCCCGCCATCCAGGTGAACAGGCGCGGGCCGAAGTCACGGGCCGGGTTGATGGCGTATCCCGCGTTCGCGCCGTAGGACATGCCGATGGCCGCCACGACGAAGCCGATCACCAGCGGGCCGAGATTCGCCTTCACGGCCGTGTTGCGCAGGTCGATGATCGCCACCACCAGCATGACCAGGAAGGCGGTGCCGACGATCTGGTCGAGCAGCGGTCCCCAGATGCCACCGCCGAAGTACGGTGCCGGGAACGTCGCGAAGATCGAGAACGAGGCGAGGGTCTTCCCGTTGGTCTTCGGCCCCTTGAAGGCGTCGTCGAAGGCGTTGATGGCGTCGTGATAGACGGCGTAGACCAGGGCGGCCCCGGCGAGGGCGCCGAGCACCTGCGAGACCCAGTAGGGCACGACCTTGACCCACGGGAACTTGCGGCGGACGGCGAAGGCCAGGGTGACCGCCGGGTTGATGTGCGCTCCGCTGACGCCGCCGGCCACGTAGATCCCGAGGATCACGGCCATGCACCAGCCCCAGGTGATCAGGAGCCAGTCCCCCGCGCTGAGGAAGAAGATGCCGGGCCCCTCGGTACGGCCCGAACCGGGCAGCGCGGCGACGGTCATCGCGACCACGCCGCATCCGAAGGAGATGAGGACGAACGTCCCGAGGAACTCCGCGAGACACTCGCCCGCCAGACCTGCACGACGTCTGAGCCTCGAGGGTTTCACCAGAGGCTTGATCTCCACTGCCATGTGATTTCTCCCTGGGTTCGCTGAGGTCCCGCCTGACGCGCGGTAATCACGTGGTAACCCGGCGCGTGGGGCGCGGCAACCGCAGAAGACCCTCGGGTGGCCCGCTCACCGTGCCCGCCGGGCGAGCGGCCGGCGGGGCGCGCGGCTCGTCGAAGGGCTCAGCGGCCCTGGGGTGTGTCGTCGGCGGACTCGCTGTCGCCGGAGCCCAGCCGGACGCAGCATTCCCCGGGCTCCGGGGCCGCCGCCGCGCGCACGCCGTTGACCTCCAGGCCGTCCAGGTAACCGCTGAGGAACGCCTGGTTCATGCCGCACACCAGCTCCGGAGCCTTCGCGGCCAGCGGATGGAAGGGGCAGTTGCGCAGCCGGAGCCGGGTCGGGGTTTCCCGGACGGGCTCGTAGCCGTACCGGTCCAGCAGGCGTTCGCAGGCGGTGAGACCGCGCTCGGGGCCCAGCCGGCCGGGGCGGGTCTCGTTCCGTGCGGCCTCGCCCATCTGCCGGCCGCGCCGCTGCGCGGCGCGCATCGCCGCCTGTGCGGCGTTCTCGCCGGCCCGCTCGGTCAGGACGGCGTCCAGGAGCAGGTCGGCCAGCAGCTCGTGGCGCCGGTCGGGGATGTTCACGGTGATCTGGGCGTCGGTGGGCTCGTACACCTTCGGCTGCCTGCCGACCTTGCGGATGCCGCCCGGCGTTTCGTAGCGGGCGCGCAGCAGGCCCGCGTCGACCAGCTTGTCGAGGTGGAAGGCGGCGAGTTTCCGGGAGATGCCGACGCTGGCGGCGGCCTCGTCGCGGGTGACGGCGCGCCGGGCACGCCGGATGAAGGCGAACATGCGCCGGCGCGAGTCCTCGCTCAGGACGCTGACGGAGTCGATGGCCCTGTCGGCCGGGTCGGCCTGCGCGGGCGGGTCGGAAGCCACAGCACCACGGTAACTCCCACAGGCGTGGGCGAGAGGGCTCTTCCGGCCCTCTGCACTGCATACCTTGACGGGTGCCTCGAATAACGGAAAGACTTGTTGGTGAAACTCGCCTCTGGAGGCCACTGACATGACCGAGTACCCCGCGCCGACCTCCGTCCGGCCGGACCTGTACGACGGAGAAGCGACCGCACCCGCCCGGCCCGCCCTGCGGGTGGTCCACGAACCCGACGGGATCGACCTGGCCGCCGCGGAGGTCGCGGCGGGCCGCTTCCTCGAGGCGCTCGGCATCTCCACGGCCTCCGAGAGCCTGCGCGGCACACCCGGCCGGATGGCCCGCGCGTACGCCGAACTCTTCAGCCCGCGCCCCTTCGACCTCACCACGTTCCCCAACGACGAGGGCTACGACGAACTCGTCCTCGCCCGGCGCATCCCGGTACGGACCGTCTGTGAGCACCATCTGCTGCCGGTGGTCGGCATCGCGCACGTCGGCTACCTGCCCGGCGCCCGCATCCTGGGCCTGTCCAAGCTGGCGCGCGTCGTCGAGCACTTCGCCTGCCGCCCCCAGGTCCAGGAGCGCCTGACCAAGCAGGTCGCCGACTGGTTGCAGGACCATCTGGAGCCCAAGGGCGTCGGCGTGGTCATCGAGGCCGAGCACTCGTGCATGACACTGCGCGGTGTCCAGGCCACCGGCTCCGACACCCTGACCTCCACCCTGCTCGGCCTGCTGCGCTCCGACGCCCGCTCCCGCGGCGAGTTCCTCGCTCTGACGGGCGTGGCCCGGTAGCGCTCATGCAGGATGGCTGTCGGCATCCGAAGAAGCCGTGCCGGCCTCCTGGTCGGCCGGCACCGGCACAGGGCAGGAAGGTGCAGCATGATGACGGGGCTCAGCGACGCCGGCGTACTCGACGACCCGGTGGGCGCGTCGCTCCGCGGGCACCACGCACATCTCGCCCGGCGGCTGGGCGACGCCGTCACCTACGTACCCGGAGTCGCGACCTTCTCCGCGGTGCCGGCCGAACCGGACGCGGAGGCCTGGGCCGACCTGGCGAAGCTCCTGGGACCGGGCGAGTTCGCCGACATGTTCAGCTGCCCGGCGACACCGCCGTCCGACTGGGAGCCGGTCTTCGTGCTGGAGGGCCGCCAGCTGATCTGGGCCGGTGACAGTGACCTCGACCTGTCCCGTGCCGCGTCCGGCTCCGGCGTGGTCGAGCTGGGGGCGGAGAGCGTGCCCGAGATGCTCGACCTCGTCGAGCGGACCCGTCCGGGACCCTTCCGGCCCCGGACGCATGAGCTAGGGACCTATCTCGGCATCCGGGACGGTGGTGCACTGGTGGCGATGGTGGGGGAGCGGCTGAAGCCTCCCGGGTGGACCGAGATCAGTGCCGTCTGCACCGCACCCGAGGCGCGTGGGCGAGGTCATGCGGTCCGGCTTGTCCGCGCGCTCGTCGCCCGCGTCGTCGCCCGCGGCGACCGCCCCTTCCTGCACGTGGCCGAGGCCAACACCGGCGCGCTCGCACTCTACGAACGGCTGGGCTTCGAGACCCGGAAGCACGTCACGTTCCGCGGCTTCCGCACGCCGTGAGGGACTGATCCGGCGTAGCAGCTCCAGGGAGAGGTGCGAGGACAGTGCGCGGGGGGAAGCGCGCGGGGGAAGCGCGCCGCCACTTCAACGCACGGTCGGCGTGCTCCCGGACGCCTACCGCAGGACGTTCCGCTCACGGACTCGCTGACTCCGTTTGAGCTACGCCCGGTCTGCGCCGTACAGAACGGCGAACACCCCTGCGGCGCGGGTACCTTCCGGCGTCTCCCAGGGGCCGCTGACGTGGCCGACGGCTCCCTGCGGAGGGAGGATCCGGCCGTCCGGAGCCGGCCGGAGAGCACGGTGCAGACGGAGGGTCGTGCCCTGCGGCGTGACCAGCGCGGTGCCTTCCCTGTCGTCGGTCGCGGTGAAGTCCCGGGAGAGGAGCCCCTCACCGGCGTAGGACGCGACGACCTCGCGCGCGGGGGTGTCACTGACGTTCTGGTCCTGGGCCTGCGCCCGTCGCTCGATCAGGGCGGCCAACCGGTCGGCCAGCACCGGGTCATGGCAACCGTCGTAGGCCCAGCGCGGCCCCAGCACACCGTGCTCCATCGTGCCGACGAGAGCGTGCTCTGCCCCTTCCAGCGGCGCGCCGCGGTAGGTGAGAGGGACCAGGTACGTCACGGGTCGAGGGCCGGAGGCGTCCGTGACCACTATGAACTCCATCCCCACCTCGCCCCGCGGATCGTCGAGCCGGAAGCCGCCCGCCTTCGCCAACGCCGGTTCGCCGGCACCACCGCGGTACCACGGACGGGAGGGCAGCCAGGACGTGAGCAGTTCCAGCTTGGTCGGCTTCAGGGTGGTGCGGTGGATGACGGCCATGCCGGAGGGTCCCTTCCCACGAGTCATACGGGCGATCACACTGTCGCATCCGCCGCAGGCCGCGGCGATGTCACCATCCTCGGCGGCGCGACCACCATCAACCAGTACTTCGCCGCCGGCCTGGTCCACGAACTGCGGCTGCACATCGCGCCGCTCACCCTCGCCGCCGGCACGCGGCTGTTCGAAGGCGTCCCGCCGCTGACACTAGAGCAGCTGACGTCACGAGCGGCGAGCCGGGGGACGCATGTGACCTACCGCGTGTCGACCTGAGCGCTCGGCAGGCCGGAGAAGACCACGCCCGGATGGGACAGGGAGAGCGGTTGGTCCGGCTCCATCCTGACCAGCCTCCCCGACGCTCGATGACGGACCCGCCAGTCCGGTCCACTACTGCCGGCCGGCACGAGTGGTCCCCCACGGGAGTGCTGCTCAGCTGCCCACGGTGCTGCGGAAGTCACGGACGGCGAAGGACAGCACCGGCTGATGCCGGGCGAGCACGGACAACGGCGCTTTCGGCCCGGTCGAGACGCGGCCGCGGCCGAGCGTCGGCCGTCCGCCGATCCGCATGGGCACGCGGCACTCCGTACCGTCCGACAGCTGCTGGATCAGATGGGCGCGTGCGGGCAGCCGGAAGGGCAGCCGAAGGACGTCCTGGTACGTGAAGCGGACGGGCGGCATGCCCTCGGCGGTCAGTTCCGCCCGGGTGCTCCGGCCGTCCGCGCGGAGCGTGAACACGCCCTGCTCCTTGGGGATGCCCCACAGGGCGCGTCCCCCGGCCAAGGCCCGGTCGTCGTCGACCCAGGCGGCAACGGTGCTGCCCGCGAGACGGTGTCCGCGGCGCACGGCCAGGGCAATGAGGAACTCGCGGTAGGCGAGGACACCGCCGGGCCGGTAGTCGACCCAGAAGGTGACCAGAGTGACGCGGCGCCGCACGACCCAGGGGCGCACGCCGGCCGGCAGGGGCCAGGACGGCAGGTCGTCCGCCGGGACGCGCCACAGCGAGACGACCATGTCGCCGGTGAGGCGCCAGGGAGAGGGAGGAAAGGGGGCGGCTGGTCGTTCCACGGAGTGATGACCGACTTCCTCGGCTCGGACTCGTACGGCCGATTGTTCCACCGGGTCGCCCGGTCGGGCCTGCGGGATCCGGCCCCGCCTGCGGGATCCGGCCCTGCCTCGGCCGCCCGAAACTCCCGGCCCCGGAGTGAGCGGGTGGGGTCGGTGACGACGCCCAGCGGTACCCGCCACGCCAGGCTCGTCCCGCCGGGCGCCCGCGGTGCGAGGACCTCGCCCGGGGGCTGCGACGCCAGCCCGATCGCGTGCTGGAGCTGGTCGAGGCCGGCTGTGATCTCGTAGTCGCCTTTGGCCGGGACGCCCCCCGACTCCCGGACGATCCACTCCCGGACGACCCCGCTGTGCTCCCGCAGGGCGTGACCGGCACGCATCAGAACGTCGGCCCGTGCGGACGCCGCGGCAGCCGCCCATTCCGGCGCGGCCCGGACGGCGCGGGCGCCCGCCCGTTCGACATCCGCGGCACAGGCCACGCCCACCCGCGCCAGTGGCTCGCCGGTGGCCGGTTCGATCTCTGGGCGGAGCAGGCACTCCCCGATGTCTGAACGAGGGCCCGGGCGAAGCACGCGATGACGGCCTCCAGGTCGTCGGCGACGATGAGGACACCGTCACACAGACGGTTTGTGGGTCACCCACAGCAGTTCCGCCGGCCAGCGGTGTGCCCAGTCGGGCGGGTCGGTTTCGTTGTAGCCGTTGGCTGTTCCGGGTTCGGGCCGTGGCTCGATGAGGTCGTCGATGATGAGACCCGCGCCGCGCAGGACCCTGACCCAGCCGCCGTAGGTGAGCTGATAGCTGGTCGCGCCGTCGTCCTCCGCGATGGTGTGCAGCCCGAAGTAGTCCTGCCGCAGGGTCGTGGTCACGCGGCCGGCGGGTTCGTCGTAGCACGCTTCGAACCATGGGCTGGCGACGTTGAACACCAGGCGCCCGCCTCGGCGCAGGATGCGTGCGGCCTGCGGGACGGCCAGGTGCGGGGGCGCCCAGCTGAGCCCGCCGAAATCGCAGAACACCAGGTCGAAGCTCTCGGTGGCGAAGGGGAGTTGTTCGGCGGCGCCCTGTACGAGCGGGTAGCGGGTCGCTCCCATCGCGCGGTCCGCCGCGGCGAGTTGGGCTTCGGACAGGTCGAGCCCGACCACGGTGGCGCCCTCGGCGGCGAGCACCCTGGACCACTGGCCGGCGCCGCAGCCGAGTTCGAGGACGCGCTTGCCGGTGACGTCGCCCAGGGCGTGCAGGTGCGCGTCGGGGAGGGAGTACATGCCCCACAGCCGGGGTGCGGCGCCGATGCGCGGGTCGTGCTCGTCCTGGTAGGCGCCGCTGATCCGGTTCCAGAGCCGCCGGTTGGCGGGGATGCTGTCCACGTGCCGACTCCAGCACCGCCTGCCGGGGGCGGTCAATACGATGAGGGCACCGGCCGGCCCCGTGATCCGCATCAGCCGCGCAGGTCAGCGTGAAGGGTCAACTGCCCTGCGGCGCCCCGCGATGCATCGCGTCCACTTCCGATCAACCCCGTTCACGCCCGGTCGCTTCCCTGCACATTCCTTTGGAAAATGCCAAAGCGTTCACCTGCGCCGAGCACCCACCGTAGTGTCGTGCTCACGTTCGCGGGAACGGCCGTGCAGGGGGAGGGGGTTCGGCGTGCCCGGAATCGACGAGAGTCTGCTCGAGGCCATGCGGTTGCCAGGTGCTCGGGGGGCGTCAGTGGTCGACTGGATCAGTGGTCTTGCGCTGGGCGCGGTGGGTGACGCACCCGGTGGTGACGCGGAGGCGACGGCGGCGGAAACCGCCGAACTCGCCCGGCTCGCCACCGAGAGCGGCGTCCTCGCCCTCACCGGCGGCGGCGACACGGGTGAGACCACCGGCGGCAGCCCCGGCGCGCCGTCCGACAAGGAACCTCCCGTACAGGACCTGATCATCACGAACGCCGACTCGTACCACCTGCTCAGGTTCGTCACCACGACCTTCGACAGCACCGTGTTCGTGCACTTATGGCTCGACCGCAGCGAAGGGAACCTGGCGCTGGCCCGCATACGGCTGGCCGAGATGGCGGACCGGCTGGTGCTCGGATGACCATATCGGCCCCGACGCTGCGCACGGACGAGCCCGCCTCGGCCCTGCTCGGCACACTCGCCGCACAAGGCGCCACCGGTGCCCTGTCCACCGAGACGGGCATCGTCTACCTCGCCGCGGGACACGTCGTCCACGCGGAATCCGCCGTCACGCCCGACCTCGGCGACCTGCTCACCCACAGCGGTGCGCTCGCCCCGGACGGCTGGTGGGAGGCGATCGACCAGGCAGGCCGCCGCTGCCGTGTCGGACGGCAGCTGGTGGACAGCGGCCATCTCGCCGCCGGCGCGCTGGAACTGTGCCACCTGGGCGCCCTCTTCGACGCGGCGTACTTCGTCCTCGCCCACGACGGGCCGGCGCTCCGGTTCCGCCCCGGAGCCGCACACTGGCTCGGCGCGGTCCGGTCCGTGCCGGTGGACACCGTCCTGCGGGAGTCCAGACGCCGCCGCGAACTCCTGCACCGCATATGGCCCGAATCCGACGTTGACCGGGCGCCGCTCGCCCGGGTGCCCGGGCCGGACGCCCCGGATCTGCCGGCCCGCCGCTGCCGGACCCTCGCCCAGGTCGACGGAGTCCGCACCGCCGCCCAGATCGCGACGGCCCTCGCCTGCCGCACCTTCCACACCCTCGTGGAACTCCGCCGCCTGGCCGCGGCCGGGCTGGTGGCCCCCGTGGCCCCGTCGATCCCCGGCCCCTCCTCAGCCTCGTCCCCAGCCCCAGCCCCAGCGTCCGCCCCCGCCACCGTGTCCGCCGAGCCGGGCCCCACCCCTCGTCCCCCGGCGCCGGACGAGCCCGACACCGCACTGCTGCGACGGCTCCTGCACGCCTTGGAGG
This sequence comes from Streptomyces tuirus, assembly GCF_014701095.1. Taxonomy (NCBI): domain Bacteria; kingdom Bacillati; phylum Actinomycetota; class Actinomycetes; order Kitasatosporales; family Streptomycetaceae; genus Streptomyces; species Streptomyces tuirus. The sequence goes on along the minus strand of NZ_AP023439.1, from coordinate 302,277 downwards.
CACTGTGATCCGCGCGCGAAGACAGCGTGCCGAAAGGAGACTGCTCATGGCCGTCGAGACCGACGTCCTGGACGAACTGCGTCGGCTCCGCACCCGCATACCCCGGCTGACGGGCTCCCTCGCGGCCACCGTCGACGGACTCGTCCTCGCCCACGACGTGGCGGACACCGAGCCCGAGGGACTCGCGGCGCTCACCGCCGCCGCCCTCGGCGTCGCCTACCGCATGACCGACGCCGCCTCCCGCGGGGACTTCCGCGAACTGCTGGTGCGGGGCTCCGGAGGCTACGTCGCGACCTACGCCGCCGGAACCACCGCCGTCCTCACCCTGCTGGCCGAGGACCGAGTCAACGTCGGCCGCCTCCACCTCGAAGGCCGGCGCAGCGGAGCCCGGATCGCCGACCTGCTGGCCACGCGCGTGGGCCCGGGCACCGGCCGCCACGCCGACCGGCCGGCGCCCGAAGAACACCTCGCCACGATGGCCCCGGCCACGGACCGGCCCATCGGCACCCTCCCGGTACGCACCCCGCAGCGGCCCACGCACCAGTCGCGCCCGCAGACCGGCAGCTGAGCCACCCGAACTCTCTGACCCACCGAAGTAGAAGACCCAAGGAAAGGAACCGAGCGCATGGCCAACACGGAGACCGCGCTGAAGGAATGCCTGAGCTCCATCGACGGAGCGACGGCCGCGGCACTCGTCGACTACACGAGCGGCATGGCCCTCGGCACCCTCGGCGGCACCAAGGACTTCAACCTCGAAGTCGCCGCCGCGGGCAACACCGACGTCGTGCGGTCCAAGCTGCGCACCATGGAGCACCTGGGACTGAAGGAGGAGATCGAGGACATCCTGATCACCCTGAACACCCAGTACCACCTCATCCGCCTGCTGAAGGGGCGCGGAGGCAGCGGACTCTTCCTCTACCTCGTGCTCGATGGGAGCCGGGCCAACCTCGCGATGGCCCGCCACCAACTGCGCCGCATCGAAGCCGACCTGGAGGTCTGAGACCAGTACACCGGACGGGAGCCCTCCGCCACGCACACGTAGCGGAGGGCCCCGGCACGCCGCACGGCGACGACCTGCGCGCGACCCGCCGCGTCTACGGTGAGTGTCATGACGGCACCCCTGGATGTGCTCGTGGTGGGCGCGGGCCCCACCGGGCTCGCACTCGCGACCCAACTGCGGTCCTACGCGACCCCGTTCCGGATCGTGGACCGCTCACTGGACCGGGCCCGGGAGTCGCGCGCCCCGGCGATCCAGCCCCGCACCCTGGAGATGCTGGCCCCCTTCGGCGTCACGGACGACCTCGTCGACCGTGGCAACGCGGTCGGACTGCACCTGCACCTGCCCCGACGGGTGCTGCGCGTGCCGGTGTTCGACGTCGGCTGCGACGACAGTCCGTACCCCTTCCTGCTGTTCCTCCCGCAGTCGGAGACGGAAGCCGTGCTGTCGGCTCATCTGGCCGCGCGGGACGTGACGGTGGAGCGGGGCACGGAGCTGCTGACCGCCGAACCGGAGGGCGGGCACGTCACCTGCCGTCTGCGCCACGCGGACGGGACCGAGGAGACCGTACGCGCCCGCTATGTCGTCGGCTGCGACGGCGCACACAGCACCGTGCGCACCCGGGCGGGCATCACCTTCGAGGGGTACGCCTATCCGCAGACGTTCCTGCTGGCGGATCTGGAGGCCGACGGACTGGAGCCGGGTGCCGCGCACACGTACATGACCGAGGCAGGGCTGCTGTTCTTCTTCCCGCTCGGCACCCCGGCCACCTGGCGGATGATCGCGATGCACCCGCTGGGCGCCTCCCTCGGCGAGGTGACGCTGGACCTCCTCCAGCGGATCGCCGACGACTGGACACCCGACAAGCCGGCCCTGCGCGATCCGGTCTGGATGACGAGCTTCCGCATTCACAACCGCGGCGCCACCCACTACCGCAAGGGTCCGTTCTTCCTCGCCGGCGACGCGGCGCACATCCACAGCCCGGCCGGGGGACAGGGCATGAACACCGGCATCCAGGACGCCCTCAACCTGGGCTGGAAACTCGCCCACGTGTGCCGCGGCGCCGCTCCCGAGGAGCTGCTGGAGACGTACGAGGCGGAACGCGCCCCGGTCGGCCACGGCGTCCGCCGCCTCACCGACCGGGCGTTCACCGTCGGTACGAGCAGCCACCCCGTCCTGCGGCTGGCACGGACACGTCTCGCCCCGCGCATGGCCCCGCTGCTCCTGCGCGCGACCGCCGCCCGAGCACGCCTGTTCCGCACGGTGTCCGAACTCGGCATCCACTACCGCCGCGGCCCCGCCTCCGGCACCGGACCGCACCGCCCGCGGCAGGGCCCACGCGCCGGCGACCGCCTGCCCGACACCCCGGCCGGACTCCAGCGGCGCGTCGCCGGACCGGGCTATCACCTGCTGCTCACCGGCCCCGGCGACGCATGGGCCGAAGACCCGCCGCCGGCCGGACGCCGCGACCTGGTGAGCGTGCACCGCATCGGCACGCAGAGCCCTTGGCCGGGTATCACGCACGCCCTCGTACGACCCGACGGCTACGTGGGATACCTGGCGCGCGGCACCGACCTCACGGGCCTGCGCGCCCACCTCGACCACTGGCTGCCGGCCCCTTAGATGGGGGGCCGGCGCCGTTCCGGCGAGGGATCAGCCGTGGTACGTGATGTACCCGTTGCGGTCCGCGTCGGAGCCGCTCCTGGTGTACGAGTGCACGTCGGCACGGCTGCCGGACGGCTTGTACACGTAGATCGTGTCCTTGTCGTTGTTCCACATGAAGTTGCAGTTGTCGCGGTAGACGACGTTCTTCGTGTCGGAGTCGGTCCCGTTGCCGCCGCGCAGCTTCACGTAGTCGCCCGGCTGAAGGGTGTGGCTCGCGGTGAAGGTGAACTTGTTCCCCGCGGCGTCCTTCACGACGTACCCCTTGAGGTTCACCGTCGTGGAGCGCGAGTAGTTCTTGATGGTCAGGTACTCCTGGGCGGTGTTCCCGCCCGAGCAGCGGTTGGAGTCGCTCCCGGGAGCGTCGTACTGGATACCCCGGATCTTCAGCGCGGAGTTGTACTCGGCGGCCTGGGCCGGAACCGCCGACAGGGCGGTGAGGGCCCCGGCGGCGACGGCCGTGGTGGCGACAAGGCGTATACGCATTGGACGTTCGTCCCCCCTGCATGGCCTTCAGGTGAAGGCGATGTGATGGTTCGGTGAAGCATCCGGATCGTACACGGTTCAAGTACGCCGCGGGGCGGGTCCGGTGACATTGCCACCGGACCCGCCCCGCGGGATGCAGAACGTCAGATGTGGAGCGTCAGGCGCCGCTGGCCCGCAGCATGTCCTCGCGCTCGACGATCTTCACGCGCTCGCGGCCCTCGGGCTCGCCCAGCGCCTTCTCCGCCGCGTCCAGCCTGTACCAGCCGTCCCACGTGGTGAAGCGGATCCCGCGCTCGGCGAGGAACGCGTCCACCGCCTCCCGAGCGGGGGTCGCGGGCGTCTGCAGCCGCTCGTTGCGGTAGTCGTCCAGCAGGTTCGCCACGGTCTCGTTGGCGTCGCCCTTGGTGTGCCCGATGAGGCCGATGGGGCCGCGCCGGATCCAGCCGGTGACGTACGTGGACCGCAGGTGCTCGCCCGACTCCTGCATGACCCGGCCGCCCTCGTCCGGAACGGTGCCGGAGTCGATGTCCCAGGGCAGCTTGGGGAGTTTGTCGGACAGGTAGCCCACCGCGCGGTACACCGCGCCCACGTCCCAGGTGTGGAACGTGCCGGTGCCCTTGACGTTGCCGGTGCCGTCCAGCTCCGTGCGCTCGGTGCGCAGGCCGACGACCTTGCCGTCCTCGCCGAGGACCTCGACCGGCGACTCGAAGAAGTGCAGGAAGAGCTTGTGGGGACGGTCGCCGATGTCGCGGATCGCCCAGTTCTCCAGGGTCTTCGCCACCATGTCGGCCTGCTTGTTGCCGCGCCGCGTGGTGATCGAGCCCTCGTCGTAGTCGATGTCCTCGGGGTCGACGATGACCTCGATGTTGGGGGAGTGGTCCAGCTCCCGCAGCTCCATCGGGCTGAACTTCGCCTGCGCCGGGCCGCGGCGGCCGAACACGTGGATCTCCTTGGCCCGGTTGGCCTTCAAACCCTCGTGGACGTTGGCCGGGATCTCGGTCGGCAGCAGTTCGTCCGCCGTCTTGGCCAGGATGCGCGCGACGTCCAGCGCCACGTTGCCGACGCCGAGCACGGCGACCTTCTCCGCCTCCAGCGGCCAGGTGCGCGGCACGTCCGGGTGGCCGTCGTACCAGGAGACGAAGTCGGCGGCGCCGTACGAGCCGTCGAGGTCGATGCCCGGCAGGGAGAGCGCCCGGTCGGCCGTCGCGCCGGTGGCGAAGATCACGCCGTCGTAGAACGCGCGCAAGTCGTCCAGGCCGATGTCGGTGCCGTAGTCCACGTTGCCGAAGAGCCGGATCTGCGGTTTGTCGAGCACCTGGTGCAGGGCGGTGATGATGCCCTTGATCCGCGGGTGGTCGGGGGCGACGCCGTAGCGGATCAGTCCGAACGGCGCCGGCATGCGCTCGAAGATGTCGATGGACACACCGGGGTCGGCGGCCACCTCGGACTTGAGCAGGGCGTCGGCGGCGTAGATCCCGGCGGGGCCGGATCCGACGATGGCTACCCGCAGGGGGCGGGGCATGGTCAGGTTCCCTTCGAGCGGCGACAAGCGATCTCGACGGGAAGCCTAAACTAAGGCAAGCCTAAGTCGGTACGAGGGTCCGGTCTATGAGCTCATAAGGCTACTTTATGGGGAGTCCCCAGTCGTACTTATGGCAGGGACTGCTCCGCCCAGATGACCTTCCCCGTGGGCAGATAGCGCGTCCCCCAGCGTTCCGCGAGCTGCGCGACGAGGAAGAGACCCCGCCCACCCTCGTCCGTCATGGTGGCGTACCGCAGGTGCGGGGAGGTGCTGCTGCTGTCGAACACCTCGCAGATCAGGTTGCGGTCCCGCAGCACCCGTACGCGTATGGGGCCGCCACCGTACCGGAGCGCGTTGGTGACCAGCTCGCTCAGGATGAGCTCCGTGCTGAACGTCAGCTCCTCCAGGCCCCACTCGGCCAGCTGCCGGCTGGCCGCCGCCCGGACCTCGCCCACGGCCGCCGGGTCGGCGGGCACCGGCCACTCGGCGACCTGGTCGGCGGCCAGCGCCCGGGTACGCGCGACGATCAGCGCGATGTCGTCGCTGGAACGGGCCGTGAGCTGTGAGTCGAGCACGACCCGGCAGGTGTCCTCCGGCGACTCGTCGGCCCGGCCCAGCGCCTCGCGCAGCATCTCCAGGCCGACGTCGATGTCCCGCTCCCGGTCCTCGACCAGCCCGTCCGTGTAGAGGACCAGCCGGCTGCCCTCCGCCAGCTCCAGCTCCGCCGTCTCGAACGGCAGACCGCCGAGCCCCAGCGGGGGACCGGCGGGCACGTCGGGGAACTCCACCGTGCCGTCCGGGTGGATCAGCGCCGGCGGGGGGTGCCCGGCCCGCGCGACGGTGCAGCGCCGGGAGACCGGGTCGTAGACGGCGTACAGACAGGTCGCCCCGGTGACCGGGGCGCTGCCCTCGTCCTCCGTCTCGTCCTGGTCGATGCGGCCGACCAACTCGTCCAGCAGGGCGATCAGTTCCTCGGGCGGCAGGTCGAGGGCGGAGAAGTTGTGCACCGCCGTCCGCAGCCGCCCCATGGTGGCCGCGGCGTGCAGCCCGTGACCGACGACGTCCCCGACCACGAGCGCGACCCTGGCCCCCGACAGCGGCAGCACGTCGAACCAGTCGCCGCCCACCCCCGCCTGCGCGGGCAGATAGCGGTAGGCGATCTCCAGGGCGCCCTGCTCGGGCAGGTTGCGGGGGAGCAGGCTGCGCTGGAGGGTCACCGCCATGCTGTGCTCACGGGTGTAGCGGCGGGCGTTGTCGATGGAGACGGCGGCCCGCGCGACCAGCTCCTCGGCCAGGGCCAGCTCGTCCGTGTCGAAGGGCTCCGGCTTCTCACAGCGCCAGAAGCTGACCACGCCGAGCACCAGGGCGCCGGCCCGCAGCGGCACGGTGATCAGCGAGTGGATGCCGTACGAGACGATCTGCGCGGAGCGTTCCAGGTCCTGGGCCTGCCAGCCCGGGGCCTCGCTCAGCCGGGGCGCCAGGACCGGTCCGCCCGTGGCGAGGCTGCGCCCCTGCGGGGAGGAGTCGACGAACCTGATCCGCTCGCCGACCGGGTAGAGCGGCGCGTCCTTGCCGACCCCGCTCATCGCCGTGCGGCTCAGCGCCGCCGCCGCGGTCGGCTGCCCGCCGCCCAGCACCGCGTCGAACAGGTCCACGGTGACGAAGTCGGCGAACCGGGGCACGGCCAGCTCGGTGAGTTCCTCGGCCGTGCGGGTCACGTCCAGGCTGGTGCCGATGCCCACTCCGGCGTCGTAGAGCATGTTGAGCCGCTCGCGCGCGGTCTCGGCCCGCCCGGACAGGGCCCGCAGTTCCGTGGAGTCGCGCAGGGTGGCGACGCTGCCGGGCGGGACGCCCGCACGGTCCGTGGTCCGCTGGTTGACGGCCAGGAGCCGGTCCCCGACCGGATGCACCTCGTCCGTGGCGACGCGTCCGGAGGCCAGCAGGCCGGCGATGCCCGGGTCGAGACCGAGGCTGAGGACATGCCGGCCCTCGGCGTCGGAAGGCAGTCCCAGCAGGCGGTGTGCCTCGTCGTTGGCGAGCAGCAGCGTGCCCTCGTCGTCGACGATGAGCACGCCCTCGCGGACGGCGTGCAGCACGGCGTCGTGATGTTCGTACATCCGGGTCATCTCGTGCGGCCCGAGACCGTGGGTCTGGCGCAGCAGCCGCCGGCTCACCAGCGCGGCACCCGCCGTCGCCAGGGCGAGCGCCACCGCGGCGGCCGCCAGCACGAGGGGCAGCTGACGGTCGGCGGTGCCGCCGACGTTCTCCGTCGTGATCCCCGCCGAGACCAGCCCCACGACCCGGCCGTCCGGGTCCTTCACCGGCACCACGGCCTGGACGAGATGGCCGATCGTGCCCTCGATCTCCTCGGTGAACGACTTCCCGGCCAGTGCCGGGGCGATCGTCCCGACGAACTTCTTGCCGATCCGGTCCGGCTCGGGGTGGGTGTAACGGATCCCTTCGGTGTTCATCACGACGATGAAGTCGACCTTGGACGTCTCGCGGGCGGCCTCGGCGCGCGGCTGGAGCACGGCGGTGGGATCGGGGCTCTGCAACGCCTCAAGAGTGCCCGGCGCGTTCGCGAAGGTCTCCGCGACGGCGAGCGAGCGGTTGCGGGCCTCCTGCGTCGTGTCGTGCCGCACCTGGAGCACCAGCGCCACCACGGCCGACACGACCAGCAGCAGCACGATCACCACGACGAGCAGGAACACCTGTCCGGCGACGCTGCGTCCGCCCAGCACCGACCGCAGCCCCGCCACCGGTCGCCACCGCGACGAGCCCGCCTCCCGCCGCTGCCGTGCGGACGGCGCAGCGCCGGGCCGCAGGGGCGATCGAGTCCCGGATCGACCCAAGAGTCGGACCATGTGCCATGTCTACACTGCCCGGCCCGGGGAGGCGAGGGGCATCACCCGTGGTGGCAGGGGGTCCTCACCGTTTCGTCACGTCTGCGTGCGTGCACGGGCTCGGTGCCCACCAATAAGGGGACGACAGAAGGGTGCGGCAGGCTCAGACACCCAGTGAGCGCGCCAGCTCGGTCGTGGCCCGGGCGATCTCGCGGTCCTCGTCCGCCATCAGCCGGCCGAGTTCGTCGCGCCGGGCCCGCACCGCCTGGCGCGCCGCACGCTCCCACACCACCGGATTCTCCCGGTGGTTGAGCAGCTTCGGATAGACGGCCGCGGTGCTCTCCCACTGCCGGGCGTCGGCGATGTTCTTGAGCAGCCGGATGATCTGGGCCCGGCAGGTCACCTGCGGCAGCTTCGCCAGCTCCCACAGGAACGGAACCGTGGCCGCGGTCGCCTGTTCGACGACGAAACCGAACTGGCAGATCCGTTTCCGCAGGTCGTCGAGGGCGGAGCGGGCGGTGGCGGCATCACCCCGGGCGATGCCGTCGAGCAGGTGGGGAATGGCCGCCGCCGAGCCGGTGGAGTCCTGGATGTCGTCCCACGGCACGCGGTCCAGTGCCGTGAGCGGCGTCTTCCGGGCCACCCCGGTCGGGGCGTCGGGGCGCTGGGGGCGCTCGCTGCTCGGGTGTTCCGTCGAAGCGCTGCGCATGGCAAGGGGCCTTTCCGCGGCAGTCGGGTCAGTTGGGTGGACAGGGTGTGGCCGGCTGGGTCGACAATCTGGCCCAGACCGTCTTGCCCGCAGGGGGAGTAGGGGCCCAGCCCCACTCCTCGGACAGGGCGTCGACGATGCAGAGCCCCCGGCCGTGCTCGTCCAGCGAAGTGCCGGTCGGCGTGTACACGGGCGGGTGGTCGTCGGCGTCGGCGACGGTGAGCAGCAGATGGGTGGGGGCCAGGAGGAATCCGAGCCGGATCTCCGGCACCCCCGGGTGTCTTCGCGCCGCGTGCGTGGCGGCGTTGGCGGCGAGCTCGGTGATGACGAGCGTCGCGTCGTCGCAGCGGTGGTCGAGGGACCAGCCGCGCAGGGTCTCGCGGGTGAAGGACCGGGCTCGTGCGAACCCCTCCCGGCTGCACTCGACACGCAGGGCGGCCGAGGCGGACAGGGCACCCGAGAGCTGCGCCAGTGTCGTCGGCACCGAGGACGGGCTCCCGTACGACGGAGTCGTGTACGGGCCGGCCGGCGAGGTCTGGCCCGCTGTGGGAGCGCCTGCGTGTACCGCAGCCCCACTCGGCGGCCGGAGCACGTGCTGCGCAGGTGATGACACGGCATCTCCCCGATGCGACGTCAGGACGCGGCGTCAGCCCGGGGGTTGACGCCGCAGCTATTATCCACGCTGAAGGCGCTCGCGTGCAATTGCACGGGAAATTGCGTGAGAATCAAGCCGTTGTGGGTACGCAAGCCGGGACGAGTGCGGTCGAAGGGACGCGGCCGCGCTCGGACGAGTGGCCGGCACACCGTGTGCGGCGGGGAACGAGAACAGCAAGGAGACTGCGGTGCCACCAGTGCGGAACGGAGTGCAGGCAAGCTCGTTGGAGGCCTGCTGGATGAAGAGCCGGCACAGCAACGCCGAGGGCAACTGCGTCGAAGTCGCCCCCCTCGTCGACGGCGGGATCGCGATGCGCAACTCCCGCGACCCCGACGGGCCCGCCCTCGTCTACACGTCGGCGGAGGTCGCGGCCTTCCTGGCCGGAGCGAAGGACGGCGAGTTCGACCACCTGCTGTGAGGGAGCGGTGACGGCCCGCCCGCGGCGCGACGCCCTCAGGACGAAGCGGAGCCCAACTCCCTATTTCTGCGGGGGCGCTGCGGGCGGATGCGTGAAGGCCCGGTGAAGTGCGATAGTGTAAGTCGTCCTTGTGCCGGTCTGCTGGGAGTCAGGATGTCCGCCGCGTCGCATCGCATCTCCCGCCTGGAACCCTACCTGGACAGGTCCGAGCCTGCGCCGACTCTGCTGAAGATGCTGGTCGGTGTGCAGCTCGCCGGCTTCCGCGAGGACGCCCGGCTCGCCCAGGACCAGGCGGCGCGCGCTGTCGGGTTCAGTGCCGCGAAGTTGTCCCGCATCGAGTCGGGCAAGGGCCGCCGCCCGCCGACGGAGAGCGACGTCCGGGCGCTGCTGGAGCTGTACGGCACCGACGACTATGAAGCCTCCGTGCTGCTCAAGCTGCTGCAGCGGGCCGGGGAGCCGGGCTGGTGGCAGCGGTACGACAAGCGGCTGATGCCCGAGTGGTTCGACCGGCTGGTCGGACTGCAGGAGGCCGCGGCCACCATCCGTACCTTTGAAATCCAGTATGTGCCCGGCCTGTTGCAGACGCCCGCCTACACCCGGGCGGTGGTGGAGCGCGGCCTGCCCAACGCACCCTCCGCCGAGGTGGAGCGGCGCGTCGAACTGCGCAGGCACCGCACCCGGTTGGTCTCGCGGGCCGACGCCCCGCAGCTGTGGGCGATCATCGACGAGTCCGTGCTGCTGCGCGTCCTCGGCAGTACCGAGGTGATGCGGGAGCAGCTCGCGCACCTCGTCGAGATGGCCGAGCGTTCCAATGTGACGCTGCAGATCGTGCCGTTGAGCGTCACCAACGCCTCGGCACCGGCCATTCCGGTCACCTATCTGCGCTTCGGCGGCCTCGATCTTCCCGATGTGGTCTACCTGGAGCACATCAGGAGCGCGAACTTCCTCGAGGACCGCGACGAGACCGAGGAGTACCGGATCGCGCTGGACCGGCTCGCGGACGAGGCCCTCAAGCCCCGTGACTCGATGGAGCTGCTGCGGCAGACGATGGAGCAGCGCTACCCGTGACGCACGGATGCCTCGCACGGGACGAAGGCCGTCCCCGTGCGAGGCATCCGCGTGGTCACTTCTCCAGCGGGATCCGTCCGACGCCGCCGAACTCGATCCACTCGTGGGTGAGCTGACGGGGCGCCACGTCGGTGTCCGGGCGCCAGGTGGACACCTCGACCAGCCCCGGCTCCAGGATCTCCAGGCCGTCGAAGTACGCTTCCACGTCCTTCGGTTCGCGCACCCGGCCCCAGTTGCCGTGGGTCGCCTGGTCCATGAAGTCCGTGACGAAGGCGCGGACCTCTGGGTCCTCGCTGACCAGCTGGCACATCACCATGAAGCTGCCCGGCGCCAGCCGTTCCCGCACGCGGCGGGCCACCGCGAGCGGTCCGTCCGTGTCGCTGTCCGGGATGCAGTGGAAGACCGAGTTGAACAGCACGCACGCCGGCTCGGAGAAGTCGATCAGCCGCTTGGTGTCGGCGTGCCCGAAGATCTGGTCGGTCTCGCGCAGGTCCGCGTGGATGACCGTCGTCCGCTTGTCCTGCTCCAGCAGCGCACGGCCGTGGACCAGCACCATCGGGTCGTTGTCCACGTAGACCACGTGGGTAGTGGGGTCGATGCGCTGGGCGACCTGGTGCACGTTGTCCTGCGTCGGCAGGCCGGATCCGTGGTCCAGGTACTGCCGGATGCCGTACTCCTCGGAGAGGGTCTTCACGACCCGCTGGAGGAAGCGCCGGTTGTTCAGGGCGAGGCGGCGCGTGCTGGGCACGACCTTGTCGAGTTCCTCGCACGCGGCGCGGTCGGCCGCGTAGTTGTCCTTGCCGCCAAGGTAGTGGTCGTACATGCGCGCTGCCGTCGGCACGTTCGCGTCGATCTCGGTGGACAGCTGTTTCTCGGAGTGCATAGTTCCCCCTGCAAGGGTGCCGCGCCAACGGACTGGCTGGACAGGAAGTACATCCTAAGGAGCGGGAGTTGGGCGGTGCCAGCCCAGTGGCGAAGGTGCCCACGATCGAACGACAAGATGATTGCCGGTGGGGACCGCCTGCGTACCTTATGTGACCATTCATGAAGCTTGCGTCACCGGCATCGGGACGGGTGCCCGCAGACGACGGATACTCCGGCCATGGTGCAGCCCGAGGCGGTCGGGAGCGGCGCGTGGCGAGCCGCACCTGCGCCCCTCGTCACCATGTGAGCCGTTAATCTGGAAATACGAGAATTGATCGGAAGTCGAGGGAATGTCCGCAACCGCTATTCTCACGGCTCCGGCCGCTTTCCCAGGAGAAACTCATGGGCGACTATTACGATCTCGGCACCTACAGCCGTCCCGTCACCACGTCCTCCGCCGAGGCTCAACTCTGGTTCGATCGCGGCCTGATGTGGACGTACGCCTTCCATCATGAGGAGGCGGTCGCCTGCTTCGAAAAGGCGGCCGAGGCGGATCCCGAGTGCGCGATGGCCTATTGGGGCATTGCCTACGCGCTCGGCCCGAACTACAACAAGCCCTGGGAATTCTTCGACGGCGAGGAACTGGTGGAAACCGTCGAGCGCACGCACGCCGCCGTCGAACGAGCCCATGAGAAGGCCGCCCGCTCCACCCCGCTCGAGAAGGCCCTCATCGGCGCACTGCGGGCCCGCTACCCGCAGTCGCAGGCCGTCGAGGACTGCTCGGTGTGGAACGAGCCCTACGCGGACGCGATGCGCGTCGTCTACGAACTGGCGCCCGGCGACCCGGACATCGCCACCCTCCACGCCGACGCCGCGATGAACCTCACCCCCTGGCAGCTGTGGAATCTCAAGACCGGGCAGCCGGCCGACGGCGCCCGCACCACCGAGGCCAGGGCTGTGCTGGAACGCGCCCTCGCCACCGAGGCCGGCGTCTGCCATCCGGGGATCCTGCACCTCTACATCCACCTGATGGAGATGTCCCCGACGCCGGAGCAGGCCCTCACCGTCGCCGACCGCCTGCGCCGCCTCGTGCCCGACGCCGGGCACCTGCTGCACATGCCCTCACACCTGGACGTACTGTGCGGCGACTACCGCCAGGTGGTCTCGGCCAACAGCGACGCGATCGCCGCAGACGAGAAGTACCACCGGCGGTCCGGCGCGATGAACTTCTACACCCTGTACCGGGCGCACAACCTCCACTTCAAGATCTACGGCGCCATGTTCCTCGGCCAGGCACAGGTCGCCCTCGACACCGCCGCCCAGTTGGAAGCCGCCATCCCCGAGGACCTGCTCCGTGTCCAGAGCCCCCCGATGGCCGACTGGCTGGAGGCCTTCCTGGCCATGCGCGTCCACGTCCTGATCCGCTTCGGCCGCTGGGCCGAGATCCTCGAACTGCCCGCCCCCGCCGACCCGGAGCTCTACGCGACGACCGTCGCCATGCGGCACTACGCCCGGGGTGTCGCCCTCTCCGCGACCGGCGAGGTCGACCGGGCGGAGGCCGAACGCGAGCTGTTCCGCGCGGCGGTGGGCCGGGTGCCCGCGACGCGGATGCTGTTCAACAACACCTGCGAGGACATCCTCGCCATCGCCTCCGCCATGCTGGACGGCGAACTCGAATACCGCAGGGGCCGACACGACCTCGCCTTCGCCGCCCTGGAACGCGCCATCGAGCTGGACGACAACCTGCCCTACGACGAGCCCTGGGGCTGGATGCAGCCCACCCGTCACGCCTACGGCGCACTGCTGCTGGAACAGGGCCGCGTGGCGGAGGCGGAGGCCGTCTACCGTGCCGACCTCGGCCTCGACGACACCCTGCCCCGCCCGCTCCAGCACCCGAACAACGTATGGGCCCTGCACGGCTTCCACGAGTGCCTGCTCCGGACCGGCAAGACCGGCGAGGCGGCCCTGGTGGCCCACCAGCTCAGGCTCGCGACCGCGCTGGCCGACGTGCCGATCCACGCGTCCTGCTACTGCCGCCTGGACACCACGCCCGGCCCGCAGGCGGCCGACGCGTGCTGCCACTGACCTCAGCGGATCACGGCCGGTACAGGCCCGCCCCCTCCAGCGCCCCGGCCATGGCCGCCCACAGGTTTGAGCTGCCCTTTCACGGTCACTCGTGTGGTGATCCCGTAGTCGGACACGACTTGGAGTGAACGAACCGTGGCTGGAGAGCAGAAGGGCAAGGCCAAGGCCGAGCAGGTCAAGGGCAAGGCCAAGGAGGCAATCGGCCGTGCGGTGGGCAATGAGCGCCTGACGGCCGAGGGCCGGGCCGAGCAGTCGAAGGGCGACGCCCGGCAGGCCAAGGAGAAGACCAAGGACGTCTTCAAGCACTGACGTCACGTGGCGGTGCCGCGTCCCGTGGCGGGACGCGGCACACCACCATGGGTGTCGGCTGGTCGCCGAGCGGGCTGCACGCCCGCACGTCGGCGCGGTGCAGTTGTCACGCCCACCGGCTTCGGCTGCCGGTTCCCAGGTCGCCCGAATTCTTGACGTGTGGATGGCCGTCCTGAAACAGCTGCCACGCCGGTGACACACGAAAGCGCGGGGCCCGCACGCCCCGCGCTCTCGTCTTCCCGGGGTCAGACCGCCGGGGCCGGGTACGTCGGGTACTCCACGCCGGAGACGTGCTGCACGACGCGGATGACCTGGCACGAGTAGCCGAACTCGTTGTCGTACCACAGGTAGAGGATCGCGTTGTCGCCGTCGACCTTGGTGGCGCCGGCGTCGACGATCGACGCGTGGCGCGAGCCGATGAAGTCGCTGGAGACCGCGTCGGGAGCCGTGGTGAAGTCGATCTGACGCTTGAGCGGCGAGGTCAGGGAGACGTCACGGAGGTGGTCGAGGACCTCCTCGCGGGTGGTCTCGCGGCCGAGCCGCAGGCTGAGGATCGCGATCGAGACGTCCGGGACCGGCACACGGATCGAGCTGCCGGTGATCGGCGCCTTGAGGTCGGGCAGCGCCTTGGCGACGGCGGAGGCGGCGCCGGTCTCGGTGATGACCATGTTGAGCGGCGCGGACCGGCCGCGGCGGTCGGCCTTGTGGTAGTTGTCCAGCAGGTTCTGGTCGTTGGTGAACGAGTGAACCGTCTCGACGTGGCCGCGCTGGACCCCGAACTCGTCGTCCATCGCCTTCAGCGGCGGCACGATCGCGTTCGTGGTGCAGGACGCGCAGGACAGGATCTGCTCGTCGGGCTTGATCGTGTCGTGGTTGACGCCGTGCACGATGTTGGGGACGTCACCCTTGCCGGGCGCGGTCAGCACGACCTTGTCGATACCGGGGCGCAGGTGCTGGGACAGGCCCTCGCGGTCGCGCCACTTGCCGGTGTTGTCGATGAGGATGGCGTCCTTGATGCCGTACGCCGTGTAGTCGACCTCGGACGGGTCGTTGGCGTAGATCACCTTGATGGCGTTGCCGTTGGCGACGATCGTGCTGTTCGCCTCGTCGACGGTGATCGTGCCCTGGAACTGGCCGTGGATCGAGTCGCGGCGCAGCAGCGAGGCGCGCTTGACGATGTCCTGCTCGCCACCCCCGCGCACGACGATGGCCCGCAGCCGCAGACCGTTGCCCGAGCCGGACTTCTCGATGAGCAGACGGGCCACGAGCCGGCCGATGCGGCCGAAGCCGTAGAGGACGACGTCCCGGCCCTCGCGGCGCTCGATCTTGTTGGCGCCCGTGGCACCGGCGACGGCCTCGGCGGTGAACTCGGCGACCGACAGGCCCCGGTCGTCGGCCTGGTAGGCCTCGGCGAGCAGGCCGATGTCGATCTGGGAGGGGCCGAGGTCGAGCGTGGTGAGGGCCTGCAGGAACGGCAGGGTGTCGGTGACCGACAGCTCCACGCCGGCGATCTGCCGGGCGAAACGGTGGGTCTTGAGGATGCTCACCACCGACTTGTTCACCAGGGAGCGGCTGTGCAGCAGGACCGTCACGTCCTGCTCGCGGTGCAGCTTCCCGATGATCGGGATCATCGACTCCGCGATCTCCTCGCGGATCTTCCAGTTGGTGAACGAGTCGTCGTTGACAGTCACGAGTCCATCTTTCGAGCTAGGCGGCGCTCATATGTTAAACCGTCGATTTTTCGATCTTGAAGGGGGTCCCTCAGGCCCCCGTGCCGCGGATGCTCGCCGCGCCCCTGAGGGCGGGGCTTGAGACGATCGAAGGCGGATCTTCCGTGCGAAAGGGGTGCCCATGGACTACGACTCCGTCGCCGACGAGCTGTACGCCCTGCGCCCGGAGGAGTTCACCGCCGCCCGGGCTTCCGCCATGGCCTCCGCGCGCACCGCCGGCAACCGGGAACTCGCCGAGCGGATCCGTGCGTTGCGCAAACCCAGCCTCGCCGCCTGGGTCAGCAACCTCCTGGTCCGCAGCAGCCCCGAGGAGGTCGAGCCGCTGCTGCGCCTGGGGGAGGGGCTGCGGCAGGCCCACCAGGACCTGGACGGCGCACAGCTGCGTGAGCTGAGCCGTCGCCGGCAGGCGCTCGTCCGCGCCCTGTCCCTCCAGGCCCGGCAGCTCGCCAAGGAGGCCGGCCATCCGATCGGCGAGAGCGTGCAGCGCGAGGTCGAGAACACCCTGCACGCCGTCCTGGCCGACCCCGAGGCCGCCCGGGCCTGGGCGGGCGGCCGCCTGGCCAAGCCGCTCAGCGCGGCCGTCGGCTTCCCCGCCGGCGCCGAGGGCGCCCGGCCGCAGCGCCCCGCACCCGCACCCGCCCCCTCCCGCCCCGACAAGAAGGCGAGCGAGCAGCAACGACGCAAGCTCGCCCGGGCCCGGGAGGACGCCGAAACCGCCGAACGGCAGCTACGGGAGCTCCAGGAGGAGGCGGCCGGCGCGGGCCAGGAGGCGGCGGAGGCGAAGCAGCGGGTGAACGGCCTGCAGCGACGCGTGGAGGAGCTCACCGGCGAACTGGAACAGGCCAGGGGTGAGCACCAGCAGGCCCGGTTCGCCGAACGGGCGGCCCGGGAGCGGGCCCGCGAGGCCGGCCGCAAGGCCGCGACGGCCGCCGCCCGGCTCGAACAACTGACCTCGCCCTCGTCGGACGTATGACCGGCTGACCGACACGGCGGTGCGCGACCCCCTGGCGCCTGCCCGGAGCGCCATCATGGCGACTGTGACTGAGCTCACAGCGTGGAGGTAAGCCGCCCCACAAAGCCTCCACGCAGGACACCAAAATTGAACCGTTCGTTTTCTTGAACCACTCGTGTTTGTGTGGCTAGGTTGGACGCATGACCGCATCCGGGAACCCGACCCCAGCCGAGGAGTTGCGCGGTGCCGGCCTCAGGGTGACGGCCGCCCGCGTCGCGCTGCTCGAGGCCGTGCGGGACGGTGACCACCTCGGCGCCGAGGCGATCGCCTCCGAGGTGCGCGGCCGTGTGGGCCACATCTCCGTCCAGGCCGTCTACGAGGGGCTTCACGCACTCACCGCGGCGGGCCTCATACGCCGCCTCGACCCACCCGGCAGCCCGGCCCTCTACGAGGGGCGCGTCGGCGACAACCACCACCACCTCGTGTGCCGGTCGTGCGGAGCCGTCGCCGACGTCGACTGCGCGGTCGGTCACGCCCCCTGCCTGACCGCCTCCGACGACCGCGGCTTCGCCGTCGACGAGGCCGAGGTCATCTACTGGGGCCTGTGCCCCGCCTGCTCCACCGCCCGCAGCAACTGAGCACGTGATCCCCCCGAGCGTTCCCGAGCAGTTCTGATCCACCCGAGCGTTCCCGAGCACGTGATCCACCCGAGCACCGTGATCCACCCCGTCCGGAAGGAATTCCATGACTGAGAACCACGACGCGATCGTCACCGACCCCAAGTCGGAGGAGGCCGGAGGTGGTTGCCCCGTGGCGCACGACCGCGCCCTGCACCCGACCCAGGGCGGCGGCAACCGCCAGTGGTGGCCCGAGCGGCTCAACCTGAAGATCCTCGCGAAGAACCCCGAGGTGGCCAACCCGCTCGGTGGGGACTTCGACTACGCCGCGGCGTTCCAGGCCCTCGACCTCGCGGCCGTGAAGCGCGACATCGCCGAGGTGCTCACCACCTCGCAGGACTGGTGGCCGGCCGACTTCGGCAACTACGGCCCGCTGATGGTCCGTATGGCCTGGCACAGCGCGGGCACCTACCGCATCAGCGACGGCCGCGGCGGCGCCGGCGCGGGTCAGCAGCGCTTCGCCCCGCTCAACAGCTGGCCCGACAACGGCAACCTCGACAAGGCCCGCCGTCTGCTGTGGCCCGTGAAGAAGAAGTACGGCCAGAGCATCTCCTGGGCCGACCTCATGGTCCTCACCGGCAACGTCGCCCTGGAGCAGATGGGCTTCGAGACCTTCGGCTTCGCCGGCGGCCGCCAGGACGTCTGGGAGCCCGAGGAGGACGTGTACTGGGGCCCCGAGACCACCTGGCTCGACGACAAGCGCTACACGGGTGACCGCGAGCTGGAGAACCCGCTCGGCGCCGTCCAGATGGGCCTCATCTACGTCAACCCCGAGGGCCCCAACGGCAACCCGGACCCGGTCGCCTCGGCCCGCGACATCCGCGAGACGTTCCGCCGCATGGCGATGAACGACGAGGAGACCGTCGCCCTGATCGCCGGCGGCCACACCTTCGGCAAGACCCACGGCGCCGGCCCGGCCGACAACGTCGGCGCCGACCCCGAGGCCGCCTCCATGGAGGAGCAGGGCCTCGGCTGGCGCAGCACCTACGGCACGGGCAAGGGCGGCGACGCCATCACCTCCGGCCTCGAGGTCACCTGGACCAGCACGCCCACCCAGTGGAGCAACGGCTTCTTCAAGAACCTCTTCGAGTTCGAGTACGAGCTCGAGCAGAGCCCGGCCGGTGCCAACCAGTGGGTCGCGAAGGACGCCCCGGAGATCGTCCCGGACGCGCACGACTCCTCGAAGAAGCACCGTCCGAAGATGCTCACCACGGACCTGGCGCTGCGCTTCGACCCGATCTACGAGCCCATCTCCCGCCGGTTCTACGAGAACCCGCAGGAGTTCGCGGACGCCTTCGCCCGCGCCTGGTTCAAGCTGACCCACCGTGACATGGGCCCGAAGTCGCTGTACCTCGGCCAGGAGGTCCCGGCCGAGACCCTCATCTGGCAGGACCCGCTGCCCGAGGCCGAGGGCGAGACCATCGACGGCGGCGACATCGAGACCCTCAAGACCAAGCTCCTCGAGTCGGGTCTGTCCGTCTCGCAGCTGGTGTCCACCGCGTGGGCCTCGGCGTCCACCTTCCGCGGCAGCGACAAGCGCGGCGGCGCCAACGGCGCCCGTATCCGCCTCGAGCCGCAGCGCGGCTGGGAGGTCAACGAGCCCGACGAGCTGGCGCAGGTCCTGCGGGTGCTGGAGGGAATCCAGCAGGAGTTCAACGCCGGTGCCGGCGCCAAGAAGGTCTCCCTGGCCGACCTGATCGTCCTCGGCGGCACCGCCGCCGTCGAGAAGGCCGCCAAGGAAGCCGGCTTCCAGGTGGAGGTCCCCTTCACCGCGGGCCGCGTGGACGCCACGGAGGAGCACACCGACGCCGAGTCCTTCGAGGCGCTCGAGCCGACCGCCGACGGGTTCCGCAACTACCACGGCAAGGGCAACCGCCTGCCGGCCGAGTTCCTGCTCCTGGACCGCGCGAACCTGCTCACCCTGAGCGCCCCCGAGATGACCGTCCTGGTCGGTGGCCTGCGGGTGCTGGGCGCCAACTACCAGCAGTCCCAGCTCGGCGCCTTCACCAAGACGCCCGGCTCGCTGACGAACGACTTCTTCGTCAACCTGCTCGACCTGGGCGTCACATGGAAGTCGACGTCCGAGGACCAGACCACGTTCGAGGGCCGCGACGCCGCCACGGGCGAGGTCAAGTGGGCCGGCTCCCGCGCCGACCTGGTCTTCGGCTCGAACTCCGAGCTGCGCGCCCTCGCCGAGGTCTACGCGAGCGACGACGCGAAAGAGAAGTTCGTGCACGACTTCGTCGCGGCGTGGGTCAAGGTCATGAACCTGGACCGGTTCGACCTGGTCTGATCACCCCCGCATGACAGGACGCCCGGGCCGCCAGGCCCGGGCGTTCGCGTCGGCCGCCCGAGGTGCCGGTTGCCTGAGGACCGTCAAAGACCGGTCAAGCTCGCTGCTGCGTGAGCGGATTGAAGCGGGCCGCGGCCATCAGGTACCACGCGGTCGCCCCGGTGTGCCGGTACGGGTAGTAGCCGAAGCCGAACCCCGTGTCCAGCGGACTGCTCGCGGACACCACCCCGGCGCGCGCGGGCAGTTCCCTGCCCCCGACGGTCTGAGCGCCGCCCAGACGGTCCTGGGCCTGTTCGATCGAGGCCAGCAGCCGCCGTCCGCGTGCCTCGTCACCGCGGCCCCCGCGGTCACGCAGGGCGAGCGCGAGATGCGCCGTCCCCTCGAACCACACGCCATTGCGGTCGGGCTTGGGCTGGCCGTCGGCGATCGGCGCGTCCTCGTTCGCCAGCAGGCTCGCCGAGCTGAACGTGACGCCCTCGTACGACTGCCCCGCGGGCACCGTGCTGTTGGGGCGCCCGGAGTGATCCAGGACGGCCAGCTCCGCCACGGCCCAGTCCAGGGACCGGGAGTGGCGGCGTGAGTCCAGCGCGAGATGCGTCCAGGTCTGCGTGTCCTCCGGGATCGGGGACTTGTTGACCGTCACACCGTCGTTCGTGCCGGTGTAGAAGAAGCCCCCGGACGGCTCCCACATCCGCTGCACGAACGTCTCCGCCCGGGCCTGCCGCTCCCGCCACACCCGGTCGCCGGTGAGCAGGGCGAGCCGCCCGAAGAGGCAGACCAGATCGGTGTTGTGCTCGGTCGAGGTGAAGGGCAGCCTCTGGTTCGCCCCGTCGACCCCGAACTTGTAGCCGCCGAGAGGCTCGTCGGTCCGGCCCGTCCGCTCGATCCACTCGCCGATCCGGACAGCACCGGTGAGGAAGCGGCGCGCTCCGGTGCGGCGGGCGAGGGCGCTCAACGCGATGCCCGCCCAGGCCATGTCGCCCACG
Organism: Streptomyces tuirus; assembly: GCF_014701095.1. Lineage (NCBI taxonomy): Bacteria > Bacillati > Actinomycetota > Actinomycetes > Kitasatosporales > Streptomycetaceae > Streptomyces > Streptomyces tuirus. The sequence continues at coordinate 282,021 of NZ_AP023439.1, read as the reverse complement.
GCCGTGCCGGTGAAGCCGAACTGCGTCCCCACGTTGGCCGTGCCGTCCGCCCGTACGAGACCGTCGGGCTGAAGAGAGCCGTCGTAGAAGGTGTAGGGCCCCGTGTTGTAGGCCTGCCGGAGTCTGCCGTCGTCGTGGGCCGGGTCGTGGGCCTGGGCGTAGAGCAGGGCGTCGCCCAGGGCCTTGGCCCGGGTCAGGCCGGCCGGGCTCCGGGCAGCGAGGTGGGCGAGGATCGCGAGGGCGTTGTCGTAGGTGAACGCCGTGCTGAAGAGACCGGCCTGGTCGGTGTAGCTCTGGGTCAGGCGGATGCGGCCGTGGTGGGGGTAGGCGTCCATGGCGGCGGCGAGGAAGGCGTGCCCCCGGGCCGGGCCCGATGAGTCACGCGCACCGGCGGAGCCGGCCGCGAGGGCCTGGCCCGTGCCCGCGGCGGTCAGCCCCGCGGCACTGATGCCGAGTCCGGCACCGATGAGCGAACGCCGGCTGAGGGCCGGGCCTTGTCTGCCAGTCATGGATCTCCCTTGAGAGCGCTCTCAATCAGTGGCCGCTCATTGTGCTGGCGCTCAAGGGCGGGGTCAACGCCCCGGTCAAAAGGGAGAGTTGTCAGGGATGGTGAACAGGGAGTGGATCACTCGCAGACGATCTCGTCACGCGGCGTGTAGTGCGTGCGGTACGGCTCCCGCTTCACTTCCCGGCCGTCGTCGTAGAACACCCGCTTCACGGTGACGTCGAACCCCTCGAGCGGCGTCTGCGGCACGCACTCCTTGTCGTCGCTCACCTTCTTCTCCGGCTTCGTCACGTTCGCGCGCGGGCCCGTGACCGACTGGATCTCGTCGTACTTGCGGGTGCCGAGGAAGGAGACGGTGACGGAGGTGTCCGTGGACTCGGCCTGGATGTAGACGGCCTTGCCGGAGTCGTTGGTGAACCGCAGGTCCAGGCTGCCCCAGGCGACCGTCGCCTCGCGGCCCTCCGGGTAGCGCTCGATGTAGAACGAGTGCGCTCCGTGCTCCACGGGCTTGACCCCGGCGAAGAACAGCGCGTTGTACAGGGCCGTCGCCACGGACGAGACGCCACCGCCGGACGCCTTCTGGAACTTGTCGTCGAGGATGATGATGCCGTCCATGAAGCCGTTGGCCTCGGTGCGCTCACCGACGGTCCGGTTGAAGCTCCAGGTCTCGCCCGGATCGACCACGGAGCCGTTGATGAGTTCCACGGCCCGGCCGATGTTCTTCGTGCGGTACTCGGCCGGTTCGAAGTTGACGGTGAAGGAGGACATCTTCTCCGTCAGCCCCAGCTGTGCGGCGTTCTCGCGGGTCACCTCCGGCTGGGTCCGGCGCACCTCCACCTCGCCGCTGCGGTCGGCGCCCGACTCGGTGAGCAGCGGCAGCACCGCCTTGCCGAGCGCCTTGTCGCTGACCGACTGGCCCACCGTGGCGTCCTCGGTGACCACGGCCTTGTCGCCCTCCGGCCGCCGCTTGGCGTTCTGGGCGGTCCTGGTGATGTCGTCGAGCGGGCCGGCCACGGCGGCTTCGGTGCGCAGGCCCTTCGCGTCGAGCTCCGGTCTCAGTGCGCCGCTGCCGTCCGGCCGCATGGTCAGATGCTCGCCCAGTGCCTCCTGGCCGACGGTGAACCGCTTGCCCGCGGCGGTGAGCGTGACGGGGCCCGACATGGCCGGGTCCGCGAAGCCGCGCACCGCCTGGCGCACGTCGTCGGCGGTGACCTTCGGCCGGGTCTCGCGGGCGGGAAGGGGAGTGGCCGTGCCGGTGTGGCCGCGTAGGAAGGAGTCGCGCAGGGGCCCGACGGCGGCGTTCACGTCCAGCGCGTACCCCGTGCGCGGTTGCTCGGCCCTCACGTGTCCGTCGTCGAACGCGACGGCGCCCTCCCTGACCTTCTGGTCGAGCCCTTTCGCCAGCTCTCCCAGGGCCGCCCGGGCCTTCCCCTCGTCGACGTCGACGACGGGTTCGAGGGCGCCGCCCGAGCGGAAGAGCCCGCCGAACACGCTGAGGGGATCGGCGCCGGTGCGCGCCGCCCGGTCGACGGTCTCCTGGACGTCGTAGGAGAGGCCCGCGCGCTCCGGATCGATGCTGCCGGTGCGGTCGCCGACCTTCACCGGCAGCTCCCGGGCGCCGGCCGCCCCGAGCTCCCGTTCCAGTTTCCGCACCGCCTCCGCGCGGCTGAGCCCGCCGATCTCCACCCCGCGCACGGTCGTACCGGAGTCGATGTGGCCGCCCGTGAGGACCAGCCCGGCGAGATACAGACCGCCCACCCCCACGGCCAGCGCGCCGCCGGCCAGGGCGAGGGACGGGAGGGAGGTGATGTGTGGGACGGAGGCTGTACGGGGGCGCATGGGTCTCCTGAAGATCGATACGAGGGTGCACCCGTGACGCGACGCTGCTGCGGGCAAACACATCCAGCTATCCACACATCGGGGCCAAACCGGTATGGCCCAGACCACTTATGCCCGAGATCATTCCGGAATCGGCGGAACCGGCCCTCTCCCCAGGTCGGCCACAGAGTGGTAACGACGAACAACGAAAGGGGCGTTGACGAGGTCTAGTCCACCATGAAGATCTCTTTCCTGATTCACAACGCCTACGGAATCGGAGGCACGATCACCACCACGTTCAACCTCGCCGGAGCCCTGGCCGAGCGGCACGACGTGGAGGTCGTCTCCGCCTTGAGGCACCGCGAGCACCCCAACCTCGTGCTCGATCCGCGGGTGCGGCTGCGGGCCCTGGTGGATCTGCGCAAAGAGGCGGATCATCCGCTGCACCAGAGACCGGCGAAGGTGTTCCCGCCCGCCGAGTACCGCCACCACCAGTACAGCGAGCTGACCGACCAGCGCATCGGAGAGTGCCTCGCGGCGCTCGACACCGACGTCGTCATCGGCACCCGCCCGGGCCTCAACGTGCACATCGCCCGCCAGGCCCCGCAGCATGTGCTGCGCGTCGGCCAGGAGCACCTCACGCTCGACAACCACTCGCCGCGGCTGCGCACGGCCCTGCGCCGCGCCTACCGCCGCCTCGACGTGATCACCACCGTCACGGAGGCGGACGCCGCCGCCTACCGGCGCAAGATGTGGCTGCCCGGCGTCCATGTGGAGGCCCTCCCCAACAGCGTTCCCGACCCCGCCCTGCCGCCCGCCGACAGCACCGCCAAAGTGGTGATCGCCGCGGGCCGCCTGGTCCCGGTCAAGCGCTACGACCTCCTCATCGAGGCGTTCGCCCCGGTCGCCGCCGCGCACCCGGACTGGCAGCTGCGCATCTACGGCAAGGGCGAGGAGCAGCCCAGGCTGCGGGAGCTCATCGAGCGGCTCGGGCTGTGGAACAACGTGTTCCTGATGGGGGCCGCCACCCCCATGGAGGCCGAATGGGCCAAGGGCTCGATCGGCGCCGCCGCGTCCAACTTCGAACCCTTCGGCATGACCATCGTCGAGGCGATGCGCTGCGGGCTCCCGGTGGTCAGCACCGACTGCCCCTACGGCCCCGGCGAGATCATCCAGGACGGTACCGACGGCCGGCTCGTACCGGTCGGGGACCGTGACGCGCTCGCCGCCGCACTGCTGGAGCTCGTCGGCGACGACGAGCGCCGCCGCCGTATGAGCCGGGCCGCCCTGGACAACGCGTGCCGCTTCGCCCCCGGACCCGTGGTCGCCCAGGCCGAACGTCTCCTGGAGACGGCCGCCGCGGCCAGGGGCGCCGGCCGGGGCGCCGCCCCGCAGGGCCACGGCACCGGGAGCGCCCTGGCCGGCCGGGGCCACGCCGCCCGCGACGCCGCCCACGCCGCCGCCTCCGGCGTACTGCGCGCGATACGAAAGGGACGCCGATGAGCAAGCCGGAGAACGAGATGACCAGCACACACGAGCTCACGACGGCCGAAACGCCGGAGGGGCCGGCCGAAGTATCGGAAGGGCTGGCCGGAACGCCGCAGAGGCCGGGCGGAGCACGGGAGGGGCTGGCCGGAACGCCGCAGGGTCTGGCCCGAATGCCGCAAGGCGTGGCCGGAACGCCGCAGGGGCCGGGCGGAGCACCGGAAGGGCTGGCCGGAACGCCGCAGGGCCCGGCCGGGATGCCGCAAGGCGTAGCCGGAACGCCGGAGGGTTTGAGCGGAACACCGGAAGGCGTGGCCGAGGCGCCGCAGGGGCCGGCCGGAGCACCGGAAGGGCTGGCCGGAGCGCCGCAGGGGCCGGGCGGGGCACCGGAAGGCGTGGCCGAGACGCCGCAGGGCCCGGCCGGGATGCCGCAAGGCGTAGCCGGAACGCCGGAGGGTTTGAGCGGAACACCGGAAGCCGTGGCCGAGGCGCCGCAGGAGCCGGACGGCGCACCGGAAGGCCTGGCCGATGCGCCGGGAGGCGTGGTGGTGAACCCGCGGAGTGACGCCCGCGATACCCACCCGCGTGCCCACTGCGCGATCGACGCGGACGGCCGGATCACCTTCCGCCTTCCGCCGGCCGCCACCCCGCACCCCCAGCTGCTCCTGCGCCTGCGCCCCAAGAAGGGCCGCCCAGAGACGACCCTGCACCTCCTCGACCTGGAGCCCGACCGCGCCGACGGCCACCTGCACGCCGTCCTGGAACCGCTCCCGGCCCTCGACGAGGGCCGCTGGGACGTGTACCTGCTGCCGGAACCCGGAGCCGAACGACGGCGGCTGCGCCCCGGCCTGCGGGACCTGCGCACCCTCGTCGACGGCCACCTGCGCGACCGTCCCTCGCCGGTCGCGGTCAGGATCCCGTACGTCACCAAGGACGGTTTCCTCGCCCTGCGGACATGGCGGCGCACCGCCCACGCCGAGGCCCGCGCCATCGGGATCGAGGACCGGGCCCTGACGGTCACGGCCCGCCTGCACGGAGCCGAGCTCCACGAGGACGCCACCGTGCGGCTGCGCCTGCGAGGCACCGACACCGTGCGAACCCTCCGCCCCCGGGCCGACGACGACGGCAAGGGGTTCTCCTTCACGGCCGGCCCCGGGGACCTGACGGCGGACGGCGGAGGAGCGGGCCGGATCTGGGACCTCTTCGTGTGTCCCACCGCCGGGGCGACGCCGATCAGGGTCGCCCGGCTGCTCGACGACGTGGCGGACCGCAAGCACGTCCACGTCTACCCGGCGGTCGAGGCGGACGGATCCGCTTTCCGCCCGTACTACACCGTCGACAACGACCTCGCGATAGAAGTGAGGTAAGACCGATCCACCGAAATGCCCGAAATGAAATTCCGGCAGTTTCGGATGGTCGTCTCGGTGGTACGCCGCGACAGCGATGTGTGGGTTTTGTGTAAAGCGACGGCATAATCGGCCACGGGCTCGTTCTCAACAGCCGCAAATCGGGAGGGGACTTGCGGCCATAACCAAACTCAAGTACCTAGATGAATCATGAACCTGTTCAACCGCGTTGTGCCGTCCCGCCGGCAGGCACCCCTCCCCCCGCAGCGCCCCAACGGCGCACCGGCGCCCCACAGCGCCGTGCTGCCGAACCCCAACCTGGCCAAACTGTCCGGTGAATGGGTCATCGACCCCGCGCACAGCAGGATCGGCTTCTCCGTCCGGCACGCCATGGTGACCACCGTGCGCGGTTGTTTCCTGGAGTACGAAACCCGCCTCTACTTCGACGGGTACGACCCCACACGGTCACGGGCCGACATCACTCTGTTCACCGCCAGCGTGGACACCGGAGTGGAACAACGCGACGCGCACTTGGTCGGTCGTGACTTCCTGGACGCCGCGACCTATCCGCGTATGCGCTTCACCAGTACGGCGGTGGAGCAGACGGGCGCCGACCTGTTCAGCATGTCGGGCGAGTTGACCATCAAAGGCGTCTCCCGCCCCGTGGTACTCGACATGACCTACATCGGAAATGTCACCGACCCCTTCGGCTACGACCGGGTCGGCTTCGACGGCACCACCACCATCAACCGCTCGGACTGGGGCCTGACGTACAACAGCAGGCTGGCCGAGGGCGGGGCGATGGTCAGCGAGAAGGTGCGCCTGCAGCTCGACATCGCCGCCATCCGCGCGGCGCCGTCGGGCGGCTGACCGCCCGAGGGCGCTTCACGGCCCGGCGCCGGGCCCGGCCACGACCCTGAACGTGGCCGGGCCGAGCGTGAGCGTCCCGTCGCACAGTGGCGTGCACCGCACACCGCCCCGGCCGCGCAGGGCCCGCTGGGCACCCGGGCCGATGGTCACGTCCATCCAGGCGCAGGGCCGGGCGGGACGCTTCACGGCGAACTCCACCGGCCCGGCGCCGCAGTCGAGCGAGATCGTCGCCCCGACGAGGGAATCGATGTCGACACCCCGCAGCAGGATGTTCCGGCGGGTGTGCCGCAGGTCGGCGCCGGCCGGGAGGTTCTCCGAGGCCATGATGGTGACCGCCGCGTTCCGGTGGGCCGGCCGGGCGTAGTAGCGGTCGCCGACCAGTCCCAGCCCGCGCCGTACCTCCACCCGGGTGACCCGCTCGTCGGACGGGCCGGGGGAGGGGCCGTCGGACGGCCGTCCGGCGAGCCGGTGCGCGGGTGACACCAGCAGCTGCAGCACCTCCACCTCCTCGGTCATGACGCCCACCCTACGTTCCGGTAACCAGGGGTCGGCCGTCACTTCTCCTGCCGTCGCCCGGACCCGCCGTCCTCCACGGCGGCCCGGCCGTCCGCCTCGCCGGCGGTGAGGTGCTCCAGGACCTCGACCAGCTCCTGGCAGGCACGCTCCACGGACCGCCGCGTGGAGATCTGCTCGGTGATCACGGCGGACAGGATCAGGGCGGTGAGCGCCATCGCCCCGTTGAAGGCCTGCAGCTTCAACATCACCTCGACGCGGCTGAGCCGTTCGAACGGCCCGACCCGGTCGGTCGCCGCCACCGTGGTCATGACCGAGGCGAACAGGGCGCACGTCAGGCTGCCGGCCAGCTGGAACCGCAGAGCCGCCCAGATCAGCAGGGGGTAGACGAGGAACAGCAGACTGACGGAGCTGCGCGCGGCCAGCGGCACGAGAGCGCAGGCGATGATCGCGAGCCCCGCGGCCTCCCTCCAGCGCGACATGGGCAGCGGCAGGCGCACGCGGGCCAGCAGGAGCAGCAGCGGCGTGACGAGGAGCACGCCCATCGCGTCACCGACCCACCAGGCGAGCCACACCGCCCAGAAGCCGGGCCATTCGATCTTGTCCGTGGCGATCAGGATCCCGGCGCCGGTGGTCGAGCTGATCAGCATGGCGGTGAACGCGCCCAGGAACACCAGGGCCAGACCGTCCCGCAGCCGCGTGAGGTCCGTGCGGAAACCGGCCCGGCGCAGCAGCAGGTACCCGACGACGGGCGCGACCGTGTTCCCCGCCAGCACGGCCAGGGCCGAGGGCGTCGGGGTGGTGAGGGACAGGATGACGAAGAAGGCGCCCAGGGCGATCCCGGGCCAGCAGCGCAGCCCGAAGAGCAGCAGGCAGGCGACCGAGACGCCGGTCGGCGGCCAGATGGGAGTGACGACGGCGCCCTCGACGACCAGTTGCCGCAGCAGCCCCAGTTGCGCCGACGCGTAGTAGCAGGCGGCGACGGCCAGCGTCTGCAGAGCGACGACGACCGGCGTACGCAGATCCTGGCTACCCACCACAGCAGCCATGAGACACCGGGGCCGCCCCGTCGGCGACGCGGGCGTGGGCGGCGTGCGGCCCTATGGCTGAGCGTCCGGGCCGTCGAGGCCGACCACCAGGACGGCCGCGTCGTCGTCGTGTCCGACGCGCTCGGCCCCCTTGATCACGGCGGCCGCGAGCGCGTCGACGTCCATGCCCGCCACCGCCGCGATGCCGGCGAGCCGCGTCACCTGGTCGAGGCCCTCCTCCAGCCGCATCGACGGCCCCTCCACGACACCGTCCGTGAGGAGCACGAACATGCTGCCCGTGGTGAGTTCGTAGCGGGTGACCGGGTAGGGCATCCCCGCCTGCACGCCGAGGGGAGGCCCGCCCTCGTCCTCGGTGAGAGCGGACTTCCCGTCGGCCGTGGCCCGGACACAGGGCAGATGCCCGGCGCGGGCGCTCTCCAGTACGCCGGCACAGGGGTCGAGCCGCATGAACGTGCAGGTCGCGAACAGGTCGCAGCCCAGCGACAGCAGCAGGTCGTTGGTCCGGGCCAGCACCTCGCCCGGCTCGCTGGTGACCGAGGCCAGCGCCCGCATCCCGGCGCGCACCTGCCCCATGAAGGCGGCGGCCTCGATGTTGTGGCCCTGGACGTCGCCGATGGACAGGCCGATCCGGCCGTCGCCCAGCGTGAAGGCGTCGTACCAGTCGCCGCCCACGTTGAGCCCGTGGCACGCGGGCGTGTACCGCACGGCCAGGTGCAGCCGGCCGGTGACGGGCAGGTCCCGCGGGAGCATGCCGCGCTGCAGCGCGATCGCCAGTTCGACCCGGGAGCGCTGCATCTCGGCCTGCGCACGGGCCTGAGCCGTCAGGGCCTCGAGCCTGGTCAGCAGCTCGTCGCCGTCGTCCGTCGTGCCGGTGCGGGACATGGATCACTCCGGCGAGGATGGCCACGGAGGTGACGACCCGGGAGGTCAATTCACCCTATTTACGTCCATAGGATGATACTCAGGCGAATGCCTCCGCGACGACTTCACGCCCCTCACGGGCTCTCGCGGGCCGCCGCGGACGCCGTACGCCCCACGGCCGCCAGCACGAACGTCACGCTGATCAGCAACGCCCAGGCCCCGAACTTCGCCACCCCCACCGGCTCCCAGCCGTGCTCCTGATACGGGTAACGCCAGGCCCCGACCAGGGTCGCCAGGTTCTCCGCCACCCACAGGAAGAACCCGATCAGCACGAACGACAGCGCCAGCGGCATCCGCCGGCGCACCCCTCGCACCGTGAACCGCACCGACGTCCCCAGCGTGACGGCCCCGAGCAGCCCGGCCAGCACCCAGCGCGCGTCGGGCAGCCAGTGGTGGCTGAAGAAGTTGACGTATATGGCGGCGGCGACCAGGGCCGTCGCGCGCGGCCGATAGCGCACGATCTCCAGATCGAACAGGTGCCAGGCCCGGCAGACGTAACTGCCCACGGCCGCGTACAGGAACCCGCCGTACAACGGGACGCCGGCGAACTTCAGCACGGCCGGCTCCGGATAGCTCCAGGAACCGAGCGACACCTTCACCAGCTCGAAGGCCAGACCGATGACATGGCAGACCGCGATGACGGCGACGTCCCGCCCGTTCTCCCACCCGCGGGCCCAGAACACCAGCGTGAGCAGCACCCCGTAGACGACCAGCAGGTCGTAGCGCGCCACGGGCAGTTCGGGCAGCAGCGTGGACACGGCCACACCGGACAGCAGGGCGATGGCGAAAGCGCAGGCCCGCGTCTGGGTCCAGGCGAACGCGAGCAGCTGGCGAACGGGTGCCGGCAGGGGGCCGGTGATGCTTGCGGGGATCATGGTGCCCTGTAGGACGGCCCCGTCCGCTCATCGGTTGCAGCGGAACTCCCTGCTCCGAGCCCCGCCCCCGGTGCACTCCCGCGCCCGGGTCACCGCCTCGCGCAACAGCTCCGACAGCCGCTGATCGGCGTCCGGGGCGGCACACAGCACGCCGAGCGCCTGCTCCAGGTGACGGCGCCCCGGCCCGCGCCACCACAGCAGATCGCCGATCCGGGCCGCCGGACCGCCCGGGGACGCGTGGGCGAGCCTCGCCGCCCTCGCGCGGCACGCCCGGCCGTGCCGCGCCGCCCGGCGGGAGGCGGGGCGCGCCAGGCGGGCCGCGTCCACGACCGCGCCGACGAGCAGCGGCGCGTAGTCGCGGCCCGCCGGACGGGCGTCGGCGAGGTCGGCGGCCAGCGGCCACAGGGCGCGCCGGGCGTCGTCACCGACGCTGTCGTTGACCACCCGGGCCAGCGCCGCGAGCGCCGGATGCGTCCCGGCCGGGCTGTCGGTGAAGCGGCCGGAGGACAGCACGGCGGCGGCCTCCATCAGACAGGCGCCGTCGTCCGGGTGCAGATGGGCGAAACGTCCGGGCACCGGCAGGCTGTCCGGGACTCCGGCGGGGGAGCCGACGGACGCCCGGCGGCCGGGAAGAGCGGTCATGGACGGCCTCCGGCTGTGATCACAGACCGGTGACGGCGTGCAGCAGAAGATACAGCGCCGCCGCCGGGATTCCCGCGCCGGGGAACGTGAGGATCCAGGCGGTACCGATCGAACGGGCCACCTGCCAGCGTACGGCGGAGAAGCGCCTGGTGGCACCGGCACCCAGAATGGCCGCGGTGATCGTCTGCGTGGTGGAGATCGGTGCCTTCACCAGGAACGCGGTCGTGTAGAGGACGGCCGCGGCGGCCGTCTCGGCGGCGAACCCGCGCGGCGGGTCGAGGTGCACGATGCGCCGGCCCAGGGTGGTGATGATGCGACGCCCGCCGGTGTACGTGCCGGCCGCCATGGCGAGCGCCACGGCGGCGATCACCCACACCGGCACCGAGAAGCCGTCCTGCCAGCCGGCCGTGACCAGCGCCAGCACGATGACCCCCATGGTCTTCTGCGCGTCCTGCAACCCGTGCCCCAGCCCCATGGCGGCGGCGGAGACGGTCTGCGCCATGCGGAACCGCCGCATGGTGCGCCGGGGCGTCGAACGCCGGAACACCCACAGGATGCCCGTGTGCAGCAGATAGCCGAGCACCACGCCGACCAGCGGGGACAGCAGCATCGGCAGGACGACCTTGTCCAGGATGCCCGACCACTGCACCGTGGCGGACGCGGCGAGCGCGGCGCCCACCAGCCCGCCGATCAGGGCGTGCGAGGACGAGGTGGGCAGCCCCCGCCACCAGGTGAAGACGTTCCACCCGATGGCGCCGAGGAGCGCGCACAGGACGAGCAGCAGCCCCGAGGTCGCCTCGGGCGCCTCGATGATGCCGCTGCCGACGGTCTGGGCGACCCCGGTCCCGAGGAAGGCGCCGCAGAAGTTCATCACCGCGGCCATGGCCAGGGCCACCCGTGGTGTCAGCGCCCTGGTCGAGATCGAGGTGGCGATCGCGTTCGCGGCGTCGTGGAAGCCGTTGGTGAAGTCGAACGTCAGACCCACGATGATGATCAGCACCACGAGGGTGAGCTCCATGCCTGATCACCTTTCGACGCGCGATCGCACGCTTCCATCGTGCGCTCAACGAGCGGATCGGGCCGTGCGGCGACGCCACGCGAGGCAGGCGGTTCGAAGGAACCCTGAGAGGCGGATGCGCCGTTTTACGGTGTTCTGATGCGATCTGTTCCGAGATGGGCGCTGGTGTCATCCGGGTGTGCGCCGGTCTTTCTGATCATGGGCTGGCTGGTGGCGGCATCGCTGCAGGGACACCCCTACGACCCCGCCGCCCAGACGATCAGCGTCCTGGCGGCCCCCGGGAACAGCGGGTCCTGGGTGATGACGGCGGCGTTCATCGCCTTGGGCCTCTGCCACCTGCTGACCGCATGGGGCCTGCGCCCGGCCGCTACCGCGGGGCGGCTGGCCCTGGCGGCCGGAGGGCTGTCGGCACTGGCCGTGGCCGTGGTCCCGGCACCGAGCAGCGGCGGCTCACTGACTCACGGTTCCGTGGCCGCCGTGGGGTTCGCCGTCCTCGCGGCGTGGCCCGTCCTGGCGGCCAGGGCCGGGACCGCCGTGCCCTGGGCCCTGCGTCCGGTCCCGTCCCTGGGGGCCACGGCGGTCATGGCGGTCGGGGCGGCCTGGTTCCTGGTCGAGTTGCACCTTCACGGAGTGGCCGGCGTGGCCGAGCGTGCCGTGACGACCCTCCAGTCGGTCTGGCCCTTCGTGGTGGTCCTCTCCTGTCTGCGCGGATCCGTTCGCGAGGGCTGCCCGAACTGACTGAACGCTTCCGGTCTGTTGACAGGTACGGACCAAGGCGCAACTCTGAGAGCGCTCTCAACCATCAACTGTCGAACGGAGGCAGAGCGTGTTGCGAACTCTCAGGCGCCGGGCCACGGCCGCGAGGCTCACCCTCGCCATGACCCTCACCGCCGCCCTGGCCGGCTCCCTGCTGGCGACCGGAACGGGTGCGCCGGCCCATGCCGCCGTGCCGGCGACGATCCCGCTGAAGATCACGAACAATTCGGCCCGCGGCGAGCAGTTGTACATCTACAACCTCGGCACGGAGCTCTCGACCGGACGGCAGGGCTGGGCCGACGCGGCCGGCACCTTCCACCCCTGGCCGGCGGGCGGCAACCCGCCGACTCCCGCCCCCGACGCCTCGATCCCCGGCCCGGCGGCTGGGCAGTCGGCCACGATCCGCATGCCGAAGTTCTCCGGCCGCGTGTACTTCTCCTACGGCCAGAAGCTGGTCTTCAAGCTCGCCACCGGCGGCCTGGTCCAGCCCGCCGTCCAGAACCCGACCGACCCCAACCGGAACATCCTGTTCAACTGGTCGGAGTACACGCTCAACGACTCGGGCCTGTGGATCAACAGCACACAGGTCGACATGTTCTCCGCTCCCTACGCGGTGGGAGTGCAGCGGGCCGACGGCAGCACCGCGACCACCGGCCGGCTCAAGCCCGGTGGATACAACGGCTTCTTCAACGCCCTGCGGGGGCAGCCGGGAGGCTGGGCGAACCTGATCCAGACCCGTTCCGACGGCACCGTACTGCGTGCCCTGTCACCGCTGTACGGCCTGGAGACCGGCGCCCTGCCGGCCACCGTCATGGACGACTACATCAACCGCGTCTGGCAGAAGTACGCCGGCTCGACCCTGACGGTCACCCCGTTCGCCGACCAGCCCGGCATCAAGTACTTCGGCCGGGTCTCCGGCGGCGTCATGAACTTCACCAACAGTGCCGGGGCCGTCGTCACCAGCTTCGAGAAGCCGGACGCCTCCTCCGTCTTCGGCTGCCACCGGAGGCTGGACGCCCCCAACGACCAGGTGCGCGGCCCGATCTCGCGCACCCTGTGTGCCGGCTTCAACCGGTCCACCCTCCTGGTCAACCCCAACCAGCCCGACGCCGCCGCGACCGACTTCTACAAGGACGACGTCACCAATCACTACGCCCGCAAGATCCACGCCCAGATGGCGGACGGGAAGGCGTACGCCTTCGCCTTCGACGACGTCGGCCACCACGAGTCCCTCGTACACGACGGCAACCCGCGCCAGGCCTACCTCACGCTCGATCCGCTCAGCTGACCCGGCCCTCCGAACGCCGCCGGCACCACGGTCCGATCGTGATGCCGGCGGCTTTGTCGTACCGACCTGCGAGCTGTTCCCAAAACAATCCGCGGCGCTCGAAGTTGGCTGTTCATCAGTTTCGGAATCAAATACAACTTTGCGATTCCTTGGTGTAGTTGGGCTGCCGATTACGTGAGCCTCATGGGCATCACGAGGTGACCGCAACCCCTGCCGGAACAAGGGCCATTGCGGTCACTTTCCCCCCACGCAATGGTGAGAGGCACCAACCATGACGATGAACCACGCCCTGCGGTACGGCAGCCGCACACTCGCGCTGACCGCGACCGCACTCGGGGTGATCGCGACGGCCGTGCCGGCCGCGGCCGAGGAACAGCCCACCGCGGAGCAGATCATGGCCGACTGCGCTTCCGGCGAAGGCAAGTGCAGCTTCAATTCCCCGGAGCTCGGCAAGGCCTATCTCGGTGAGCCCCGCCAGGTATCCGAACTGCTCTTCAACTGCACCGATTCGGCCGCCTCCCAGTCGATGTCATGGGCCGACACCGTCGGCTCCTCCCATTCGGTGGGCGGCTCGGTCACCGTGGGCGGTGGCATCGAGGGCATCATCACCGCCAGTGTGACCGCGACGTACAACTACACCTGGCAGAGCTCGAACACGGAGACCAGTTCCTTCACCGTGTCCGTGAAGCCGGGAGAAGTGGGCTGGATCTCGCGCGCCCAGGTGATGCGGCAGATATCGGGTACGTGGCAGACCCACTACGACGACCCCAAGTGGGGTCACTACTACTGGTTCGTGCCCGACACGGTCACCGGCCCGGCCCCGAACGGCACGGACGGCAAGCACAGCGCGGTCGTGGTCAAGTCCCGCACGATGACGGCCGACGAGAAGAAGCTGTGCGACGGCGGCTCCACGGAGAACAAGGTCTTCACCCGCAGCCGCTGAGCCGGCCCCGCCTTGGCAGTGGGGCCGGCCGTGGCCACTTCGGACCGCGCTCGAAGAGCGACTTGGACCAGAGGGAGCCGAACGCGGCCAGCCCCACACACCAGACCACCGCGAGCCACCCGTGGTGGCCGATGCCGGTGCCGAGCAGCAGGGCCGCGGAGAGTGACAGATGGCGTCATCCGGCACCACGTGGTGGCACATGCTGGTGGGCGGGCACGCTGATCGGCCCCGCGCGGGGGGTGCTCGCCCGGCGGGGCCGAATGCTGGAACGGACGCGGCGGACGAAATGCCCGGGGCGTCGTCACCTGCTCGCGGCGGCGGTCACCGTCGCGGGATCCACCCCGGTCAGTTCGACGACGCGGTGCGGTGCCACACCGGCAGCCAGTGCTCGGCCGATCAGGCCGTCCCGTCCGTCCGCACAGTCACGGTAGGCGAGCAGTTCCTCCTCGACCCGGGCCAGCGGCTCCGGCACCAGGTGGTGGCGGACGCGGACCAATTCCTCCTCGCTCAGCGGAACGGGCAGTCGTTCCGCCCCCTCGGGCACGGCCGCCCTCTCCTCCGGCGGAAGCAGGCGCAGGTGCGGTGAGGTCGGCGTGCTTCCCTGGGCGTCGAGCCAGGCGCGCACGGCGGGAGTCTCCATGCAGGCGAGTTCACCGACGGCGGTCGGCACCACGCCGAGCTGCGCGGACGCGTCGTCGAGCAGGAACAAATAGGCGTCGTCGGTCATTCTCGGCTCCTTCGCGACAGGGTGCTGGTCGACATCCATTACCCCGCCGCGCCCGGATTAGCGCCGGACTCACGGCACTCGATCGGGGGAGACAGCCCGATCAAGCGAATTACTCACCGCCGGGCAGCGCGCTCCGCTCACAAGCCGGCGCCGGCCGCTTCGCAGCCGGCCGCCCCGGTGTGCGGGGCGACGTCCCAGGGGCGGGGGCCGGTGCCGTCCGTCCACGCCTCCAGGCTCTCCCCGTCCACGCACAGGATCCCGCACTGCTCGGCGTACTCCAGCGCGGGCGCCGTGAAGTCACTGGTGCTGACCAGTACGGCGACATCGGCCTCGTGCACGGTGAAGCAGGTGCCGCCGAAACGCTGGAGATCCTGCGATCCGACCCGGTGGGAAGCGTCGTAACGCTTGCACTGGACGACGATCCGGCGCCCGTCGGGCGTCACCGCCAGGACATCGGCGCCCAGGTCCCCGGCGCCCCCCACGACCTCGACGCCGGAGCAGCCGTCGCGTTCGCAGAGCGCGGCGATCGCCTCCTCGAACTCCTCAGGCGTCAGGGCGGCGTAGTCGACCGCGACGACCTCGACTGCCGTCGGCTGAGGGGAAACCGCCGGGGCCTGAAGCTGCTCGGCCGCTTCCCTGGCCGCCTCGTCGAGCGCGGCCGCGGCCCGGCGCGCCGCTCCCGCCACGCGCCACCGGCGCCGCAGGCCAAGACAGGCCGCGACACCTATCAGGGCCAGCACGAACACCCAGGCCGGACGCCGCTCGACAGCGCCCGCCGCCACCCGGACGGCGAGGCCCAGGACGCTCACGACCACCGCGAGGAACACGAAGAACAGGGCCGTCGACCGAAGGTCGAACCGGTACCGGCGGCGCTTCACGAACGCCGAACGAGGCGCAGGCACTGTCACGACATCCCCCCTCTTGGGACAACAACAAGATCACCCCCACCGTCTGCCCAAGATCAACGCGTTCACGGCTCCGGTCGTCGTCACCGTTCTCTGATGCGCCACCACCACCAACGCCCGGCGGTCCACTCGCTCGCCGGGCCCGGATCCGGGAGTGTGCGGCGCTCGAACTCCGCGTCGATGCGGGCCACCAGGCGACCGAGATCCGCGCGGGCTCCTCCGGGCAGATACCGCAGGACCTCGGCCAGGTCGTCCCGGCCGTCTTCGATCTCGATGCCGGGACTTTCGTAAGGGCCGCTCAGATAGCGCCCCGGCTGTCTGAACGCCCGCTCGAAGCGGCTGAGGGCGACAGCGACGGCGCCCGGCCACAGACGCTCGGCCTCAACCCGCCGTACTGCTGCCCGAGTTCGAGCCGACACGGAGGGAATCCGGTGAACGGGCAGGTGCTTGGGCGGCCGCCACCGCTCGGCGCGGACGGCCTGCGGACGCCTACGCGGCATTGCCCTTTCGGATCAGAGTCATGTCGGCATTCTGACACGGCTGGTGCGGCCGCTGCCGGGGGAGGCGAGGCTCTCTCCCGTGCCGACGCGCGGCTTCGGCGGAGGTGTGCACGGCGCCGGTTCAGTCGATCAGCACCCCCGGGTTGAGGATGTGATGCGGGTCCAGGGCGTCCTTGGCGGCGCGCAGCGCCAGCGCGAAGGGCTCGGGGCGCTGGAGGTCGTAGCCGGGGCGGTGGTCCCGGCCGACGGCGTGGTGGTGGGTGATCGTCGCGCGGTGACGGTGCAGGACGTCGCTCGCGACAGCCTTGATGTCGTCCCAGATGCCGACCTCTTCGCCGGGGCGGCCGGCGACGGCCACGGTGAAGTAGGGCGCGGCACCGTCGGGATAGACGTGCGTCAGGCGGCAGTTGACGGTGGCCGGGTGACCGGTGGCCTTCAGGGCGGCGGAGCCGACCTCGGTGCGGACGGCGTCGATCAGGGCCGGGATCCTGTCCCAGGTGGTCGCCGTCTCGAAGGTGTCGACGACGGCCCCCATACGGGCCAGGCCGTCACGCAGATACGGCATGCGCAGGAAGGCCGAACGCCAGGCGCTCACCGCCGCGTCGGCCGGGACGTCTCGCTGTGCCGGGGCGGCACCCCCGTTCGCCGCGGGCGCCGCTCCGCCCCGGCCGCCATGAGCCCGCGCCAGCTCCAAGGCGCTCGCGAGACGGTCGTCGACGCGACCCGTGGCGGACTCGAACCCCAGCACCAGCACGGAGGAGCCGTCCTGCGAGGCGCCGGACAGCAGCGCCTCGCCGGGATCGAGCAGGCGGCAGTTGGCGGGGGAGAGGTCGGACTGGGCGATGACCCGCACCGCCTCCAGCGCCTCGGGGAAGCCGGCGAACGCCACCGACGCCGACGCCTTGTGGCGCGGGCGTTCCTGCAGGCGCATCCACGCCTCGGTGATGACCCCGAGCGTGCCCTCGGAGCCGAGGAACAGGCGGTCCGGTGACGGTCCGGCACCGGATGCGGGCAGTCGGAGGGACGTGCCCGAACCGGCGGGCGTGACCACCCGAAGGGACTGCACGAAGTCGTCGATGTGCGTGCGGCCGGTGGCGTAGTGGCCCCCGGCCCGGGTGGCCAGCCAGCCGCCGAGGGTGGAGAACTCGAAGCTCTGCGGAAAGTGGCGCAAGGTGAGACCGTGGGGCCGCAGCTGCTCCTCCAGCACGGGGCCGAGTGCGCCGGCCTGGATCAGAGCCGAGCGGCTGACGGTGTCGATCTCCAGAACCCGGTCCATCGACGTCAAGTCCAGCGACAGCACGGCACGGTGGGTGTCACCGCGGTACTCCACGCCGCCGACCACCGAGGAGCCGCCCCCGAAGGGGATGACGGCCACGCCCAGCCCGCCGGCCCAGTCCAGCAGGTCGGCCACCTCCCGGTCGTCGGTCGGGTGGGCGACCAGGTCGGGGACCCGGCCCGGCCGGCCGCGCAGGGCCCGGATGATGTCGCGGTAGGCCTTGCCCATGGCGTGGGCGGCGCGCTCCTCGGGGTCGGTGCTGACCAGGTGCGCCAGCGAGGACGGGGGTGTCACCCGGGGGCGGGTGATCGCCAGGTCGGCGACCCGGGGGATCGGCAACGGGCGCGCCAGGGTGCCCGGCAACAGTGCGCCTATCGCGACGCATTCGGCGTCGTCGGGGTGGGAGTCGGCGTAGCCCCAGCCCCACCACGAGCGGGTGCGGGAGGTGCCGTGACCGGAAGGTGAGGCGGGCATACGTGTGCTCCCAGCAAGGTCCGAGGCATTTACCCTGTGGAAAATTACCGTAGGGTAATATGAAGGGCATGACAACACCCGCCTCGAAGGCCGGCACCAAGGGAGTCCCCAGGGCCACCCGCGAACAACAGGTCCTGGCGGCGGCCACCGAGGAGTTCGGCCGCCGTGGCTACGAGGCGACCACCGTGGCCGCCGTCGCCACCCGGGTCGGCGTCACCAAGCCCCTGCTGCACCACTACTTCGGCAGCAAGCAGGACCTCTACCTCGCCTGCCTGAATCCCGTGGGCGACCGCCTCCTGCACGCCATCCGCACGGCCATGGCCGAACCGGCCTCCGCGGCCCGGCCCACCGCGCTGCGTGTGCTGCACGCCCTGTTCACCGCGCTCGACGGGCAGCGCGAGGCGTGGTTCGTCCTCTACGACGCCACGCTGCCGCCCGACAGCGACGCCGCCCGCCGCGCGGCGTACTACCGCCGCGCCATCGACGACCTCGCTGCGACCGGCACCGCCGACCTCCTGCGGACGACCGGATCCGGCGACCCGCTGGACGCGGACGCCCTCACCTACGCGTGGCGCGGCCTGTGCACCGCACTGGTCCGCTGGTGGGTCAACCACCCCGACCAGTCGCCCGAAGCCATGACCCAACGCTGCGCGCGACTCTTCGCGGCCGGCCGCACCCTCCTCGCCACCGACGACGAGATCACCTGAGCGACCGGTCGGATCGCCCAGGTAGGGGGCCTACTTGACCGACGACTTCGTCGTCGCCCTGGTCTCCCATCCGATCGACGGCATCACGCCGTGGACTGCGGCAACGGGGAACCACCCGGCACGCTCACCCGGTCACCGGGTCGCCATGACGGTGGGCCACCGTCCACTCGCCCTCCTCACGGCGGTACACCTGAGTGGCCCGCAGTGTGTAGGTGCGCGGCACTCCGTCGACGGAGGCGGAGGTGTGCTCGAGCCCGGCCGTGTAGGCCATGTCGCCCGCGACGTCGTACGCCCGCAGTTCGAAGACGTACGACGTGCAGTCGGAGAAGCTCCTGCCGAGGGTGGTGAAGAGCTCGTCCAGCTCCTGCTGCCCGTAGGCGTTCCGCCACGCCCCCAGCACACTCACCGGTTCGTTGCGCGACCAGAGCGCCCGGCGGGGAGCCGCATCGCCGTTGTGCAGCGCGAGCTCCGCCTCGTACAGGGCCGTCCTGACCCACTCCAGGAAATCGTCACAGTCGGTCATGCCCTCATCATGGGCCCAGCTGCACACGGGGCCCACGATTTCGGCCGACGGCACGCGCCTCCGTTGTCAGTGGTGGCTGCAACGCTGGACGGATGAACGGCGACGAGCAACTGCTGCGCGGCCGGGTCTACGGCCATGACCACGACGACCCCGACCCGGGACCCCGCTCCGGGAAGACCTATGCCCACCTCGTCGGAGGGCCGCTGGACGGGTTGCTGCTGGACGTCACGGGCTGGACGCCGGACGAGCTCGGCGCGGGGGCCGCACTCCCCACCGAACTCGGGCAGTTCCCCGGCGGACGCGCGCTGTACGATCCCGGCCCCGGCGAGCCGCGTGCGCCGGGCCCAGGGGTGACGTACCGATTCCACCACCGAGGGGACTGCCCCTGAGGGTGCCGATGCGGGACTGGGACCGAGGAGATCACCGTCCCAGCCGGGATTCCCTTCGACGGCACACTCGCGGTGCACGCCACGCTCGACCCGGACGAGGAGTGGACCGTGAGCGCGGCCTGGACCTCGCACCCGGTCCGTGTTTCAGCTCGGGGCCAGCGTGCGTGCGAGGAGGGGGAGCAGACGGTCCCAATGGCGCCGCAGCCCGGAGGGGTTGAAGGCATCGGTGTCCGACATGGTGAAGCCGTGGGCCGTGCCGGGGTAGATCTCGGAGGTGTGCTCGACGCCCCGACCGGCGGCCAGGTCTGCATCCACTCGGGCAAGGGTGTCTCGCAACGGCATGAGCGCATGATCGGTTACCGCGGTGACCGTTGTCGACGACGTTTCGTCGACGTCCGGTCGAATACGGGCGATGCAGTCGAGTACGGGCGATGCGGTCGAGTGCCGACGATGCGGTCGAACTCATCGTCCGGGACGGGGAACACCGGCAGAGTCAGGCCATGTACCCGCTCGGGCCACCGGATTGACGCTGCGGGTCTTCGAGCAGGGACGTGATCGTGACGTGCCACCGTCGATCTGCCGTGTCCGGATCCTCCGTGGGGATGACCTGGACGGGGCCGTACCGGGCCGGGTAGCCGGCGAACACGAAGAAGCGGTCGACCACGTGTGAGTTGAGGCTCCAAGGTGTGTTCCTCGAGAGCCACGTCTCATGGAGCTGATCGAGGTAGGCACGGTCGCCCTGGCGCAGGCCGAACACAGTTCTGCTCGTCCACTCGCGCCATCCCCGAAGGCCCGAGGCGGTCCTGATGACGCTGTCGGACTGGGCGATGACGTCCTGGGCCGCGGAGACGTCGCCCGCCAGACAGATCAGCTTGGCGGCGAGGGCCGTGCGCATGGTGAGCGTCTCGCCGTACCGGTCGGCCTCGGAGAGGACGGCATCACATTCGTCCGGCGTGCTGCGGCCCACGAGAGTTCTGCGCCACAGGACGGTCGCGTCGTTGTCCAGCGCCAACTGGTGCTTGCCCTCCTCGCGGAGATAGGCGGCGCGGGTCACGGGCCCGACGACCGATTCGTCCAGGAGGCCACGGAGGTAGGCCAGGTCGCTCTTGATACGCAGTGCCGTGGTGGGATCGACGAGGGGGTAGTCGGACAGATGCTGATGCAGGTCGGCGAAGTCTCCCTTGATCTGCAGCGCGCGGGCGACCTGGTAGCGCAGGAACTGCGACTCCGGAGTCTCCGCCAGCAGACCCTTCAGCAACTGCAGGGACGGGCCGAACGCGGAGCGCGTCCTGTGCAGATAGGCCAGCCGGAGCTGTGCGAGGGCCCGGACGTCGGCCCGGAGCGGCCCCTCCAGGAACTCCTCCAGGCACGCGACCCGCCGCAACCCGGCCCTCCCGTGGCGCCATGCCTCGAACATGCCGGACACCTGCCCCATCCAGCTGCCGGGCGCAGCAGGCGGCAGCCGTTCCGCGGTCCTGGCGAACCCCGGCAGATCGGTGAGGGCGTCGGCCAGCCAGGGCGCCACCAGGTCGTGGTCCGCGCACAGGCCGGCCGCGAGCTCCAGTACGTCCAGCCGGCGGTTGCTGTCCCCCAGAAGGGACTTGCTGCGCCGTCCGAGCGTTTCCACCAGCCGCCGGGCCATGGCCGTGCGGTCGTCGGGTGCCCAGGCCCCGGGCTCGTCGACCGACTCGTGGGCGATGGCCGCACGGACCGCGTCGTGCAGCCGGTAGGGGAACAGCGGGTGGTCGTCCCTGGTCACGAGCGTGCGTCGGCAGAACCGGTGCGTGTCCCCGATCAGCCCGTCCGTGGCCTGGTTGATGAGGTCCTCGTCGAAGCGAGGGACGAGACTGGCGGCACGCGCCAGCTCGCGTTCCCGTTCCGGCAGGTTGGCGAAGACGCGAGTGGCGAGCTCCGGAAGAGGCCCGCCGAAAGCGGCCGCCGTGAGCGGATCTCCCTGCCCGGCCCGGGCGATGGACAGCGACAGGCTGAGGTACAGGGGCAGGCCGTGCGCACCGCTGCGGATCCTCGCGATCACCTCGGGGGCCAGCTCCGGATTGCCCGCCGTCCCCGACGCGGCGCGCAGGTACTGCTCCACGTCGGTGTCGGAGAGCTTGCCGACGAGGTGCTGGCGGGGATCCTCCTGCGTCTCCAGCCGCAGACCGGGCCAGGTCTGCGGGCCGGTCGCGGGCAGAAGCTGGTTGAGGTGCGGCGCATCCCAGTCCAGCCGGTTACGGGACGTGACCACCCACAGAACACCGGGCGTGAGGTGCACGATGCGGTTGAACAGCCGCTCCTGGGCGCGGTCGTCACCCTGGACGTACTCGGCGGCATCGGCGAAGGCGACCGCGACCGGCCGCTTGTCGGCAGCGAGGTTCTCCAGGTCCCATGACAACAGCCCGGCGAGCGTCGCGGCGACGTAGTCCGACGGGTCCTGCTGGGCCTGGTTCATGATGTGGACGAGCGGCTCGCACCTGCGCAGCGTGCGGTTGCGGAGCCGGTTCTCCCGCACCGCCTCGACGATGCGGATCCCGGTACGGACGGTGAGGGGACCCAGTCCAAAACTCGCCCCGGCATCGCTGAGCGTCTCATTGAGGGTATCCGTGATCTGCCCCCGGACGTCGAAACCACCGGCGGACAGGTCCGGCAGCGCCGTTCCCGGGCGGGCCAGTGACCACCAGGCGGCGAGGCCGAGGTCGAAGGCGGGAAAGCGACGTCCCCGAGCGGCGACCGCCGCGCGCAGCCGCAGCACGATGTCCACCGCGTTGACGACCCGGCTTCCGTGGAAGTCGATCCGCACCGAGTGCAGCGGACCTTCGGGCGGGACGTTCCCCGACCAGTCACCCGGGTCCGGCAACTCGCCCCGCGCCCAGGACTCCAGGCGCCGCGACAGCTCCGTCTTGCCGATGCCCCCGATGCCGTAGAAGGAGAGGACGTTCCGGCGAGCGGGATGCCCCAAGGCCGTGGATCCGGCACGGATGCGCTCGCCGTGCACACGAAGTGCCGTGGCGAAGGCCGTGTACTCGTCGACACGATTGGTGAACAACTCGGTCGCCGAGTACCGAGGTTCGAAGATCCGGTCAAAGTCGTTCACAGGCCCCCCGACCCCCTGGCCGGACGCCCCGGCCCTTCCATAGCAGCCTCTCACAGGAGTTGAGGGCGAGGCTGATAGGGAGCGCGTTCCGGGGTACCTGCGTCGGCATGGCTTCGGAAACCGATCACGTTGAATCCGTACGAGCCCTGCGGCAGCTGCGCCGGATGCGCACCTTCTACGCCGGCGGTGCCGTCCTGTGGGCGACTTCGGCCGCATCGGCGGGATGGGACGACCCCGGGGGCCGGCCGATGTGGGTGTCGGTGGCGTTCCTGGTGGTCTTCGCCGTTCTGCTGGGCCTGACCGCCCTGTGGCTGAGGCGTCGGCGGGCCGACCGTGCGGAGGAGCCCGTGCACCATGCCGCTCCCCGGAGGACGGCCTGGCGCCGGCACGCCAGCGCCTGATGGTGGGAGCCCGCACGGCGGTGGGCCCTACCTGCGTCAACACCCTGATCAAAAACCCGAATTGGCTGCCATGGCTGCTTGCTATGGTGACCCGATGCCATCGGTCAAGCAGATCCAAGTCACCTTCGACTGCGCGGAACCAGAGCGAGTCGCCCGCTTCTGGTGCGAGGTGCTGGGGTACGTCGTACCGCCGCCGCCGGAGGGTTTCACCACTTGGGACGACTTCAACCGCTCGCTGCCGTCCGAGGAGCGAGGGGCATGGTTCGTTGCGCTTGATCCCACGGGTGTGGGTCCGCGCCTGTATTTCCAGCGCGTTCCTGAAGGCAAGGTCGTCAAGAACCGGGTGCACCTCGATGTGCGGGTCGGCACCGGGCTCGTGGGCGACGAGCGCCTTGCCACGCTCGAGGCCGAATGCGCACGACTGGTCGCACTCGGCGCGGTACGCGAGCGACTGCTGCCCGCCGACGAGGACAACGAGTCGTGCATCGTGATGCAGGACATCGAAGGCAACGAGTTCTGCCTCGACTGAGGACGCTACCTCCTCCTCGCCGAGGCGCAGGCCCACCGGCAGGGGCGATGACCGGAGGGCCGGGATCCGAGGTGCCTCAGAGCCGGGCCGCGTGGTCGGGGACGTACGTCTGCAGGTCACGCGGCGGGCGCTGGTAGCCGGCCGACGGGGGCCGGTCCGGCAGTTCCAGTACGGGCGGCGGCACCTCGTGGTACGGCACCGATTCCAGCAGGTGGGCGATCATGTTCAGCCGGGCGCGGCGCTTGTCGTCGCTCTCGACGACGTACCACGGGGCCTCCGCGATGTCGGTGTGCACCATCATCTCGTCCTTCGCCCGCGAGTACGCCTCCCAGCGGCTGATCGACTCCAGGTCCATCGGCGAGAGCTTCCAGTGCCGCAGCGGGTCCTCCAGACGGCGGCGGAAGCGCTCCTGCTGCTCGGTGTCGCTCACCGAGAACCAGTACTTGCGCAGCAGGATGCCGTCCTCGGTCAGCATCCGCTCGAAGATCGGGCACTGGCGGAGGAAGAGCTGGTACTCCTCCTTCGAGCAGAAGCCCATCACGTGCTCGACACCGGCCCGGTTGTACCAGGACCGGTCGAACAGCACGATCTCCCCGGCGGCCGGCAGGTGCTCGACGTACCGCTGGAAGTACCACTGGGTGCGCTCGCGCTCGGTGGGCTTCGGCAGTGCCGCGATCCGCGCGCCACGGGGGTTGAGGTGTTCGGCGACCCGCTTGATCGTCCCGCCCTTGCCGGCCGCGTCCCGGCCCTCGAAGACGACGACCAGCCGGGCACCCTCGGTGCGCACCCACTCCTGGAGCTTCACCAACTCCGTCTGCAGGCGCAGCAGTTCCTTCTCGTACGCCTTGCGCGGCACCCTCGCCGCACGCTCTTTCGTCATGCCGCCTCCGCACGCCGCGGTGCCGTCGGGCCTCCGTTCCTGCACCGTACTGTCCTGCCGGGGCCCGCGCACGACGTGCCGCTGCGCCGGCGGTGACGGCACGGAACCGTCGTCGTACGGGCCCGTCCGAGTGGCCACCGCCGATCGGATCGAGGGAGGCTGGAGGGGAGGTGGCGGTCCGAGGACCGGCTGCCGTCTCCGGGCGCCGTGAGCGGCGCGAGCGGACGGACGAGGTGCGCAGCGGATGGGAGAAAGCCCATGAGGGTCGGAGTACTGACCGGCGGCGGTGACTGTCCCGGCCTCAACGCGGTGATCCGCAGTGTCGTCCGCAAGGGCGTCCAGGAGTACGCGTTCGACTTCGTCGGTGTGCGGGACGGCTGGCTCGGCCTGCTCAAGAACGACGTCGTTCCGCTGGACATCTCAAGTGTCCGGGGGATCCTCCCGCGCGGCGGGACCATCCTCGGATCCTCCCGCACGAACCCGTTCAAGCACGAGGACGGGCTGCGACGGGTCCAGGACACCCTCGCCTCGCACGAGGTGGACGCGCTCGTCGTGATCGGCGGCGAGGACACGCTGGGGGCGGCCACGGAGCTGAGCCGGCAGGGGATCAACCTCGTCGGTGTGCCGAAGACCATCGACAACGACGTCTCGGGCACCGACTACACCTTCGGTTTCGACACGGCCGTCGGTATCGCGACGGAGGCCATCGACCGCCTCCACACCACCGCGGAGTCACACATGCGCGCGCTCGTGGTGGAGGTGATGGGGCGGCACTCGGGGTGGATCGCGCTGCACGCCGGCGTCGCGGGCGGCGCCAACGTGATCCTCATCCCGGAGCGGCCCTTCGATATCGATCAGGTCTGTGAGCTGGTGAAACGCCGGTTCGAGATCAACTACGCGCCGATCGTCGTCGTGGCCGAAGGGGCGGTCCCCAAGGAGGGACAGCTGATGGTCAAGGACCAGTCCCTGGACGAGTTCGGCCATGTGCGGCTGTCCGGCATCGGAGAGTGGCTGGCCCAGGAGATCTCGGCCCGCACCCAGAAGGACGCCCGCACCACGGTCCTCGGCCACATCCAGCGCGGCGGCACACCGAGCGCCTTCGACCGGTGGCTCGCCACCCGGTTCGGCCTTCATGCCATCGACGCGGTCGAGGAAGGCGACTTCGGCAGCATGGTCGCCCTGCAGGGCACGCGGATCGTCCGCGTCCCCCTCGCGGACACCACCGCGCGGAACAAGGTGGTGGACCCGTCGCTGTACGACGAGTTCGAAGCCTTCTACGGCTGAGCGGTCACCCTCCGTGCGGGACGACCGCCACAGGGCAGCGGGCGTGGTGCAGCACGGCGTGGGCGACCGGCCCGAGACGGCCTTCCGCCGCCCGCGGCTCCGCTCGGCGCCCCACGACGACCAGGTCCGCACCCCCGGAGGCGTTCAGGAGCGCCTCCGCGGGACGGAGCAGCATGAGATCGCTGCCGACGGTCACACCGGGGTACTTCTCCTGCCACGGCCGCAGCACGTCGGCCAGCCGCAGAACCTCCTGGTCCTCCCAGTCCGCCCGGTCCTCCTCGGTCACCACCAGGCTCCGTGACGAGACGGATTGGGCGGGAAAGGCCCAGGCCTGCACCACGTGCAGTCGGGCGGCATGAGCATCGGCCGCCGCGAACGCGAAGTCGGCCACCTCACCGACCGGCCGGTGCACGTCGAAGCCCAGGACGATCCGGCCGGTGCCGTGCGCTGCGGGACCCTGCTCCGCGACGGTGCCGGGGCGGTGCGGGACGAGCACGACGGGGCAGGGGGCCGCTGCCGCCGCCCGCAGAGCCACCGAGCCGACCGCCAGCCCCTCGAACCCGCCCGTTCCGCGCATGCCGACGACGAGGAGCGCCGCATCACCTGCCGCGGCGACGAGCGCCTCGGCCGGCGCGTCGTCGGACTGCACGCTCTCCACCCGGAGGTCCGGGTGACGGTCGGCGAGGTCCGCGACCGTCCGCTGGAGCCACTGGGCGCCGATGTCGCGCAGCCGGTGCAGGGCCGGACCCGGAACGACGGCTCCGGGCAGCTGCGGAGACGCGTGCAGCAGCCGCAGCGCAACGCCGCGCAGCGCTGCCTCCCGTGCCGCCCGGTCGGCCGCCGCAGCGGCGCGCTCGGACCCGTCGATGCCCACCAGCACAGGGAGCCGCATCCCGGCCTCCTCACTCCGCCCGCACCCTGGCGGGCTCCCGGCCCATGCCCCTCTCCACTGTTCCACGACGGGACGGCTACGGCGCCCGGACCGGTGACCGCCGGTGGCTGATCATGACCCGCCGCAGGTCACCGCACGGCCTGGTCGTGTTTCGAGTTCGCCGCCTCGAAGTAGTCGCCGCCCTTGCGTCTGACGTCGTCCGTGCCCCAGGCCTGTTCGCCGACGGCGGCCGTGGTGTGCTCTTCCGTGCTCTGTGGGCGCAGAGGTGCTCTGACCAGCCTCGGTATGTGCTTCGAGCAGTGGATGTAGGCCTCTTCGACCTCGACTTCGACCCACATCTGGGGGCGGCGGCCGGGCAGCGGATCGGCGGGCAGCTCGGGATGGCTGCGGCGCATGGTGTCATCGGTGACCAGGTGGGCCCGGCCGTTGACGTGCAGCCCGATGCGGTCCACGGAGAAGTCCACCATCAGCAGGCCGACGTGTGGGTTCTCCCGGATGTTGCCCAGCGAGGCCATGACGCCGTTCCCCCGGTACTCCGGATACGCGAGGGTCGTGTCATCGAGAACGCGGAGAAAACCGGCCGGGCCGGCCCGGAACGTGCTGTCGCACTGCCCGGTGCTGTCGGACGTGGCGAGGAAGAACATCTCCTGGCGGGCGACGAACTCCCTCATTCTGGGGTTGAGCCGGTCCAGTACCTGTTCGTCGTAGAAGCGGTCGGCGCGGCTCGTGGTGCCCAGCGCGCGCTGCATCTCGTGCTCTCCGTGGCTGCCGGGCCGGTCCGCCCGCTGGTCCTGGTGCAACGGTCCTCCTGACAGGCGGGCCAACGCCTGTTTTCGAGCCCAGCTCCGGTGGTCCTCCGGCGCTGATGACTCTGCCGATCCCCTCGGAGGCCGAATAGCACTGATCGGCCACGCACATGAGGGTAGAGCAGACCGTTCCCTCGTTCCGGCGCGGGAGGCAGGAGCGGCTGAACCCTCTGCCGTGGGCGACGCCGTGCGTCGCGATCCGCCCTGCGCCGTCGGCGGTCGTACGGTGGAACCCGTCCCCGAGGAGGGCTTGTGATGCGCAGCGTGACCTACTCGATGAACGTCTCACTCGACGGCTACATCGTCGGCCCGGACGGCGGTTTCGACTGGGGTGGGCCGGACGAGGACATCCTTCGCTTCTGGAACGAGGACATCCGGGGGGTCGGCGTCCACCTGCTGGGACGACGGCTGTACGAGACGATGCTGTACTGGGAGACCGCCGATCAGGACGCTTCGCTCGACGACACACAGCTGGAGTGGGCCGCGCTGTGGAAGCCGCTCCCGAAGGTGGTGTTCTCCACCACGCTGTCGGAGGTACAGGGCAATGCCCGCCTCGCTTCCGGCGATGTCGCGGAGGAGATCGAGCGGTTGCGCTCCGAGCCGGGGGAGGGGGAGATCGCGATCGGTGGCGCGACCCTGGCCGCCGAGGCGGCCGCGGCGGGCCTGATCGACGAGTACCGGACCCTGGTCTACCCGGTACTGGTCGGCGGCGGCATTCCCTACTTCCCCCGGCACGAACGCCGGGTCGATCTCGAACTCGTCGAGACCCGCCCCTTCAGCTCACGCGTCGTCTACCTTCGCCACCGCGTGGTCCGCCGGCCACCCGGCGCGGCGCCTCACGGGTAGCTCACCAGGTTCGCCACGTTGGTCGAGGAGTTCGACGGGCCGCCGCGGTCGTTGATGACGTGCCGGATCGTGCCGGTGCCGCCGAGTGAGACGGTGACCATGTTCCGCAAGCGCACGTTCGGGTTGTCGGGCACCTCGAAGGCGTGCTCGGCGGTGACGGACGGGTTGACGTTGAAGAAGCAGTAGCTGCCCAGTCCGTACGCCCAACCCGGGGGCCGGCTAAACGCGCGGCGAGACGTCCAGGAACCGGTGGAGGGAGCTGGTCATGGCGGCGACGAAGGCGTCGCGGGTCGGGGCGTCGACACGGTCCAGGGACAGGTACGGGTTGAGGTCCTCCAACTCGACCAGGAGCAGGTCGCCCTCCCGGGTGCGGCAGGCGTCCACGCGCTGGATGCCGTGGTCGAGGGTGTTCCAGTCGATGAAGCGGCGGGCGAAACCGAGGTCGGCTTCCGTGGGCAGGTAGGGCTCGAGGACCCAGCGCCGCTCGGGATCGGGGGCGTGGAGGGCGTACTGGAAGGCGTCGTCGACGTAGTAGAACGACACCTCGTAGCGGAAGTCGACGCGGGGCTGGATCAGCACGTCACCGTAGGTGAGGCCGTCCAGCCCGTCCCGGGGGACGACGGTGAGGCCGATCGAGTCCGCCCCCGCCTTCGGCTTGACCACGTACTGCTCGGCCGGGGGCAGCAGGTGCAGATCCCGCGGCCGGCCGACGGTGGGGATGACCGGGTATCCGGCTGCCGTCAGATCCAGCAGGTACTGCTTGCCGGCCATGTCCGCCCGGCCCGACAACGGGTTGTAGACCCGGGTGCCGCGCGCCGCGGCCTGGTTCCGGAAGGCGTCGTACTCCCGCTGGTAGTGGAGCACCGGACCGCTGTTGCGGACCACGACCGCGTCGAAGGAGTCCATGAGGGCGGCGGCGTCCAGCGGGTGGCACAGCGCGAGGTCGAAGTCCCTGCGCAGCCGCGACGACAGGAAGACGTCCTCGTCGCCGTAGCGCCGCCCCCGGGCCGGGTAGGCGAGGTCGGTCACGAACAGAACGCGGGGGCGGCCGGGCACGGGTCTTCTCCTGGGTCGGTGGCCACCAATCTACTGACGCCGCCGGGCAACGGACCGTGCCGGGTTCGCTCCCCCGATCGCCGGACCGGTGACGTCCGTGGCGGCCGTGCGCATGCCCCCGGGCCACCGGGACCCGCCCGTGTCACGACGCAGGCGGGTGAAGCCTGAGCCGCCGTCAGCTTCCCGGGGCATGCATGAGGATCTCCGCCGTATCCGGCCGGGTCGGCGGCATCGATGCGCTGGAGGCGAGAGTGATGAACGAACGAGCCGGACGGACGGGCCCCCACACCCTCAGCGTCCCGGTCCTCATCGTGGGCGGCTCCCTGGTCGGCCTGTCCACCTCGTTGTTCCTGGGACGGCTGGGCGTGCCCCACATGCTGGTGGAGCGCCACGCGGGCACCTCCATCCACCCGCGGGGCCGCGGCAACAACGTCCGCACCATGGAACTGTTCCGGGTGGCGGGTGTCGAACAGGGGATCAAGGACGCGGCCGCCACCCTGGCCGTCAACCACGGCATCCTCCAGGCACCCACCCTGGTCGGCGACGCGGGCGAGTGGCTGTTCAGGGACATCGACCCGGGCGGCGGCCTGGCCCGCTTCAGCCCCAGCGCCTGGTGCCTGTGCAGCCAGAACGACCTCGAACCGGTGCTGCTCGACCACGCCCGCGAGCACGGAGGCGATCTGCGCTTCGCCACCGAGCTGCTGTCGTTCGAGAGCGACTCCACCGGTGTCACCGCCGTCGTCAAGAGCCGCGAGACGGGTGAGCACACCACCATCCGCGCGGACTATCTCGTCGCCGCGGACGGCCCCCGCAGCCCCGTGCGCGAACAACTCGGCATCACCCAGAGCGGACCCGGCGACCTGTTCCACAACGTCAGCCTCACGTTCCGCTCCCGCCGTCTCGCCGACGTCGTGGGGGACCGTCACTTCATCGTCTGCTACCTGACGAACCCGGACGCCGACGGCGCCCTGCTGCCGGTGGACAACCGCGAGAACTGGGTCTTCCACGCCCCCTGGCACCCGGAAAACGGGGAGACCCTGGAGGAGTTCACCGACGAGCGCTGCGTCGAGCACATCCGCCGGGCGGTCGGAGTCGCCGACCTCGACGTGGAGATCACCGGCAAGGCGCCCTGGCACGCAGCTCAGCGGGTCGCCCGCAGCTACCGGTCGGGACGTGTGTTCCTGGCCGGTGACTCGGCGCACGAGATGTCCCCCACCGGGGCCTTCGGTTCCAACACCGGTATCCAGGACGCGCACAACCTCGCCTGGAAACTGGCCGCCGTGCTCGACGGCTGGGCGGGGGAGGAGCTGCTGGACACGTACGACGCCGAACGACGCCCCGTGGCCGAGGCCACCAGCGCGCGGGCCGCGGCCCGGTCGGCCGAGCACAGCCACCCCGGATTCGCCCCGCCCCCCGCGGCGGGCGGCGGCGGTCCCCAGAAGGGCATCCTCAACGTGGCCCTCGGCTACCGCTACCCGCAGGGTGCCGTGGTCGGCGCCGATCCGGCGGTCCCGGTCGTGCCCGAGCGCCTCGACCTGAGCGGTGGACCGGGCAGCAGGGCGCCTCACCTGTGGGTGCGCCGGGGCGACGAACGGCTCTCGACGCTCGACCTGTACGAGCGGTCCCTCGTGCTGCTCAGTGACGCCGCTGAGCCGAACGAGTGGCACGAGGCAGCCGTTCGTCTCGCCGACAAGTTGTCCCTCCCGCTCGCGTCGTACCGGGTGGGCAGCGAAGCACAGGCGGACCTGGTGCCGGAGGACGACGCCGACTGGGCCGAGCGCCACGGCACGGGCCCCGGAGGCGCGGTGCTCGTCCGGCCCGACGGATTCGTCGTATGGCGGTCCCAGGGGCCGGACCCGGACGCCGAGGCGGTGCTGCACCAGGTCCTGAGGACCGCGCTGGCAGTCGCCTGAGAGCTCCGGCGCACCGGCGGGGCGGTCGGCCCGCGGAAGGCCGACCGTCCCGCCGCCGTCTTCGTCACCTGTGCGGGCGAGCGTGCCCGGCAGTCCGTTGCCGCGCGGATCGGCCTGATCCGTCCGGGCTCTTCTCGTACCGGCCGCCCCGCACCCGTCACTCGCGTACGCCGTCCGAGTCGCGCGATGCGCGGGGACGGCCACAGGATCGAGGAACGCCGACGTCGCACCACCGCGGCCGGCGCTCACTTTCCCCTCCGCGAAGGAGATGTGCGGGATGACCACCACGTCCGAACGGGTGGAAGGTTCGCGTGCGCGACAGGCGTCGCACCATGTCTCCCAGTCCGTGTTCGACGGTTCCCGGCTGCGTGTCGTCCTCCTGGTCGACGTCCACGACGGGGCCCAGCACCAGTTCCTCGAAGCTTACGAACAGTTGTGCAATCAGGTCGCGTCCGTGCCCGGGCATGTCAGCGACCAGCTGTGCCAGTCGATCGAGAACCCGTCCCAGTGGCTCATCACCAGCGAGTGGGAGAGCGCCCCGCCCTTCCTGGCCTGGGTCAACAGCGAAGAGCACGTGCGGATGGTGGAGCCGCTGCACAGCTGCGTCCGCGACACCCGGTCACTGCGCTTCCACGTGGTCCGCGAGACCGGCGGCCCGGCGGCGGGCACCGACCCGGAGGCACGCAGGCTCCAGACGGCGCCCAGGATCGGCGACGGCGTGATCCGGCACGCGCTCACCTTCACCGTGAAGCCCGGCAGCGAGGAGATCGTCGCAAAGATCCTCGCCGACTACGACTCGCCCGAGCCCAAGGTCGACGACACCACGCGCCTGTGCCGCACCTCGCTGTTCATGCACGGCAACCGGGTGGTGCGGGCCGTCGAGGTGCGGGGCGATCTGCTGGCCGCGCTGCGTCACGTCGCCCGGCAGCCCGAAGTACGGGCCGTCGAAGAGGCCATCAACCCTCATCTGGAGCAGGACCGGGACCTGGGCGACCCCGAGTCCGCCCGGGTCTTCTTCACCAGGGCCGCGCTGCCGGCCGTCCACCACGTGATGGCGGAGCGGCCGAACGCGCAGGCCGAGCGGTACGCCCTGTACTACCCGGCGCGGCCGGAACGCGGGATGCAGCTCGCCGAACTCCTGGCCCACCGCGACGAGACGGCGGCCGACGACCCGCGCAGCCCCGTCCTGCGCAGCACGATCTTCCAGCGCGACGACGTCGTCGTACGGCTGATCGACGTGCACGGCGGACTCGAGGCGGCCGACCCCGGCCAGATCCTCGGCCTGTCCGACTCGGCACAGGTGGCCGAGCTGACGACGCTGCTGGACGAGACCGCGGGCATGGACGTGGTCGCGTCGAAGGACGGCAGCCTCGCGCGCCTGCTCGAACTGGCGCGCATGGATCTCGTCACCGACCGCCGGTCGCCCGACGCCTGATCCGCCATCCGGCGGGAGAGGCGGTGCCGCCTCTCCCGCGTCGGTGCAGCACCTCAACGGAGGAACCCGTGATCACATCCCGTCCCAACATCGTGAGCCTGAGCGACGTCGAGCCCAACCGCCGGCGAGGCGGTGACCTGCGCGCCATGCTCACTCCGGCCGCGGTGGGCGCCACCAGTGGATTCATGGGCGTGGCCCTCATCGAGCCCGGTGACCGCATCGGTGAGCACTACCACCCGTACTCCGAGGAGTTCGTGTACGTGGTGTGCGGGCAGCTCGAGGTGGACCTGGACGGAGAGCCGCACCCGCTCCAGCCCGAGCAGGGGCTGCTCATCCCCGTCAACATGCGCCACCGCTTCCGCAACGTCGGCGACGTGGAGGCCCGGCTGGTCTTCCACCTCGGCCCCCTGGCCCCGAGTCCGCCGCTGGGTCACGTCGACACCGAGGAGACCGACGTCCAGTCCGCAGCGGTGGGAGCGGAGGCGGCCGAACGACGTCAGGTCCGGTCATGACGAGGCGAGTGGCGGTCACCGGCATAGGTATCGTCGCTCCCGGCGGCATAGGCGTGCCGGCGTTCTGGGACCTCCTGGCGGCCGGACGCACGGCGACACGGGCCATCACGTTCTTCGACCCCTCCGGTCTGCGCTCGCGCATCGCCGCCGAGTGCGACTTCGACCCCGCCGCCCACGGCCTGGACCAGCGGGACGTGGAACGAAGCGACCGCTACATCCAGTTCGCCCTGGTCGCGGGAGACGAAGCGATACGGGACGCCGGTGTCGACCTCACCGCCGAGGACCCGTGGCGGGTCGGCGTCTCACTCGGCACGGCGGTCGGCGGCACCACCCGGCTGGAGAACGACTACGTCCTGGTCAGCCACCACGGACAGCGCTGGGACGTGGACCACCGGGAAGCCGGCCCCGATCTGCACCGCGCCTTCACACCCGGCTCGCTCGCCTCGACGGTGGCGGAGCGGTTCGGAGCCCGCGGCCCGGTGCAGACCGTGTCCACCGGCTGCACCTCCGGGCTCGACGCGGTCGGGTACGCCTTCCACACCGTGGAGGAGGGCCGCGCCGACATCTGCATAACCGGCGCCTCGGACTCGCCGATCTCCCCGATCACCATGGCCTGCTTCGACGCCATCAAGGCCACCTCCCCGAACAACGACGACCCGGCGCACGCCTCACGCCCCTTCGACGCCGACCGCAACGGCTTCGTCATGGGCGAGGGCGGCGCCGTACTCGTCCTGGAGGAGCTGGAGCACGCCAGGGCCCGCGGTGCCCGGGTGTACTGCGAGATCGGCGGCTACGCCACCTTCGGCAACGCCTACCACATGACCGGCCTGACCAGCGAGGGACTGGAGATGGCCCGCGCCATCGAGGACGCCCTGGACCACGCACGGCTCGATCCCACCGCGATCGACTACGTCAACGCGCACGGCTCGGGCACCAAGCAGAACGACCGCCACGAGACCGCCGCGGTCAAACGGGTCCTGGGACCGCACGCCTACCAGACCCCCATGAGCTCCATCAAGTCGATGGTGGGCCACTCCCTGGGCGCCATCGGAGCGATCGAACTCGTCGCCTGTGTGCTGGCCCTGACCCACCAGGTGGTACCGCCGACCGCGAACTACGAGACCCCCGACCCCGAGTGCGACCTGGACTACGTCCCGCGTGTGGCCCGCGAGCGCAAGCTCGACAGCGTGCTCTCGGTGGGCAGCGGATTCGGCGGGTTCCAGTCCGCGGTGGTCATGAACCGGCCGAGGGAGAAGTCACGATGAGCGAACCTCGTCCACGGCGCGCGGCCGTCACGGGAATCGGCGTGGTCGCGCCCAACGGATCCAGTACCGAGACCTTCTGGAAGTCCACCAGGGAGGGCATCAGCGTCCTGGACCGCGTCACCCGGGAGGGCTGCGAGCAGCTGCCCCTGCGGGTGGCGGGCCAGGTCCGCGACTTCGACCCGTCGGCGGCGATCGAGGAGCGCTTCCTGGTCCAGACCGACCGGTTCACGCACTTCGCGATGGCCGCGGCCGACCTCGCGCTGGACGACGCCCGGCTCCCCCGGTCCATGACCGACGAGGTGCCGTTCTCCGTGGGTGTGGTCACCGCTGCCGGTTCCGGCGGCGGCGAGTTCGGACAGCGCGAACTCCAGCAACTGTGGGGCAAGGGCAGCCGCTTCGTCGGCCCGTACCAGTCCATCGCCTGGTTCTACGCCGCGAGCACCGGCCAGATCTCCATCCGGCGCGGCTTCAAGGGGCCCTGCTCGGTCGTCGCGGCCGACGAGGCCGGCGGCCTGGACGCCCTCGCCCATGCGGCACGAGCCGTACGGCGCGGCACCGACGTGATCGTGGCCGGCGCGACCGAGGCCCCGATCGCGCCCTACTCGGTGGTCTGCCAGCTCGGCTACGAGGAACTCAGCACGGACGACGACCCGACCCGCGCCTACCGCCCGTTCACCTCCGCGGCCTGCGGGTTCGTGCCCGCCGAGGGCGGCGCCATGGTCGTGGTGGAGACGGAGGGCACGGCCCTTGAGCGGGGCGCGCCCGTGCGGGCCCACCTGGCCGGACACGCGGCGACCTTCACGGGAGCCTCCCGCTGGGAGGAGTCCCGGGAAGGGCTCGCCCAGGCCGTCCGGGGCGCTCTGGCGGAGGCCGACTGCGCCCCGGAGGAGATCGACGTGGTCTTCGCCGACGCCCTCGGCGTACCGCGGGCGGACCGCGCCGAGGCCCTGGCCCTCGCCGACGCTCTCGGGGCCCACGGCACCCGGGTGCCCGTCACCGCGCCGAAGACCGGGATCGGCCGGGGCTACTGCGCGGCGCCGCTGATGGACGTCGCGGCGGCGGTGCTCTCGATGGAGCACGGTCTGATCCCGCCCACCCCCAACGTCTTCGACATCTGCCACGACCTCGACCTCGTGACCGGCCGGGCCCGTACCGCCGAGGTACGTACGGCACTGGTGCTGAGCCGCGGGCTCATGGGTTCGAACTCGGCGCTGGTGCTGCGGCACGGCGCCACCGGCGCCTCGTCCTGAGGCGCCGCGGAACAGGCAAGGAAGGTACATGACATGACTGACCGCATCACGGTGGAAGAACTCGCCGAACTCATGAAGAAATGCACCGGTGTCACCGTCACTCCGGAGGAACTCCGCGGCGACGGGACGGCCTTCGAGCAGCTCGGCGTCGACTCGCTGGGCCTGCTGGGCATCGTCGGCGAGCTGGAGAACCGCTACGGCACGCCGATGCCCACCGACGCCGAACGCTCCAAGACGCCCCGGCAGTTCCTCGACCTCGTCAACGGTGCCCTTCTGGCAGGAGCGTGACATGACCGGACACACGCAGAACGAGATCACCATCGCCGCACCCCTGGACCTGGTCTGGGAGGTGACCAACGACCTGGAGAACTGGCCGCAGTTGTTCAGCGAGTACGCCTCGGTCGAGATCATCTCCCGGGAGGGTCACAAGACGACCTTCCGGCTCACGATGCACCCGGACGAGAACGGCACCGTGTGGAGCTGGGTCTCCGAGCGCGAGCCCGACCGCGAGACGCTCACCGTCAAGGCCCGCCGCGTCGAGACGGGTCCCTTCGACCACATGAACATCCACTGGCGGTACGAGGAGGTACCGGCCGGCACACGGATGGTCTGGACGCAGGACTTCGCGATGAAGCCGGACGCGCCGGTCGACGACGAGTGGATGACGGACAACATCAACCGGAACTCGAAGGTGCAGATGGGTCTGATCCGCGACCGCATCGAGAAGATCGCCGCCGAACGCGGTGCGAGTCCCGGTCTGACCCGCTGAGCCGGACGGAGAACAGCCCCATGCACCAAGCCCTGATCGTCGCCCGGATGGCCCCGGGATCGGCGCCCGACATCGCCAAGGTGTTCGCGGAGTCCGACCGCGGGGAGCTGCCGCACCTCGTCGGCGTGACCCGGCGCAGCCTCTTCCAGTTCGGCGATGTGTACATGCACCTGATCGAGTCCGAGCGCGACCCCGGACCGGCCATCGCCAAGATCACCGGGCATCCCGAGTTCCGGGACGTCAGCGAGCGCCTGTCCGCGTACGTCAGCGCGTACGACCCCGACACCTGGCGTTCGCCGAAGGACGCCATGGCGCAGCGCTTCTACCTCTGGGAGCGCGAGCCGGCCGGCTGACGCAGCCGGCACTCGACGGCCGCCGGGTCCGCAGCGTCGCGGACCCGGCGGCCGTCGGTCTGTCTGCGTCGAGGGAGTCCCGGGATCACCGGGCCCCTCGGGACGCGGTCGGATCAGCCGGGGATGTGGCAGTCGAACGCGTGCAGATAGGGGTTGACCGGACTGATGTCGTCGATGACCAGGCCGGCCTCGGTGAGCCGGTCCACCATGCTCTGGCGGGTGTGCTTCGCCCCGCCGACATTGAGGAGCAGCAGCAGGTCCATCGCGGTGCTGAACCGCATGGAGGGAGAGTCGTCGACGAGGTTCTCGATGACCACCACCCGCGTCCCGGGGCCGCCGGCCTCGCGGACGTTGCGCAGCGTACGGGTGGTGCTCTCGTCGTCCCACTCCAGGATGTTCTTGATGACGTAGACGTCGGCCTTCACCGGGACGGCCGTCCGGACGTCGCCGGGTACGACCTGCGCGCGGTCGGCGAGGTCGCCGCCCGTGCGCAGTCTCGGGACGGCGTTCTCCACCACCCGGGGCAGGTCGAGCAGCGTCCCGCGCAGGTCCGGGTACTTGTCCAGCAGGCTCGCCACCACGTGCCCCTGGCCGCCGCCGATGTCGGCGACCGAGGCGCATCCCGTGAGGTCGAGGAACGCGGCGACGTCCTGCGCCGACTGCACGCTGGAGGTCGTCATGGCGCGGTTGAAGACGTCCGCCGACTCCGGGGCGTCCTCGTTGAGGTAGGGGAAGAACTCCTTGCCGTACAGGTCCTCCACCACGTTGCGGCCGGTGCGCACCGCCTCGTCGAGCTTGGGCCAGACGTCCCAGGTCCACGGCTCGGTGCACCACAGTGTGATGGCGCGCAGGCTGTGGGGGTCGTCCTCGCGCAGCAACCGGGAGACGTCGGTGTGCGCGAACGTGCCGTCCGGGTGTTCGGCGAACACGCCGTAGCAGGACAGGGCCCGCAGGACCCGTCGCAGCGGGCCCGGTTCGGTCTTCACCGCGGCCGCGATGTCCTCCACGGCCATGGGCTCGTCACCGAGGGCATCGGCGACGCCCAGCCGGGCGGCCGCGCGCAGGGCGGCGGCACATGCCGCCCCGAACGCGAGTTCCCGCAGCCGCATGGACGGCGGAGGAGCGGGCTGAGTGGTCGTCATGTGCCGCCTTTCTACGTGGATCGAGCGAAGTGATCACTGAACGGTCGTGGGACTCCCAGGCCCGTCGAGGGCCTGTGCCGGTGTGCGGTCAGCACAGACCTGCGGGCTTGGACGACAGACAGGAGTTGCCCTGGAACGTGTTGCCCTCGCCGGGGTCCGTGTTGACCAGGTCCGCCGGGGAGTTGCCCTCCAGCAGGTTGTCGCTGATCCGGTTCCGCTCGCTGGTCGTGCCGACGAAGCTCTTGAACACGACGATGCCGCCCGAGAGCGGGGACGTGCCGACGTTGTCCCTGATCACGTTGTGGGTGATCAGGTTGTCCTCGGTGCCCGTCAGGACGATGCCGGACCCCTGCAGGGCGTCCAGCCTGGCGGTCTTCGGGCAGGACTTGTTGTTGCGCTCGATACGGTTCTCGCGCACCGTCACGAGACCGGCCTTCGGCTTGTTCTCGTCGCCGACGACGAAGACCGCCGCGCAGTTGCCCGTGAGGTGGTTGCCCGCGACGGTCAGGTTGCGCAGCCGGCGGACGGTGACGCCGATCCGGTTGCCCTCCAGCCGGTTGCGCTCCACCACCGTTCCCCCGGTGTCCGTGGCGCCTTCCTCCTCCTTCACCGTGTTGGCGAGGAACAGGCCCGCGTCGCCGTTGTCCCGGGCGGTGTTGCCGCGGAACACGCCACGGGCCGAGCGCTCGGTGGCGATACCCCACACCCCGTTCCGGACCGCGGTGACGTTCCGCACCGTCAGCCGGTCGGCCTCGTTGGCGTGGATGCCCGTCTTGGCGAAGCCGGTCACCGTGAGGGACGCGATGGTGACGTCGTCGACGCCGTGGTCCTTCGTGCCCGCGACACAGATGCCGTTGCCGGCCGCGGCGCAGCTGCCGGCGGCCCTTTCGGCGCCCGCCGTGCCGGTGGGAACGGTGGTGGCGCCCGCGCCCGCCCCCGGTACGAGCACCGTGCCGCGGCCCATCCCGCGCAAGGTGAGTCCGGGCGTGGTCACGTCGACGCTTCCGCGGTGGGTGCCGTGCGCCAGCAGAACGGTGTCACCCGGCCGGGCGCTGTCCACCGCCTTCTGGATCGATTCCCCGGGCCTCACCAGATGGACCGTGTGACCGGCGGACGACGGAGCGGCCCCGAGACCCGTCCCGAGCAGCGCCGCGGCGCACGCCAGGTATGCGATATGGCATTTGTTCATATCGCGGAGGTTATGTCCACAAAGGTCGCGAACCGGTGGGATGGGCCATCCGGCGGCGTGGCCCTGCCGAGAGGGCACCCAAGGCCCCGACGGTGGCGTCGGTCATGCCGGGGGGACGGTGGGTGCGCAGGGTACGCACCGCCTCGCCCTTGACCTCGTTGCGGTAGCGGACGTTGCACTTGCCGGCGCGTGTGTCATGCGCGCCGAGGCGGGCTCAGTGCCAGCCGCACCACGGCCGGCCAGTCGGCCGTCCCGTCACCGACCCGCGAGGCGCCGGGGCGCCGGCGCGGCACGCGCACCCGGAGCGCGCCGGGCGCGACGCGGCACACCACGGGTGACGGCAGAAGGACGTGCTCTCCGTCGATGCCGGCCGGGAGGGTGTCCGTGTCCGCTTCCACGACGACCGTCGCGGCGCTCAGCCGGATCAGTCCTCCCCCGGAACCCGGACCGCGCACGAGGCCTGCCGCCTGGACGGCGCTGCCCACGCGCACGCACACCACGCCGAGGAGCCCCGAGTCCAGCCGCCCCCTGCGCCCGGGGTTGGCGGCGTCGACGGCCCGCCCATAGGGGTTGTTGCTGACGAGCAGGGCCTGGAGTGCCTCGACGTGGGTCCGGCCGGCCCGCGCCCGCAGCCTCGGCGCCTCCTCGCCGGTGAGAAGACCGGGGAGCGTGCGCAGGGTGGTGCGGGCCTTGGCGTCCCGGTAGGCGGGATCGGTGACGACGAACGCGTACGTTCCGAAGGAGGCGTTGTTGACGAAGACGCGGTCCGCGGCGAACCCGAGATCGACGCGGAGTTCGACGCCGTCGGCCAGGGCTTCCAGGGCCGCCGCCGGATCGTCGCGGTCGAGGCCGAGATCGAGGGCGAAATGGTTGCGGGTGCCGGCGGGAATCACCAGGAAGGGCAGGTCGTGACGCGCGGCGACCTCGGCCACCAGGGCCTGGGTGCCGTCACCCCCGGCCACGGCCAGCAGATCGGCTCCCTCGGCGACGGCCTGCCGCGCCAGCTCGGTGACGTCCTGCTCCCCGTCGAGCAGCGTCACACGGCAACCGGCCGCCCGGGCCCGGTCCATCAGGTCGAAACGGCCCACTTTGCCGCCGCCGGAACGCGGGTTCATCAGGATCCAGGGGTGGCGGGGCGCCGTCGTCGCCGTCTGCTCGGAGGCGGTGCGGCCGGAGGGCAGTGCGCTACGGGCCGTCACCAGTGCGAGCCCCCACAGCGCGAGGGACAGACAGGCCGCCCAGAGCATGCCGGCCGCCGCGTACAGGGCAAGGACCGCCGACGGCGCGGCCAGGGCCAGGACCAGTCCGACGGCACGGACCACTCCCGTGTGCGCCAGGATCAACCACCCCCCGATGGCCGCCAGCGCCAGTGCGGCGATTCCGGCCAGTACCCACAGCACGCTTCTCAGACCGGCCGTGACCAGCGGCACCAGGATGCTTCCCAGCAGGGCGAGCAGGGCGAGGCGTGCCCGTCCGGGGCTGCCCTCGCGGGCGGTGGCGGCTGCCGCCTCGGTGGGTGCCGTCCGGTGCCGGACCTGTCGTTGCACCTGTACTGCCTGCCCTTCGCGTCACAGGTCGCGTGATGGGGCGTCCTCGGAGAGGTCGTAGAGGTTGTCGGCCCGCACCACGCACAGGGCCCAGATGATGAAGCCCGAGAGCGCGATCATCACGACCGACCAGACCGGATACTGCGGCAGGGAGAGGAAGTTCGCGATGATGACGAGTCCGGCGATGGCCACACCGGCGACGCGCCCCCACATCGACATCCGGAACAACCCGACGGTGACGATCAGGGCGATCACGCCCAGGGCGAGGTGGATCCAGCCCCAGCCGGTCAGGTCGTACTCGAAGACGTAGCGGCGGGTGACGACGAAGACGTCGTCCTCGGCGATGGCCGAGACACCACGGAAGACGGCGAGCAGCCCGACCAGGAAGAGCATCACGGCCGCGAAGGCGGCCAGGCCGGTGGCCCACTGCTGTTTCGCCGAAGGGGTGGGCCGGGTGTCTGTCGCGGTCATCGTGCGTGCCTCGGCTCCCGTGACTCGGCTCGTGTGATGAGGACGCTCAACGGTCGTAGGCGCGGTCGGTGGAGCCCGAGGGGCCGGCCGGTGCGTGGCCGGTCAGAACGAGTTCCTTCGCCTTGCGGAACTCGTCGTCCGTGATGCCGCCGCGGTCACGGATCTCCGACAGCTTGGCGAGTTCGTCGACGCTGCTGGTCCGGCCCTCGGTGCCCGCGGCCTGCCTGATGCGGGCGTCGAAGGCCTCCTGCTGGGCCCGGGCCTGCGCGATCTCACGGCGGCCCATGCCCTTGCCGCGGGCGATCACGTAGACGAAGACGCCCAGGAAGGGCAGCAGGACGGTCAGCACGAGCCAGCCGGCCTTCGCCCAGCCGTTCATGTCGTCGTCACGGAAGATGTCGACCACCACGCGGAAGAGCAGAACGAACCACATGATCCACAGGAAGAACAGGAGCATGCTCCAGAAGACGCTCAGCAGGGGGTAGTCGTACGCCAGATACGTCGATGCGCTCATGTCTTCCTCCGTCTCCCGGTGCTCGCCGGGCCGCCGGCGCGCGCTGCTTTCAGCGTGAGCCCGCCAGGGCACCGGCGGCCTCACCCGGTACGGGTGATCGTGCGGTGGAGGGCGGACATGCGGTACCGAGCCGTGCTGCCGTGCCCGCGTGGACCGGGTCTCCCTGTCCTCAGCCGGATGCCCGGATCATG
Source organism: Streptomyces tuirus (assembly GCF_014701095.1). Lineage (NCBI taxonomy): Bacteria > Bacillati > Actinomycetota > Actinomycetes > Kitasatosporales > Streptomycetaceae > Streptomyces > Streptomyces tuirus. The sequence goes on along the minus strand of NZ_AP023439.1, from coordinate 240,155 downwards.
GCTCACGGAGTCGCCTGTTGTGTCGCCCGCCCCGCTGCCCGGTCGGCCGGTCCGGCGGCGGCGAGGACCGCCAGGATGATCAGTACGGCCAGGGCGATGCCGAGGACGAGCGCCACCGCTCCGACGGTGGGATGGTTCCAGAACACCAGTGCCAGAGCTCCGGCCGTCATGACCACTCCGGTGATCCACGGGCGGTGGTCGGCGAGCAGACGCCCCACGGCACCGGTGCGCACTCCCGCGTGCTCGAGGGCCCTGCCGGTGGCCGCCGTACCCCGGTCCGCCACCGTGCGGACGACCCGGGCGAGGCGCCCGGGGCCGTACAGGTACCCGACCAGCGCGGTGATCACCGACACGACCAGCAGCGTGAGCGCACTGTCGCGCAGGAACCGGACGAAGGTGTCGTAGACGGCCGCGGCCGCGTCGCCGGGCAGGGCCGCCGGCGGGACCGAGTTCAGGTACGCGCGCCGGAGCACGGCCAGTGCGACGAGCAGCACCACCATCATCACGCCCACACCCGTCGCGGTGATCATCAGCATGACCCGGTGTGCCGGTGCGGTCCACACGGCGAGTGCGGCCAGTACGACGGTGAGGACGGGAAGCCAGGCCCCGAGGACGTCCAGCAGCCGCATCGCGTCCTGCGCCTTGTCCAGTTGCTCCGTCTCGAACAGGGTGATCGTCCGGTCGGCGTCCGGGATGGCGGCGGCCTTGTCGAAGCCCGCGTCGACGAGCCGCTGCCGCACCTGGTCGACGATTTCTCCCACGTCCAGCTGGACGGCGCCGTCCTCGGAGGTCAGGGCGCCCTCGCGGTCACCGGTGAGCATGTTCACCACCGCGGCGTGCGAGCGCCGGTTCGCGCCCTCCCACACCTGCTGGAAGGCATCGCTGGTGATCACGCCGGTGACGGTGCGGTCCACGACGGTCCTGACCGCGTCGCGCAGCGGGCCTTCGAGTGACGCGGCCCCGTCGACGACGCGCGGTGGCGCCCCCGAGTCCTGGAGGGTCCGCACGAGCGCGTCCGTCACCGCCCCGACGTCGACGTTGTTCACCACGCGGTCCGTCAGCCGGTTGATCATGACCTCCTGCACGGGCGGCTCGGATGCCAGCGGCGCGACGGTCTCCACATACCTGTCGGTGTCGGAGACCGTGTCCTGGACCCAGGCGGCGACGACGGCCAGGGGCGCGAGCAGCAGGGTCAGCACGAGCAGGAGGCAGGCGCCGGCCCGCCGGGCCCGCCGGTGGCGTACCGCCGCGTGCCGGCGCAGCTGCTCGTACTCCGCTCGTTCCTCGGCGGTCATGACGTGGTCCGGATCAGCGGCTTCGCCGGGGTGCCGCGGGTCCGGGGATGCGGCCGGGTTCATGGGTGCGCCCCCTGTGAGTGTGCGTCGCCCAAGGCTGTGTGGGGCGTCGTACGGGATGGGGGAGGAGAGGCGTCGGGTCCCGTGGGGACCCGGGTGTGCCCGGCGTCCCCCGGAGCGTGGTGAGCGGGGTCAGGCCGCACCGGAAGGACCGTGCGGCCCGAGGGCGAGCGTCTTGCGGAGCGCGGCCCGCCACGCGAGGGCGACCGCCGCCTCGGCCAGGGCCAGCAGGACCAGCCACAGGCCGAGCAGCCGGGTCAGGGCGCGGGCCGACTCCGACGGCAGGGCGAGCACCACGATCCCCGCGATGATGCCGACCACCGCGGCACCCAGGACGACACCGCGGTGCGGCAGGTCCTTGGCGGCGACCGCCGTGTAGAGGGTGAGAATTCCGGACACCAGCCAGACGATCCCGACGACCAGCGAGAGCGCGGCGATCGTCTGCAGCGGGTTCCGCAGGCACAGCACCCCGGCCAGGACGTAGAGCACGGCCACGGCCAGCGCCGGGAGCCGCTCCCCGTGCTCCTCCCGGCCGAAGACGGACACGAACCGGAACGCCCCGCTCACCAGCAGGTAGAGCCCGATGAGGACGGCCAGGACGTGCAGGGTCGCCTCCGGCCAGACCAGAATCAGGACGCCCGGTACGAGCGTCGCCACGGCCGAACTCAGCAGCCAGGTCCAGGAACGGCCCAGCCGCGCGAGGCCGTACGCGGAGTCACCCGTCGCGATGAGGACCGCTCCGTCGGAGTGGTGCTCCTGCCCGGGGAGCGATGACGGACCACGCGGCATGGTCATGACTCCTCCTCGTATTGATCGAGGTGCGGCGATGTGCCGAAGGCTGTGACGCGGCCCGGGACGGTCGCCGTAGCCCTACTCCGGTACCGGCCGCATCTCCACGACCCGCAGTCCCAGTGACTGGCAGCGAGCCAGCAGCCCGAACAGATGCGCTTCGTCCACGACGGGGCCGAACAGAACCGTCTGGCCGGCCATGACCACATGGCCCAGCTCCGGAAAGGCTTTGGCCAGTGTCTCCGAGAGGTGTCCCTCGACGCGGATCTCGTAGCGCACGAACTTGTCCTCCCACGGCTTCCCGGGACAGGCGGACGGCGCCCTTTCCTCCATCCTCCGCCTCCGTGCCGGTCCGAACCTCACCCGGAGCAGGTGACCCGCCCGCTGACGGGACGCCGGGGGTCAGTGCTTCAGCACGATCTTGACGGCGACGATGAGCAGGCCGAGCAGCAGGTTGACCGACGCGGTGACGGCCATGAGCCGTGGCGACGCACCGGCGCGGCGCGCCGCGGCCACGGACCAGCCGACCTGGCCGACCACGGCGACGCAGAGAGCCAGCCAGAGTGCCCCCCGGACGTCCAGCCCCAGGAGCGGGCTGATCGCCACGGCGGCCGCCGGCGGGACGGCGGCCTTGACGATGGGCCACTCGTCACGGCACACGTCCATCACGAGGCGGCGGTCCGGAGCCTGTTGGGCCAGGCGCGCCCCGAACAGCTGGGCATGCACGTGCGCGATCCAGAACACCACTCCGGTGAGGAGCAGCAGCACGACCATCTCGGCCCGGGGGAGCGACCCGAGGGAGCCGGCGCCGACCACCACGGAGGCCGCGAGCATCGACCCGTAGACGCCGCCCGTGTAGTCCGCGCGGGCCCGGCGCTCGACCCGGCGCTTGCCGCGGTCGGCCGGTGCGGGTGTGGTCCTGGACATGAGTGGCCCCCTGTGGTCTCAGTGCGCCGATCCGGTCGCTCCGGCCGGAGCATCGGGGTCCCGTTCCCGCGGCCGGCTCTGCCGGGCGGTCGGCAGGTGCGGTGTGACGAGGAAACTGGCCAGGGCGATGCCGCCGGTGGCCAGGATCGCCGCCTTGAGACCCTGCAGCTGCGCGGAGGCGTAGGAGTCCGTGACGGCTTCGACCTCGGACGGCGGCAGTCCGGCGCGCTGGGCCGCCGAGCGCACCTGATCGGTCGGGAGGAAGGTGATACCGGCCTCGAGGGCGACACCGACCTGGTCGCGCGTTTCCCCGGACAACCGTGGATCGTCCTCCACCCGCGTGGTGAAGGCACCGGCCAGCGCGCCGATGAGCAGGGATCCGATGAGCGCGGTGCCCAGCGCCGAGCCCAGATTCTGTGCCGTGAACTGAAGCCCTCCCGCCTCACTGCGTTCCGCCTCGCCGACGCCGGACTGCACGACGTTGCCCAACTGCGAGGCGAGCAGGCCGACTCCCACGCCCAGCAGGGCCATGGCTCCGGCGAACTGCGCGTCGTCGATGACCGGGTCGATGGTGGCCAGCAGCCACACGACGGCCGCCACCAGCGTGGTCAGGGCCAGCCGGACCACCCGCCGCGGCCCCGCCACCCGCCCCAGCGTGGACGCGCCCAGAGAGGTCACGAGCATGGTGGCGGACACCGGCAGCAGGCGCAGGCCCGTCTCGAACGCGTCGAACCCCTGGACCACCTGCAAGTACAGCGGAATGGTGAAGAACAGCCCCAGCAGGATGAGGTTCTGGCTCAGCAGCGTCATCAGGCCGGACCGCAGCACGGGTCTGCGCAGCAGGGACAGGTGCACCAGCGGATCGGCGTTCGCCTCGTCGCGCCGTCGCTCCCACCACCGGAAGACGGCCAGGACGGCCGCCCCGGCGCCGACGACGAACAGAGTCGGAGCGAAGCCGAAGACGGTGAAGGGCGGGTTGCGCGGCTGTACCCATCCCCACGTGCCGCTCTGCAGCACGCCGAGTACGCCGAGACCGAGTCCGGCCGCGGAGAGAGCCGCACCCACCCAGTCCAGCCGGGGGCGCGGCCCGCTCGGAGCGGGAGCCGCGATCACCCGGCGGCACAGCAACACGGCCACGACCACCACGACCTCGCCCGCGAAGACCAGCCGCCACGTCAGATACGTCGTCACCCAGCCGCCCAGCAGGGGGCCGACCGCGATCCCGGCACCGGCGAGCCCGCCGATGACCGCGTAGGCGATGGCCCGGTCGCGTCCCCGGTACGACTCCGCGACGAGGGCCGCCATGGCGGGGAGCACCATGGCGGCGCCGAGCCCCTCGATGACGGACCAGCCCAGCGTGAGGACCCACAGAGTGGGTGCCACAGCCGTGATGGCCGACCCGACGCCGTAGACGACCATCCCGGCGAGGAAGATGCGGCGGCGCCCCACGATGTCCCCGAGCCTGCCGCCGATGAGCATGAAGGCGGCCATGACCAGTGCGTACAGCGTGATGACCGCCTGGATGGCGGTGACCTCGGTGTCGAAGTCCTCGACCAACTGGCTGATGGACACGTTCATGACGGAGGTGTCCAGGACCATCAGGAACTGGGCCGCACCGAGGATGATCAGAGCCCGCCAGCGTTTCACGGTGTCCACCTCGCCGAGTCGGCCCGGTAGGGCCGGGGAGTCCCGGGTATGCGCCACCGGCGCACTCGCCGGCTCCCCCATCCCACCCCGAAGCGCGCACCGTCCGCCTCACCCACGAGGGGGGAGAGGGCCGGGGGCCGGACTCCCGCACCGGCGCGGGGCTCACAGCATCCGGAGCTCGCGGGCGCGGCGGACCGCTTCGCCGCGCCGGTTCACCGCCAGCTTCCGGTACACGCTCTTGAGGTGCGTCTTCACCGTGTTCACCGAGAGGTAGAGGTCGGCGGCGATCTCCTCCGTCGACATCATCCGGGCCACCCGCTCAAGGACGTCGCGTTCACGCGCGCTCAGTTCCACCACGACGAGAGGGGCGGGCGGCGGCGGTGGTCCCTGCCGCTCGCGGGGGAGCGGTGGGGCGGGCATGAGCCAGCCCGCCGCCAGATCGTGCAGCGGCGCCGTGGCCATGTGGGGCCGGATCCACGCTCCGGCGTCCAGGAACGGACGCCGCAGTCGTTCGCGCCTTGCGTCGAGGAGCGCCTGGGCCAGGAGCCTGCGGGCGGTTGCCGTGTCTCCCGCCGCGTCGGCGGCCCGGGCCCGCACCAGTGCCGCCCGCACGGTCACCGCGGGGCCGGTGCGTTCCTCGGCGTGGATGCTGTCGAGCAGGTCGAAGGCCGCCGCTGTACGCCGTGCGGCGAGTTGGATGGACGCGGCCTCCACGGCGCAGACGGGCTGTTCGCCGGAGACCGCCCGGAGTGCCTCGGTGGCCCGGTCGGGCCGTCCCTCCGCCAGGTGGGCGGCCGAGGTGACGAGTGCTTCCTGGCTCGCCGCCCACGGGGAGGCCACGGCGGCGGGTACGGCCGGGGCCACCGCCTCGACCGCGGCCCGCATCTTGCCCCGGGCCATCAGGAGGCGAGCCGCGGCGAGGGCGCGCCCCGCCGCCGTCACCGGGTCGCGCGCTTCGAAGGGAAGATCGGCGGTCTGGTCGATGAGGGCCTGGGCCCGGTCCAGCTCATCGCGGTCGACCGCCACAGCGGCCAGGACCAGCCGCCCGATCACTGAGCCCGTCGGCTGGGGCGGACCGGGCCGATCCGCCTCGGACACCGCCGCCAAGGCCTTGCGCTCCGCCCGGCCGGGCCAGCCGTTGAGGTAGTCGAGCAGGGCCAGGTGCCCCATCGCCTCCTCCCGGGGCGCCTCGGTGGACGGCCCGCCCGGAGCGCCGGTCACGGTGTTCAGGACGGCCCGGGCGTCCTCGAAACGCCCGGCCCACAGGAGGGTCGAGCCGACGTGGGTCAGCAGGAGGGCGGTGAGTTCGGGATGCTTGTCCAGGAGGTGAGCAGGTACCTCATGCCGTAGTTCAGCGGCCGTTTCGGCGGCCTTCTCCACCTGCGGGGGACTTCCGGACAACCGGGCGGCCAGGGCCTCCAGCAGCGCACAGCTCAGGCGTGCGGCCGCGAGGTCGCGGTCGTCGTCGGCGAGCTTCTCCTCGGCGTGGCGCAGGCTCGCCAGGCCGTGATCGAGGTCGTGGTGGGACAGGTCGTGGGCGGCGCGCACGAGGTCCGTGGCGGGGCTTCTCGCCTCGGGCCCCATGTGGGAGAACAACTGCGCCAGGTCGTGCGCGTTCGGGCCGGTGAACAGCCGTCCGATGGCGAGGTCGTCCACGAGGGCACCGGCGGCGAGGTCCCAGTCGTCCGCGGCGGCGCTGTGGGCGAGTGTCTCCGGCAGATGGCCGTGGCGTCGCAGCCACCGCGCGGCCCGTCGGTGCAGTTCGGGCTCCAGCCCGGGCAGGCGGACGCGCAGATGGGCCCGCAGGATCTCCCTGAACAGCGGATGGAGCTGGTACCAGGAGTGCCCGAGCCGTTCGACGAACGCGTTCTCGCGGTGCAGGCCGGCGAGGAGGGGCTCGGCGTCGATGCGCTGGGTCAGCGCGTTGGCCAGATCGGGACAGAAGCGGTCCAGGACGCTCACGCGCAGCAGGAGGTCCTGGGTCTCGCGCGTCTGCCGCTTGAGGACCTCGGCCAGCAGGAAGTCCGCGACCGTGCTGCGGTCCGCTTCGAACTCCTTCAGATACAGCTCGGGGTCCGAGGTCTCCCGGGCGGCCAGGGCGGACAGGCTCAGACCGGCGGCCCAGCCCCGGGTGCGGTCGACCAGGCTGCGTGCCGCCTGGATCGGAACGCTCACACCGTGCAGTTCCAGCAGCGCGGCGGCCTCTTCGGGAGTGAAGGCCAGTTCGGCCGAGCGGATCTCCGTCAGGTCGCCGACCGCCCGGTAGCGGTGCAACGGGAGCAGCGGTTCGGTGCGGGTGACCAGGACGAGGCGCAGTCCCGGGCCGGCGTGGTGCAGGACGAACTCCAACTGCTCCGCGATCTTCGTGTCGGCCACGCGGTCGTACTCGTCGAGCACCAGGAGCACGGGCCGCTCGCGGTCGTTCAGCTCGGAGGCGAGTGTGGACAGCAGCCTGCGGCTCACCCGGGACGCGTTGACGGGTGTCCCGACCGCATCGGACGGCGGGGCACCGCAAGCGCGCAGGGCTTGCAGAACGTAGGCCCAGAACAGTCCGGGCCGGTTGTCCCCGCTGTCGAAGGAGAGCCAGGCGACCGGCGGGCTCTGCCGGGAGGCCCACTCGGCGGCCAGCAGGGTCTTGCCGGCTCCGGCCGGGCCGTCGAGGAGAGTCAGCGGCGTCTTGAAGGCCTGGTCGAGGTGGTCGACGAGCCGCCGGCGGCTCAGGTACGTGCGGGGCCTCGCGGGCAGGGCGAACCGTGTACGCAGGAACGGATTGCCCAGGGGGTCGGTGTGCGACAACGGCGGAAGGACGGGAACCGCGGATTCTTGAGCACGCGCAGGCAGGTCCGACACGGCGCTCATCACCCCTGTCGGGTCAGGGCCACGTCATGGGCAGCGCTTCCACCCTCAGGATCCCAGCCTTCCTGCTCGGGCGCACGGCGGACCGAGCCGCCTCGGAGGTCGCCCGGGGCCGATCCGCCTCGGAGGCCCCCTGTCCCCTCAGCGAGGAGGCCGGGGAGCGGCCGTGGGACGGTACGCGTCGTCGTGGGCGCGCCACGAACCGTCCTCGGACGGCTCGAGGAGGTTCTCGCCCGGTACGACGCACAGGGCCCAGATGATGAAGCCCGACATGGTGATCATCACGATCGACCAGACCGGATACTGCGGCAGGGAGAGGAAGTTGGCGATGATGACGAGCCCGGCGATGGCGACGCCGACGACGCGGGCCCACATCGCCGTGCTGAGCAGCCCCACGCTGACGACCATGGCGACCACGCCGAGGGCGAGGTGGATCCAGCCCCAGCCGGTCAGGTCGTACTCGAAGACGTAGTTGCGGGTCGTGACGAAGATGTCGTCCTCGGCGATGGCCATGATGCCCCGGAACAGGTCGAGCAGCCCGACCAGGAAGAGCATCACGGCAGCGAAGGCGGTCAGGCCGGTGGCCCAGTCGTCCCTCGCCCTGTGTGACGGTTGAGTGGGTGTGGCGGTCATCTTGCGCCTCTGTTTCGATCCTCAGGGGCCGAAGGGGGACAGGGGGAGAGGAGCCGTCCCGACGGGTCGGCTCGGCGCCCTCTTCAGCGTGCCCACGGCAGGGAACGGGCGGCTTCACCCGGTGCGGGTGAGCCTGGAACCACGAGGCTGTGGCCCAGCCGCACCCGCCGTTCCCCGGGGCTGCCTCAGCCGAGCGGTGCCGCTTCTCCCATCAGGGCGCGCACGGCCTCCAGCGCCTCGGCCCGGTCCGCCGGGACCAGCCCGATGCGCGTGCGCCGGTCGAGCAGGTCCGCCTCGTCCAGGGCGCCCTCGTGCCGCAGTGCCCACAGCACCTCGGCGCCGGTGACGGGATAACCCGGCACGACGGGCGCGCCCAGCCGCGGATCCCGCTCGGACAGGGCGTGCACCGCGGGCGCCTCGGTGCCGTAGCGCTGGACGAGGCGGCGGGGCGCGCGCAGCGCCGCGAGCGTCCGGGGGGCCGCGGCGCCGACCAGGGGGAGCGCGGCAGTGGGGGAGGGGCCGGCGGCCAGGCCGTGTGCGTCGACCGCGGTGTTCACGGCGTCCTCGGCCATCCGGCGGTACGTGGTGAGCTTGCCGCCGACCACGCTGACCACGCTGTCCGGTGAGGTCAGCACCGCGTGCCGGCGGGAGATGTCGGCCGTGCGCGAGGCGGCGCCGCCCTGGGCCGTCCCGCTCGTGTCCAGCAGGGGGCGCAGGCCGGCGAACGCGCCGACGACGTCGCCGCGGCGGACGGGGACGTCGAGTACGGATCCGAGGACGTCGAGCAGGAAGCCGATGTCGGTCTCGGGCACGTCGGGGACGTCGGGGACGGGTCCGTCGAGGGGTTCGTCGGTGAGTCCGACGTAGACCCGGCCGTCGTCCTGGGGCAGGACGAGGACGAAGCGGTTGGTCTCCCCGGGGACGGGGATGTGCAGGCCCGCGGGGAGGGGGCCGATGTGCTCCGAGCGCAGGACGAGGTGGGTGCCGCGGGAAGGCCGGATCCGGATGCCCTCCACGAGGTCGCCGGCCCACACGCCGGACGCGTTGATCACCGCACGGGCCCGGATCTCACCCTCCTCGCCGGTGAGTTCGTCCCGTACACGGGCGCCGGACGCGGTGATCTCCAGGGCTCGGACACGGGTCAGCACACGGGCGTGGTGTGCGGCGGCCGTGCGGGCGAGGGCGGTCACCAGACGGGCGTCGTCGGTGAGCCTTCCGTCCCAGGACAGCAGGCCGCCCCGCAGCCCGCCGGGACGCAGCGCCGGGGCCAGGTGCCGGGTCTCGACGGGCGACAGCCGGCGCGGGGCGGGCAGCGTGGCCCGCGCGGTACGGGCCGACAGCCGCAGGGCGTCGCCGGCCCGGAAACCGGCCCAGGCCAGCGCGGCCTGGCCGCGCGAGACGAGTCCGGTCAGGGGCAGGACGAACGGCTGGGCACGCACCAGGTGGGGCGCCGTACGCTCCATCAGCACACCGCGCTCGACCGCGCTCTCGTGAGCGACGTCGAACTGGGCCGAGGCCAGGTAACGCAGCCCGCCGTGGACGAGCTTGGAGCTCCAGCGCGAGGTGCCGAACGCCAGGTCGTGGGCGTCGACGGCGACGACGTCGAGACCGCGGGCGGCGGCGTCCAGGGCCGCCCCGGCGCCGGTCGCGCCGAGGCCCACGACCAGCACGTCCACCACGCGCCCGTCGGTCGCCTCGGTCAGCTCGCGGGCGCGCCGGGCTGCGGACAGGGAGGCCCCGGCGGCCGGGACGGCGGTCTGGCTCATGGGGTGAGGGTCCTCTCCAGAACGGTGCGCAGTTCGGCGAGGAACGCCGCTGTGGTGAGCTCGGCGTCGTCCTCGTCGGTCATGGTGCGCAGGGACAGCGCGAAGGACTGCAGGATCAGCAGCACGGTCCGGGCCTGGCGTTCGGCCGGGGCCTCGCGCACCGAACCGTCGGTGTGCCCTTCGCGCAGCACCCCGGCGAGCAGCTCCAGCAGGGCTTCCTGGCTCGCGCCGCGCCGGTCCAGCACGTAGGGCAGGAGCAGTTCGGGATCCACGTCGACGATCTTCTGGAAAAGCGGATGGGCGCGGAACGCCTCCACGCCCGCGACCAGGCCGTCGATCAGCGACGGGCGGGTGCCCGCTTCCGGCCGGCTCTCGGGCATGGACCCGGTCGCGACGGCGATCCACTCGCGGGTCATGAGATCGCCGACCAGGGAGCGGACGTCGGGCCAGCGGCGGTAGAGCGTCATCCGCGAGAGGCCCGCGCGACGGGCCACGTCGGTCATGGTCGTCCGGCGGACCCCGACGGCTAGGACGCAGTCGCGGACGGCGTCGAGCACCACGTCGTTGTCGGCGGAGTTCGGCTGGGCCGAGCTGTTGTGACGATTAGGCGTCATGTGTAACAGTGTAACGCCCGAGGCCGCTCCAGCGGCAACCCCGACGACCGGTGAGGACGACAGGCATGGACATGCTGTGGAACGGCTGGGGAGACCCGGTCAGGGCGACGCCGCTGCCCGACACCGTGACCGGGCTGCTGCGCGACTGGCTCGGCGTCAAGCCGCAGCCCACGGCATCAGCCCGGCTGGAGGAGATCGAGATCTCCACTCCCGCCCTGGACGGGGCCGCACTGCACGCGCTGCGCACCGCACTCGGCGACCGGGCGGACGACGTCCGCACCGACACCGAGACCCGCGTCCGGCACACCCGCGGCAAGTCCACCCCCGACCTGCTGCGCCTGCGCGCCGGAGACACCGCCGACGCCCCGGCGGCCGTGGCCCACCCGCGGAGCCATGACGAGGTGCTCGCCGTGCTCCGCGTCTGCGCCGAACACCGCCTCGCCCTCGTCCCGTTCGGCGGCGGCACCTCCGTCGTCGGAGGCCTCGCCCCCTCCGGCAAGGCGCCCTTCGTCGCCCTGGACCTGCGGCACCTGAACCGCCTGCTCGACCTCGACCCCGTCTCCCGCACCGCCACCCTCCAGGCCGGTCTGCGCGCCCCCGAGGCCGAGGCGCTCCTGGCCGGACACGGCTTCACCCTCGGCCACTTCCCGCAGTCCTACGAGTGGGCCACCATCGGCGGATTCGCCGCGACGCGCTCCAGCGGCCAGGCCTCCGCCGGCTACGGCCGCTTCGACGAGATGGTCCTCGGCCTCACCCTCGCCACGCCCGGAGGCACCCTCGACACCGGCCGTGCGCCCCGCTCGGCCGCCGGCCCCGATCTGCGGCAGCTGCTGCTCGGTTCGGAGGGCGCCTTCGGCGTCATCACGTCCGTCACCGTCCGCGTCCGGCCCGTCCCGCAGACCCGCCGCTACGAAGGATGGCGCTTCGCCGACTTCGCCGAGGGCAGCGCCGCTCTGCGCCGGCTCGCCCAGGACGGCCCGCGCCCCACCGTCCTGAGGCTCTCCGACGAGACCGAGACACTGATCGGCCTGGCCCAGCCCGACGCCATCGGCTCCGCCGCCGAACAGCCGAGCGCGGGATGCCTCGCCGTCGTCGGCTTCGAGGGCACCGAGGAGGACACCGCGCAGCGCCGGGCGGCCGCGGCGGCCGTACTCACCGACTGCGGCGGCCAGTTCGCCGGTGACGAACCAGGACAGCGCTGGGCCCACGGCCGCTACTCGGCACCGTACCTGCGCGACTCGCTCCTCGAAGCGGGAGCGTTCGCCGAGACGCTGGAGACCGCCGCCTACTGGTCCCGGCTGCCCGGACTGTACGCGGGCGTCCGCGACGCGCTGACCGCCACACTCACCGCGAACGGCACCCCGCCCCTGGTCATGTGCCACATCTCGCACGTCTACGAGAACGGCGCCTCGCTGTACTTCACCGTCGTCTCGGCCCAGGGCGAGGAGCCCGTGGAGCACTGGACGCGCGCCAAGCACGCCGCGAACGAGGCGATCCTCGCCGCCGGGGGCACCATCACGCACCACCACGCGGTCGGCACCGATCACCGCGACTGGTACGTCCGGGAGGCCACGGACCTGGGCGTCGCGGCCCTGCGGGCCGTCAAGCAGCGCCTGGACCCGGACGGCCTGCTGAACCCCGGCGTCCTGCTGCCGACCGACTGACCGCCGCCCCGCCCTGCCCGAACACGCACCACCCCACCAGACGACAGCCCGGCACCACCCGTCAGCCCGGAGGCACATCGATGCGACAGTTCACCGCCGTCGTCAACCCCACCGCGGGCGGAGCCACCAGCGCTGCGGCGCTGCTGAAGGTGGCCCGTCTGCTGCGGGAGGCGGGCGCCGAGCTGGAGACCGAGTACAGCCGCAGCCTCGCCCACGCCCGCGAACTCGCCCGGCACGCCGGGGAACGGGGCCGGGTCGTGCTCGCCGTCGGCGGCGACGGCATCACCGGGAGCATCGGCGGAGCCCTCAGCGGCACCGGCGCGCTGTTCGGCATGGTCCCGGCCGGGCGCGGCAACGACTTCGCCCGCGCCCTGGGCCTGCCCGGCGACCCCGAAGGCGTGGCCCGCGTGCTGCTCCACGGCACCCCGCGTGCCGTGGACACCATCGAGGTCACCTCGTCCGTCCACGCCGGCACCGTCGTGCTCGGCAGCGTCTACGCGGGCGTGGACGCGCTGGCCAACCTCCATGCCAACCGCTCCCGCCTGCTGCGCGGTTCGGCCTCCTACTACGCCGGTGCCCTGCGCGCCATCAGCACCTGGCGCCCCGTCCGCTACCGGATCACCGTCGACGGCCGGGAGCACACCTGCACCGGCTACACCGTGGTCGCCGCCAACTCCAGCTACTACGGCTCGGCGCGCCGCATCGCTCCCGAGGCCCGGCTGGACGACGGCCTCCTCGACGTCGTGATGATCCGCGACGCGCCGCGCCGGCTGTTCTTCGCCCTGATGAAGGAACTCGACACCGGCGCCCACGTCCACCGTCCCCAGGTACAGGTCCTGCGCGGCCGGGAGATACGGATCGAGGCCGACCGGGACCTCCCCTACGGCGCCGACGGCGAGATCGAGGCCGCCCTCCCGGTCACGGCCAGGGTGCTGCCCGGCGCACTGCGCGTCCTGTGCTGAGGCCGGGCCGCACCCCCACGACCCTCTAGCCCTCGCCGCTCAGCAGACCCATCCGCGCCAGGTAGCGGCCCACCTCCTCCGGGCTGTCGGCGGCCAGGGCGATGTGGTGGTCGGGGCGGATCAGGAACAGGCCGGTGCCGAGCTCCTCGGCGAGCGGCCCGCCCGTCACGTGATGGGTGCGGACACCCGGTGTCGCGCGGGGCGGCACGCAGTTCACCGCCAGCAGGGTGAAGTCCGGGCCTCTCAGCAGCTCGAAGAGATTCCGGCAGGGGCCGTCGGCGGTGACGCACGGGAGGTCGGGCGCCCGGTCGCCGGCCCGTACCCCCGTCGGGGAACGCAGTGCGCGGGCGTCGGCCGAGAGCGCACTGTCGCGGTAGTGCACCGACAGCAGGTGGCAGACCCGCCCCCGGAAGCGTGACTGCCCACCGTCCTCGGGTTTGCGGCCGGCCCGGTACAGGCGCGTGCTGAGGTCCAGCACGCCCGCCGCGGCGGGCCGGCGCTCGGCTTCATAGCTGTCCAGCAGCGTGTCCGGGGCACCGCGGCCGATGACCTGGCCGAGCTTCCAGCCGAGGTTGTAGGCGTCCTGCACGCCGATGTTCAGCCCTTGGCCACCGCCGGGCGGGTGCAGGTGGGCGGCGTCCCCGGCGAGGAAGACGCGCCCCTGACGGAAGCGTTCGGCCATCGCGGTGCGCGGCCGGTAGAACGAGCTCCACACCACCTCGGTGACGGCGTCCGGGGGCAGATGGGTCCGCTCGGCGACCAGGGCGCGCACGGTCTCGGCCGTCGCGGTGAACTCATCGCCCGTGATCTTGGCGTTCAGCTGGAAGTCGGCGGTTCCCGGCAGCGGGCACAGCAGCAGCTCACCCGGCGGGTCGTCGGGCCAGATGTGCCAGTGATCGCGGTCCAGGCCCGGCACGCGTACGTCCGCCACCACCGCCGAGCGCAGCCCGCGGTCCTCGCCCTTCATCGCGATGCCGAGGGACTCGCGCACCGCACTGTGGCTGCCGTCGGCGCCCACCAGGTAAGGCACCGTCATCAGGCGACGAACGCCGTCGGACTGCGCCACTTCGGCGCTCACATGCGTGTCCGTCTGCGTCAAAGACACGAGCCGGGCACCGCACTCCAGCGTTCCGCCCAGTTCGAGCAGGCGATCGCGCAGGATCTCCTGCGTGCGCCACTGGGGAATGAGCCACTGCTGCGGCTGACCCGACACCGGCGCCTCCGGGTCCGGTTCGATCAGCCACCACTCACCCCGGCGCTCGCCGTCGCGCCAGGTCTGCATGGGCGGGAACGGGGAACCGGCGGCATGCACCGCGTCGATGACGCCGAGGTCGTCGAACGCCTCCAGCGTGCGTGCCTGAAGGCTCTTGCCGCGGGAACCGGCGGGGAGCCGGTCGCCCGCCTCGATGACATGGGTCCGCATGCCGCGCCTGGCCAGGTCACAGGCGAGGGTGAGGCCGGTCGGTCCGCCGCCGACGACCAGCACGTCGACGGTCGGCTGCTGCGCTGTCCGAGAGGTGGGATCGGGCACGACTCCCCGCTTTCTGCCGTCTGCCCCGGCACTGGATGCATGGAGCGGCGCTCTGCCGCACTATGCGAAATGTCCCCCACGGGCGGGGCGGCCGTGGCCCGTGCCGACCGGTTCCGCCCACATGGCCGCACCACCGCACGAGCTCAGGAGCACACATGGCTCACACCGCCGCCTGCCCCTTCGACTACAGCGAACAACTCGAGTTCGACCCGTGCCTCGCCCAGCTCATGGCCCGCGGCCCGGTCAGCCGTATCCGGCTCTCCTACGGCGAGGCCGAGGCATGGCTGGTCACCACCTTCGACGGCGTACGCCAGGTGACGACCGACCCCAGGTTCAGCCGGGCCGCCATCGTCGGCCGGGACTACCCCCGGATGACTCCCGAGCCGATCGTCTCCCCGGAATCGATCAACGTCATGGACCCGCCGCGCGGCACCCGGCTGCGCCATGCCGCAGCACGGGCCTTCACCCAGAGCAGCGTGAAACGCATGACGCCGGCCATCGAAGAGGTGGCCCACCGGCTCGTGGACGAGATGATCGAGCAGGGCCCGCCGGCCGACCTGGCCCGTCGCCTGTCCGAGCCGCTGCCCAACCACACCATCTGCGCGCTGCTGGACGTACCCGACGAGGACCGGCCGCTCATGCTGCTCCGCACCCAGCAGATGCTGACCACCGCGCCCGAAGCCCGGCAGGCGGCGGCCGAAGCCAAGCAGCACCTGCGCGCCTACTTCACCGCGCTCGTCGCCGATCGCCGCAAGGACGGGGGCAGCGACCTCATCACCACCATGGCCGCCGGCGATTCGGGGGAGGAGCCCCTGAGCGACGACGAACTGGCCGTCCTGGCGCTGACCCTCATCCTCAGCGGCAACGACACGGCCACCTGCCAGATCAGCAACATCGCCTACACCCTGCTGACCCGCCCCGAGCTCCACGAACTGCTGCGGCGCAGCCCCGAGCGGCTTCCCCGGCTGCTGGACGAACTCCTGCGGCACATCCCCTTCCGCAAGGGCGTCGGCATCCCGCGCGTCGCACTGGAGGACGTGGAGCTGGAAGGAGTGCTGATCCGCGCCGGTGACTTCGTGCACGTCTCCTATCTGGCGGCCAACCGGGACCCGGAGGTGTTCGCCGACCCCGACGTCCTCGACGTCGACCGAGCGCCCCACCCCCATATGACGTTCGGCTGGGGCGGCCATCACTGCGTCGCCAGCACCCTCGCCGTCGCGGAACTCAGAACCGCGATCGGGGTCCTGTTCACCCGCCTCCCCGAACTGCGGCTGGCCGTACCGGCCGAGGACGTGCTCTGGGACACCCGGACCATCCGCCGCTTCCCCCTGGAGCTGCCCGTGACGTGGTGAGGGCGCCGGGCATCCGCGCTCCTGCTCGTCGCGGCGCAGCGCTGACGCCGCTCCGCCGCGAGGAGTTCACGGACTCGGTGGAAGCCCCCTGTTAGAAGGTGAGGTTCCAGGCGTCGATCCGCCCGGTGTCCTGTGCCGCGATGTCGCGGACACGCAGCTTCCAGGTACCGGACGCGGTCTCCGACGAGGCGTCCACCGTGTACGTCTTCACCACGTCGTCCCCGCTGTCGCCGTCGGCGAAGTCCTCCAGGGAGTAGACCGATCCGTCCGGAGCGACGAGGGACAGCACCAGGTCGCCGCGGTACGTGTGCTTGACGTCCACGCCGACCTTCAGCGCGGCCGGGGCGTTGCCCGTCACTCCGGCCACGGTGATCGGTGACTCCACGGTGGCGTTGTCGGCGACGGTGACGTCGGCGGTGTTCTCGAAGTACCGGCCGGGCGGCGGGGTGCTGCCACCGACGGCCTTCAGCGCGTCGACCTGGCCCTCCCCGAAGAAGGCGTTCTTCGCCGTCGTACCGGTGCAGCGGCCGTCGGAGGGGCACGCGGTGTCCGTGGCCTGGGTCCCCAGCCACGCGCGCAGATCAGCGGGGGTGGCGGCCGGGTCGGCGCTCTTCAGCAGCGCGGCGACACCGGCGACGTGCGGCGACGCCATCGACGTGCCGTTCATGTTCCCGTACTTGCCGCCGGGGAGCGTGGAGTAGACGCCGTAGGCTCCGTCGCCGCCCGGGGCCGCCACGTCGATGACGTCCCGGCCGAAGTTGGAGTACGACGCCTTGATGTTCCCGTTGCCCATCGCCGCGACGGTCACCACGCCCGGCAGCTCCGTCGGGATGTCGATGCAGGCGTTGGTGATGGTGCGGTTGACGGGAGTGGAGTCGTTCGGGCTGGAGCTGTCGCTGCGCTTGTTCGCCAGGTCGTAGTTGGAGTTGCCCGCCGCCGCGACCTGGAGCGAGCCCTTGCCCTCGGCGTACTCCTGAGCCCGGCGCACACCCTCGATGATGGCCGCCTGGTCCGGGTCGTCGGGGCAGTTGAACATCCAGGGGTCCGTGTAATAGCTGTTGTTGGTGACGTCGAAGCCGTGGTCACCGGCCCATATGAAGCCGCAGATGGTGTTCTCTGCGAAGAACATGCTCGTACTCGGCTCCGCGATACGCACGGAGGCGATCTTCACGCCGGGCGCGACCCCGACCACGCCCTTGCCGTTCTTCGCGGCGGCGATGGTGCCCGCGACGTGTGTGCCGTGGCTGCCGACGTCACGCCAGGCGCCGGCCCGGGTGTCGGCCTTGCCGTAGGCGCAGGAGACGGAGTCCGCCGTGTCGAAGTTGGGCGCGATGTCCTGGTGCCGGTCGTCGACTCCGGTGTCGAGGACGCCCACCGTGACGGACGGCGAGCCGGTGCTGACGGCCCAGGCCTTGTCGGCTTTGATCCGGGTCATGTCCCACCGCGCGGTCTCGGTGAGCGTGGTGGACGACTGCCCGGGGGCGGTCGGCAGGGTGGGGGAGTAGGCGTCGGCGGGGACGTCCGAGGTGCGGGTCGCACCCACCTTCTGCACGCCCGTGACGGAGCGCATCGCGGCGGCGAAGCCGGCCGACGAGGAGTGGGCGACCACGACACCGATCGCGTCGTAGTGCGCGAAGACCGAACCGCCGTTCGCCGCCACTGCGTTGCGGGCGGCGGTGGTGTCACCGGGAGCGGTGATGACGAGGTAGGAGCGGGTTCCGGCGGCCCACCCGGCGGCGGTCTGGGCGGGCACGGCGGCGGGGGCCGCGGCCGGACCGGGCGGAAGGCCGGTGTCCACGTCGGCCGCTCCGGCGGGCGTGGCGAGCGCGAGGGCCGCTCCGGCAGCGGCGACGGACAGCAGCGACCGTCTGAGACGGCGACGGGATATGCGGGGGGTTGTCACAGCATCCTCCGGGAGCCCGGGGCAAGGGGTGGTGCCCGCCGGGCCGTGGGTCGAATGGGTCGACGCAAGATTTCAGATGAGGGCATGACAAGGGAAGGGGCTGCGGCGCTTTGATCGTCGGGGGAGACAAGTAGGTGACACCGCTCCGGATGGTGACTCCGCTCGGGATGGTGACACTCCCCGGATGGTGACTTCGCTCCGGATGGTGACTCCGCTCCGGATGGTGACTCCGCTCCGGATGGTGACACTCCCCGGATGGTGACTTCGCTCCGGATCGCGCGGGGCGTGCATGCTCTGTACATGCCGGGGTACACGCGCGTTCGTCAGCCCACGGGAGGCCGGCAACGTGCAGCTACAGGGGAGGGAAGCATCGTGGCGACAGTGGCTACGGCGAAGACGGACACGGACGTGGATGGCCTGCCGGAGGTCGCCGAACCCTCACGCATCGCACCGAAGGACGCCCGGCAGCTGACGCGTCTGTTCTTCGACCAGCTCGCGGCGCTGGAGGAGGGGACACCCGAGTACCAGTACGCACGGAACACGCTGATCGAGATGAACATGTCCCTGGTCCGCTTCGCGGCGGGACGGTTCCGCAGCCGTGGGCCGGAGGAGATGGAGGACATCGTCCAGGTCGGCATGATCGGCCTGATCAAGGCCATCGACCGGTTCGAGCTGACCCGGGAGGTGGAGTTCACCTCCTTCGCCATCCCCTACATCGTCGGCGAGATCAAGCGGTTCTTCCGCGACACCACCTGGGCCGTGCACGTCCCGCGCCGGCTGCAGGAGGCCCGCGTCCAACTCGCCCGTGCCACCGAGGAACTCCGCAGCCGCCTCGGCCGCACCCCGACGGTGAAGGAACTGTCGGAGCTGATGAGCCTGCCCGAGGACGAGGTCAGGGAGGCCCGGCTGGCCTCCAACGGCTACAACTCCACCTCTCTGGACGCGGCGATCGGCGGCAGCGAGGACGGTGAGACGGCCTTGGCGGACTTCATCGGCGTCGACGACCGGGCGCTCGAACTCGTGGAGGACTTCCACGCACTGGCACCGATGATCGCCGCACTCGACGAACGCGACCGGCAGATCATCCAGTGGCGCTTCGCGGAGGAACTCACCCAGGCCCAGATCGGCGAACGCCTCGGCGTCTCCCAGATGCACGTCTCCCGCCTGCTCTCGCGCTGCCTGGCCCGGCTGCGCGAGGGCATGCTCACCACCAGCTGACTCTCCGGCGGACGGCGTGCGTCCGCGTCAGGTCCGTCCGAGGAGGCTGGTCGCGGCACCGAAGCGGTCATCCGTCGCGGCCGCACCCGGCACCCCGCCGTGTGCGGCGGGATGACCGCCCGCCGGGACGTCGACAGCCCCGACTTCGCTCCGTGAAGCACGACCACGGCACCGGCTCCCGCCTTCCCCGCGACGTTCTCACCGGGCGCGGGCGGCACGGCGTCGCGCGGTATCCGTCACCGTTGACGTCGCCGGACACCGCCCCGTGCGCCACTGCGGGCGGTCAGGGAAGCGTAGGACGGGCCGGCACGACGTCGGTCGCGCCTCCGGCCGTGGGGCAGCCGCTACGACGCGGCCAGGACCTCTCCGGCTGTGACCTGGGGCGGCTGGGGAAGCAGCGCGGCGAGGCGGTCCCGGACGAAGTCCTTCGCCCTGCGGGTCGACTCCTCGGCGCCGGACCGGTCGTGGAAGACACTCGTCGACACCATCACCCCGTCCCCGGCATCGACCCAGTAGTAGGCCACGAAACCCTGGACCTCGCGGACCAGCGGCAAGAACTCCTCGTTCACCCGACGTCCGGCCTCGGCCGGCTCGGTCACCCCTTCGTACCGGCGGATCACTGCGTACATGGGCTGTCTCCTCGTACGTCTCGGCGTAGTCCTGTGCGCAGACGAGGTACCCGCCGTGGGAGGTGGGTCGGGCGGCAGGCGGGAGAAGATCACCGGAAAAGCCCCCTCGGCCGGGGTACGGGACACCCGACTGCGCGCAGAGCTCGGGGTGCGTGCCCGTCATCGCCGACGGCTTCCGGGCCGGTCGGCAAGGTCTTGCGTGTTCTATGCGATGCCCATAAGTTACCGACCAGTACTCTCCTTGGGAACGACCCGTGCCGGAGCCGAGAAGGGTGGTCCTGGCCATGCCCCGCCGAGCGACAACCGGACGCGCGGTCCTGTTCCGCCCCGGCCACCGGGCCGGTGGCCCCATGAGTCCGCGCAGGAGCGACAGTCGTGAGCGGATGGTCCTCAGCGCGGCGGAAATGCTGCGCGAGTACGGCGTCGGCGCGACGAGCATCGACCGGGTGCCGGCGCACGGCGGCGCCCCCAGGGGCTCGGTCTACCACCATTTCCCACGGCCTTCCCGAGCAGCGGGGAAAGCGGCTGGCCGTCTTCATCATCGCCGCGGTCGAAGGCTCGGTGATCATGTGCCGGGCCGAACGGAGCCCCGCCGCGCTGGAGGCGGCCGCCGCCGAGATCCATGACCTTCTGATCCACGCACTCCAGAACAGGCCGGAGACCCGGCCCCAGGCCGTGATCACCCCGCCAACCGCCCTGACCCCACCCGTGAGGAAGCCGCTATGCCCACGCTCGAGCGCCACGACAACGTCTTCGTCCTCGACCTCGGAGACGGCGAGAACCGCTTCCACCCCGACTGGCTCGCCGCTGTCGGCGCCGCCCTGGACGAGGTCGAGAAGACGGACGGCCCCCGGGCCCTGGTCACCGCGGCCACCGGGAAGTTCTACTCCAACGGCCTCGACCTGGACTGGCTGTTCGCCCACGCCGACCAGTACCACGACTACGTCGTCTCCGTCCATGAACTGTTCGCGCGGACGCTGTCGTTGCCGTTGATCACGGTGGCGGCCCTGCAGGGGCACACGTTCGCCGCCGGAGCCATGTTCTCGCTGGCCCACGACTTTCGCGTCATGCGCGCCGACCGCGGCTACTGGTGCCTGCCCGAGGCGGACATCAACATCCCCTTCACCCCCGGCATGGCCGCCCTGATCCAGGCCCGACTGGCCCCGCAGGCCGCGCACCGGGCCATGGTCACGGCCCACCGCTACGGCGGAACCGACGCCGCCGCCGTCGGCATCGTCGACCAGGCGGTGGCCGAGGACGCCGTCCGCACGATCGCCATCGAGCTCGCCCAGGCCCAGGTGGGGAAGGCCGGCGACACCCTCGGCACCATCAAGGCCCGCATGTACGGGCCCGCGCTGGCCGTCCTGCGCGACACCGCGAAGCCGCTCGGCTGACGCGGACCGACCGCCCCACGCGGCCCCGAGCCGTCGCCGGCTTGCGGCGGGAGCCCTGTACGCGCCTGTCCGGCCCGTTGGCGGCACCACTCGAACCACTGCGACGGCCCGGCGCATAGAATCCGCTCTCATGCCGAAGCCTGACGAGCTGATCGTTGACATCGCCGCCCGCGTGGAGTCCGGGCAGAGCAGCCAGATGTCCCTGACCGTGGTCACCGGTGGTGCCGTCATCACCGGTCGACTGGCTCCCGAAGCCATGTGGCGGCAACGGGTGTCGGAGGTGCTGACGGACTCCGCCCGCCTGAGTGAGTTCTCCGCGGTCTTCCACAGCCCGGACACGAAGGACGGGCCGCCCACGCATCTGCACTTCCATGTCGCGCGGATTCTGCAGGGCACCGTGGGAATCCCGGAGACGGGCGGCATGTTCCGCGTCGCGATCGAGGACATCAGCGCCTGGACCGTGGGGGACTTCAGCTACTCCGACCACTGACCGGCCTCGCCAGGAGGGCCCAGCGGCCGGAGGTCGAGCGCAGGGAGGGCGCCCGCTCCGGCCGCTGTACGTGGTAGGTGAATGCACCGGGAGAACCGCCGTCTCGTCTTCGCACTTCACGCAGGCATAGCCAACTGGCTCCAAGGTCCGCGAGGCGAAGACAGATCATGCGTCCGACTGCGGGCATATTTCCGTCCGCCCGTGGGGAGCCGATCATTCCGCCCGCAGGGGGAGCTTTGCACTCCGGTCGCCACGTGATCAGCGATCAAGAAAGGGCCGGCTTCCTCAACAGGACGGCATGACAGAAGCCTTGCACCGATCCGATCCTCCTGACAGGGTGCGGGAGTCGGTTCTCGGCATTGCGTCACGGGGGAGACTCGATGTTGTTCACCTTTCCGATGGACCATGACGGCTCTTCCTTTCCTCGGCCCGTGGTTCGCCGCGCTGCCTGACGACATCCGCAACCGGACGAGTCGTACGACAGTCGGTGGGTCCACTGGGAGTTGCTGAGGAGGAAGAGCGATGGACCACATCTCCGCATCCGTACAGAAGCCGGTACAACAGCACTTACGCCGCCCGGATCCGCGTCCGGGCGGACGTTTATCGGAGATCACCCAGGTACCGATCAGCAGAATCATGGTCGTGGGCTCGCTCCGCTCGGTCGGGGAGGATCCACGGCACATCAGCGCGCTCGCCGAGGTGTGCTCCGAACTGCCGCCGATCGTGATCCACCGCAAGACGATGACCGTCATCGACGGTGTGCACCGGCTCAGAGCGGTGGAGAACAGCGGCGCCACGCACATCAGTGCCGTGCTCTTCAACGGCGATGAGCGCGAGGCCTTCGTGCTGGCGGTCAAGCTGAACAGCAATCACGGACTGCCGCTCTCCCTTGCCGACCGCAAGGCCGCGGCCCTGCACATGCTGGCCGACTTCCCGGAGTGGTCCAACCGGCGACTGGCGGGGGTCGTCGGCCTGTCGGACAAGACCGTCGCGGCGCTCAGGCGACGGTCGGGTGCGGAACTTCCGCACCCGACCGCGGTGCGACTCGGGCGTGACGGGGTGGCCTACCCCCTCGCGGCGGCCGAAGGCCGCAGTCGCGCGCTGGTGTACCTCGCAGCCCATCCCGACGCGTCCGCGCGGGAGGTGGCGCGTGCCGCGGGCATCTCGCTCACCACGGCGAAGGACGCGCGAAAGCGGGCCCGGGCACTTCCGGGAGAGCCGCCGCCGACGGAGCAGCCGGGCGACGGACCGGTCCGGGGGCCCGGCGCCGGCCATCCAGCGCTCGTGAAACGTCCCAAGGCGGGGAACGCGGACCTCTCACTGGCCGTGCGGCGGTTGCGCGCCGATCCCTCGCTCCGGTTCACCGAGGTGGGCCGGAAGCTGCTGCGGACACTGGAGCCCTCGGCCACGCAGCCGCACGACTGGGCGGCGATGGCGAGCAGCATCCCCATACACTGCGCACCCCTGATCGCCGAGCTGGCACGGCACCACGCCGAGAGCTGGCAGCTCCTTGCGGAATCATTGACGGAACGGATCAATTCCCGGGAAGCTGACGTATAGATGTCCGGCCGGTTCATGGAACACCGTTGCCGACGCCTCGGATTCGTTGCTTCCGGTTGATTCCGTCGAGATCATCTTTTGGATTCTCCGGGGCGTCCGCGTGAAACGCCGGCGTATCGGATTCAGCAGGAAAAGCCTTTCTGTGGTCCGCCGTGTTTGTTGAATGTGCGACTTGAGTTCAAACGCTTGCGCGGTGCTCGAACGGTTTGTACGCTGGCTCACACAATTTTGAAGCGGGGTGCGGGGGGAACGTGACTTCGTATATTCCTGGCCATGTTGGGCATGAGCAGTCGCCCGTGCCTCAACGCATTGTTCCTAACGGTTCGTCATTACCGGGCATGCCGACCCATTGGTACAACTTCCTGGCGGATCTGCCCGGCCCCATGCCCGAAGTCAGGGATTCCGGAAGTCCCACGGCCGCTGAGATATCGGCCCAAATTCGGCCGCGAGTCCTCGTCGAGCAAAACGGTTCGGACGAGCAATGGATCGCCATTCCCGAACCGGTCACGGAGTGGCTGCGGCAGTGTGGCCGGCCGACACCCTTGCACCGGGCGCACCGGCTCGAGAAGCATCTCGGGACGGGCGCGAGAATCTACCTCAAGCGTGAAGACGTCCTTCCCACCGGCAGCTTCAAGCTGAACACCGCGATAGCCCAGGCGTATTACGCAGCCGAGGAGGGGCGGACGACGCTCGTCACCGAGACCGGGGCGGGTCAATGGGGGATGAGCGTCGCGCTGGCGGCGAAGATGTTCAGTCTCCAGGCCGAGATCTTCATGGTGAGGTGCTCGCTCGAGCAGAAGCCCTACCGGCGCCACTACATGGAGCTCCTGGGGGCCAAGGTCCGGCCGTCGCCGTCGACCGACACCGCGATCGGACGAAAGATCCTCGGGGAGAACCCGGGCCACCCCGGCAGTCTCGGCACCGCGATCAGCGACGCGATCGAGCACGCCCTGGGTCGCCCCTCCGCCGCGTATCTCGCCGGCAGCGGAATGCCGCACGTCTACCTTCACCAGACCTTGCTCGGCCTCGAGGTCGCGCAGCAGCTCACGGAAACCCACGGCGAGGACCTGGGCGTCGACGGGCGAGGCGACCACCTCATCGCGTGCTCGGGTGGCGGAAGCAACCTCTGCGGTCTCATCGGCCCTCACCTGCGGGCCAAGGCCGACGGGGCCGACCTCCGCTTCCTCGCCGCGGAATCCACCGCGGCGCCCCGGCTCACCCAGGGCGTCTACGCGTACGGCCGCACCGACCTGGGCGGCTACACGCCCGAGGTGCTCGGCTACACGATGGGGGAGAGCTTCATCCCCCCGCCCAACCACGTCGGCGGCCTGCGCAACCATCACAGCTCAGCACTGGTCAGCCTGCTCCGGCACAAGGGCGTCCTGGACGCCGTCGCCTTCGACCAGCGGACGGCCCTCGAAGCCGGCCGGCTACTGCTGCAGACCGAAGGCCTGTTGCTCGCCCCCGAGGCCGGTCACGCGGTCGCCGCGGCCCTGGACGTCGCGGCGAAGGCCGACGCGGAAAACGCCGAACCGGTGATCGTGGTCCTGGCCAGCGGCTCCGGATTCCTCGATCTGCAGGGATACAACGAAGTCCTGCTCGACGCATAGCCGCACCCTCGTTCACGGCATCTTCGCACCATGCGATTGGGAAGCCATATGCGCTTGGCGACATTTCAGCCCCAGCTCGGCGTTCATTGCGAGACGACCACCCTCCGCAACATGCTCCACCACGCCGGCGCCGGAATTTCCGAGGCCATGCTGTTCGGCCTGGGCCAGGGGATCGACTTCCAATACTGGGACGCTCCGGATCCCGCTCGAGGCACACCGATGCTCACCGGCCGGATCGAGCCGGGCCTGCTGTCCCGCAACGCCTGCGCGGCCCTGGGCGTGCCCTTGCGCGCATCGCGCTCACCCGACCCCGAATCGGCTTCCGCCGCAGTGACGGAACTGCTGGCCGCGGGACACGTCGTGGGAGTGTCCGTCGACATCTTCCACCTCGACTACTTCTCGTCCCGCAGTCATTTCGCGTCGCACTACATCGCCGTGTACGGGCTCGACGACTCCCTCGCCCACGTCGTCGACACCGACCAGCAGGGTGGGGCACAGACCCTGCCGACGCAGTCGCTGCGCCGCGCCCGCGCTTCCGGCGAGGGCTTCATGCCATCGCCCCACCTGCACCTGTACGTCGAGAATTTGCCGGAGCGTCTGACCACCGACATCGACGCGGTCCAGCGCGAACAGATCTGGCACGCCATCCGGCTGACCGCGCAGCGGATGACCGAGGACCGCGGTCCCCGGTTCGGTCTGCGCGCCCTGCGGCGGGCCGCCTCCGAGATCGCCGGATGGAGCGACACCCTCGCCTCCCCGGACGAGACGGTGCCGGGTGTCGGCCGCTTCTGGCGCTTCGCGGGAACCGGCGGGGCCAACTTCCGCAAGCTCTACCGGGAGTTCCTGCTGGAGGCCCGGCAGCGGTACGACGACCCGGAACTCGACCCGTTCGTCGAGGACTTCGGCGCTGTGCAGCGGCAGTGGGACCAGGCCACCGACCTGCTGATGGCCTACCGCGACGCGGACGACGGGCGACGGCAGCTGGAAACCGTCGCGGCCCTGCTGCACGCGATCGCCGGCGCCGAACAGGCCACCTTCGAAAGGCTGCTCGTCTCGGCCTCCAAACGGGCGGGTGAGCCGGCTTGACGATCACCCGGGCCAGGTCCGTCTGCCGTATGTGCCACGGCGGTTGCGGCGCCATCGTCGAGCTCACGGACGGCGTGCCCACCGACATCCACGGGGACCCCGACAATCCCACGAGCGAGGGCTACTTCTGCATCAAGGGCAAGGCCTCACTCGACCTGCTGCGCAGCCCGGACCGGCTCACGACGCCGCTGGTCCGGACCGGCCCGCGCGGCTCGGGGACGTTCGAACCGGTCGGCTGGGAAGCCGCCCTCGACCGGATCGCCGGCGAGCTCGCCGCGACCATCGACCGGCACGGCCCCGAGTCCGTCGTCCTCGGCCAGGGCACCGACCGCAACTACCAGGAATGGGTGTTCCGGCTCGCCAACGCGATCGGGACGCCGAACGTGGTCGGTCCGGCCCACGTGTGCTTCTACCCACGGGTCATGGCCTCGATCATGACCTACGGCGCCTTCACCTTCTGCGACTACGACGGCGACCCTGAAGTCGTCCTGCTCTGGGGCAGCAACAAGCCCAGCACCCACTCGGACGGCGTGATCGGCGTCAAGCTGCTGCGAGCCGTCGAACGCGGCAGCCGCGTCATCACCGTCGATCCGCGACGCACACAGACCGCCGCCCGCTCGAGCCTGCATCTGGTGATCCAGCCGGGCACCGACTGCGCACTCGCCCTCGGCATGATCAAGACCGTCATCGACGAGGGCTGGTACGACCACGACTTCGTCGCCGCGCACACCTCCGGCTTCGACGAACTCGCCGCCCACGTGCAGGCGTACGACATCGAGCGGGTCGCACGTATCACCGGCCTCACACCCCAGCTCATCCACGAAGCCACCCGCTCCTACGCCCTCGCCTCCCGGGCGTGCATCGAGGCCGGAACCGGTCTGTCGCAGAACGAGAACTCCTTCGACACCCACCGCGCGATCGCCATCCTCGCCGCGATCTGCGGAAACATCGACGCCCCCGGCGGCGACGTGATCTGGGAGCCGATGCCGATCGAGGGCCGGCGTGCCTTCCCCCGCTCGGACCTGCTCCCGGAAGAGCAGGCCGAGAAGCGGATCGGCGGCGGCAAACACAAGATCCTTTCGATGTCCGGCTGGGTCGCGCCGGGAGACCTGCACAAGGCCATCGTGAGCGGGTCGCCGTACCCGATCACCTCCATGCTGATCTTCGGCAGCAACATGCTGGCCTCGCACGAGAACACCGCGCTGGTCCGCGAGGCGATGAACAAGCTGGACCTGGTCGTCGTGTGCGACCTGTTCATGACGCCGACCGCCCGGTACGCCGACGTCGTCCTGCCGACGTCGAGCTGGCTGGAGCGGGACCAGATCGTGGAGTTCAACTCCTACATCGCGGCCCGGCGGAAGATCGCCACGGTCGACGGCTGCCGCTCCGACGAGGAGATCATCCTCCAGCTCGCCGAACGGCTCGGCCTGGGCGAGCACTTCTTCCCCTCGGTGGAAGCCGCCCTCGACGCGAAGCTGGCCGGCATCGACCTCACCTGGGAACAGTTCACGAAGATCGGCTACATCCGCAACGAGAAGCGGTACCGCAAGTACCGCGACGGCGGATTCCGTACCCGGTCCGGACGCGTGAACCTCATGAACCACGGGCTGCGGGCCATGGGCTACGAGGCGTTCCCCGTCTTCCGGCGCCCGCCGGAGCCGGACCCGGCCCTGCCGTACGTGATGACCAGCGCCCATCCGCGCCAGTTCTACAACACCGAATTCCACCAACTCCCGACCACCTCGCGCGGCCAGAGCACGGCGCGGGTGACCGTCCATCCGGACACCGCGGAGCGGGAAGGGCTGACAGACGGCGAAGAGGTGGACCTCTTCACACGGGCCGGTGCGCGCGGGGTGCGCATGACGGTCAAGATCTCCGACTCCGTCGCACCGAACGTCGTGATGGCGGACGCCGGCTGGTGGTATCCGGGCGAGTCCTCGGTCGACGAGTCGCTCAGATCCTCGGTCAATCTCCTGACGGACAACGACCGTTCCGACGTGCACATGGGGAGCGCGACGATGAGAGGTGTAGCAGTGGGAATACGGCGGCTGGGGCCGGGCCGTGGCTAGCGCGCGGGGCACCGTCGCCGCCCGGGTGCCGGAGACCGACGAGGGCCTGCAGGGCGACGAACTGGCCCTCAAATACGACGAGATGCAGCGCCACATCCGGGACAACGGCTGGCTCAAGGAGAAGATCGACGACATCCTGGCCGCCGAGATCACCACCGGCGAGGTCCTGGAGCTGGGATGCGGCCCGGGCTACCTCGGCCTGGAATGGCTCATCCGGGCGGAGGACTCCGCCCGGCTCGTCGGCCTCGACATCTCACCGGCGATGCTCCGGCGCGCGGGCATCAACGCAGCCGGCTACGGCGTCGCCGAGCGATGCGGCTACGAATGCGGCACCGTCCTGGCCCTGCCGTTCGAGGACGACCGCTTCGACCACGTCATCAGCGCGTCCTCACTGCACGAATGGGCGGATCCGGTGACCGCCCTGGCGGAGATGCACCGCGTGCTCAGGCCGGGCGGCCGGTACTGCGTATCCGATCTGCGCAGGGACGTCGACCGGACGACGTTCCAGTTCATGAAGGCGAACATCGCGGCCGACATGCGCCCGGGCTTTCGCACCTCGATCCGCTCCTCGTACGTCAAGAGCGAGATCGAAGAGCTTCTGCGCGGGACCGCGCTCGACACGGCCGTCGTGACGGAAGTGCAGATGGGGATCGTCATCACGGGCAGGAAGGAAGCGCCATGAACGCACTCGCGGGACGTTCGCCGGCCATCACCGCCACGCGCGACGGGCGCTTCCCCGACCGCGCCGGATTCGGCCGCGCCTGGGAAGAGATCCTCCAGACGTCGAGCACCTGGCGGGACCTCGACTGCGGCCAGTATCTGTCGGCCTGGTGCGGCTACGCGCCCGACCACGTCGTGGAGAAGTTCGCCGGGGTCAACCATGTCGGCATCTACATGGGCGACTACGACAACGACGACGAGGTGTTCGGCTGGAACGCCCACCTGCACGACCTCCGGGCGTCCGGCGAGATCACCACCGTCGAGATGGGGCCGTCGTACATCTCGCCCCGGCAGTACGGCACGCCGGGATGGTGGAACTCCATCGCCCTCACCGACGGACGGGTCATCGAGATGTTCGCCTGCCGCCGCTTCGGCCCCTGGGCGGACCGCCCCGCCGGCGAGCGCGGACGGCTCATGTCGCACGTCGCCATCGACGTGCACACCGACGCCGACGTCCGCTACCTCCTGGACGTCCTCGACCGGGACGTCGACCACCTGGAGAACATCGCGTTCACCGAGGCGGACGAACTCGGCCACACCTACGGGCACTTGCGCAACAACGACAGCGGCTCCGTGCTCGAGATCGTCTACGAGGAGCCGCGCGGCGGAACGGGGCACGGCGATGGCGGTCATTGAGATCTCGCCGCACTCCGGCGAACACTGCGAATCCACCGCGCTGCTCAACATGCTCCGCAACCACGACATCGAGCTGAGCGAGCCGCTGATCTTCGGGCTGGGACAGGGGCTGTCGTTCCTGTACTGGCACTCGAAGCAGATGCCGAGCCCGTTCCTCGCCGGCCGGGTCAAACCCGACCACCTCATGCGCAACGTGGCGGACGCCCTCTCCCTGGAGCTGCGGGCGCAGGAGACCTCCTCACCGGCGAAGGCCGAGGCCACGCTGCTCGAGGCTCTCGACGAGGGCGACGTGGTGGGCCTGAAGCTCGACCGCTTCCACCTCGACTACGCGCGGGAGAACCACCACTTCGCCGCCCACTACGTCGCCTGCATCGGCTACGAGGACGACCGGTTCGTCGTCGTCGAGACCCGCTCGCTCGGCGTCCGGTCGACCTCGCGCGAGAGCATGGCCCGGGCCCGGGCCGCCAAGGGACCGATGTCCTCGCGCCACCTGTCGGTCCGGGTGAACCCGAGCGGGTACGACGAGTCGATCCTCGCCAAGGCCTGCCGGGCCTCGATCCTGGCCGCCGCACAGGACTTCCTGAACCCGCCCATCACCAACATGGGGTTCAAGGGGATCGCCAAGGCCGGCTCCCTGATGCGCGGGTGGCACGACAAGCTCGGCCAACCCGTGGCGGCGATGAGTGCCGTCGGCACCAGCATGGAGGAAGGCGGAACGGGCGGCGGGCTCTTCCGGACGCTGTGGGCGCAGTTCCTGGAGGAGGCGCACGAGCTGACCGGCGTCGAGGCCTACGACGAGCTCGCCGTCGAGTACCGCCGTATCGCCGGGCGCTGGACGGACGTGGCGAACCTGCTGCGCGACGCAGACGAAGCCGGTGCCCGCGGCTCACTCGACGAGGCCGCCTCGATCGTCGGCAGCCTGGCGGCCGAGGAGCGCACGGCGATGGCGAGGCTGGAGGAGGCGTCCCGATGACCACGCTCGCCCGGCCAGCCGGCCACGACCCGCGCGGCAGCCTCCGCGACACCCTCATCTCCCGCGTCGACATCGCGCGCAAGGTCGCCGCGGTCACCTCACGGGACCGGCAGGCGCTCGACACCTGGGCAGCGGAGGCGCTCGCCGCGACCGTGGAGCACGCCGGCCGCAACTCACCCTTCTACGCCGCCCACGTCCCCGCCGAGGCGGCCCGGGCCGTCGCGCAGGGCCGTCCGCACGCGTTCGAGGCCCTGCCCTTCACCACGCGTGAACATCTCTGCGCCGCCTACCCGCTCGGCATGCTCGCCGTGCCGCGGCGTGAGGTGATCCGGTTCGACGAGAGCTCCGGAACCGGCAACGGGCGGCCCATCGCCGCGTTCTTCACGATGGCGGACTGGGTGGAGAACAACCTCACCGTCGCCGGGCTGCTCGCCGCCGTCCTGGACGAGCGGGACGTCGCGGCCATCGCCGTCCCGTACGAGCTGGCCGGGGTCGGCCAGGACCTCGACCGGGCGATCGAGAGCCTCGGCTGCACCATCGTGCCGCTCGGCGCGGCCTCACCGTCCTGCACCCCGGACCGGATGGTCGACGCCCTGCTGCGGTCCGGCGCCACGACCCTGGTGTGCTCCGGGACGCGGGCCCTGTTCCTCGGCGAGATCGCCCGGCGCCGCGGCATCGACCCGCGGCGCGACCTCGCCGTCTCGAAGATCCTCATGGCGGGGGAGGGCGCGTCGCCGGCCAAGAAGCGGCGCCTGGCCGACCAGTGGGACGCCGTCGCGTACTCGATGTTCGGCATGACCGAGACCAACACGCTGGCCATGTTCTGCCGCGAACGCGCCCTGCATCTGGTCGAGACCCGGACTTTCTTCGAGGTGGTGGATCCGGCGTCCGGCGAGCGGCTGCCGGACGGCTCCGTCGGTGAACTGGCCGTGACGACGCTGGCGAGCCGGGCCATGCCGCTGCTGCGGTACCGCACCGGTGACGTGTGCCGGATCGAGGCGGCGCCCTGCGCCTGCGGCTCCCCGCTGCGCCGGCTGCAGCACCGCGGCCGCATCGGCGACCGGATCCCGCTCGGGGAGCGCTGGACCTCCCAGCTGGAGGTCGAGGACATCGTCCTGGGCGCGATGACCACCGAGCCCTACTACTTCGCCTTCGGCATCGACGGCGACGCCCTGGAGATCGCGCTGCCGCCGTCCGGCGCCGACGACGCGACCCGGAAGACGATCGAGACCGCGGTCCGTGACCGCCTCGGAGCGGCCACCCGATTCCGGGTGCTGGACACCGGCCGGTTCGAGACGGCGCTGCGAACCTCGGCCAAACCGACGATGCGCAACTTCAGTGCCTACGGGGGAGGAGGGGCCGCCGGTGAGGGTTGAACTGCCGCTCCCCACGCGCATTCCGGTCGACGGGCGCTTCGAGATCGATGACACGTGCATCGACTGCAAGCTCTGCAACGACCTGGCGCCCGACAACTTCGACGCGGACCTCGACAACGACGTCCACTACGTGTGCAAACAGCCCGAGACATCCGACGAGCTCGAGCGGGTCCTCGACGCCTTCGAATCCTGTCCCACCGAATCGATCCGGTACTCAGCGGCACCCAGCGGGGAGTGATGGCGCAATGTCAAGCCTGGACGATCCAGTAGAAGCCGACATGTGCGCCGGCCGACGCCAAATGACCGAACTGGGACCGGTGGCCGAGAGCTACGACCAGCTGCACCGCATCGACCTGCTCGGCGAGGCGCGCGCCGCACGAGGAGTCCCGGAGGGCACGTACGACTCGACGGTGTGCGCGGTCCTCCAGGCGTCCGAGGTGTGCCTGCTCAACCTGGCACGGCTGGCGACCAGGACCCGGGTGTGCCTGCTGGCCGACGACATCCCGACCGCCTCCCGCTACGTCCAGTGGGCCGTCGGGTTCCACCGGTTGCTGCGCAGGCTCGGCACGGTGATGTTCGGCGCCCGCGGCATCTACGGAGCCGGCGTGTCCGCGGGGGCCACGGCCGTCAGCATCTCCGAGACCGCCGGCTACGCGGCCTACGTCGACGCCCTGCGGGGACTGGAGGACGTCGCCAAGGGCTCGCTGCTGGCCGGCGCACCCGAGCTGACCCGCTCGACCATCGCCACCAGGAGCATCGACGACTCGCTGTACCGCGTGCTGCACGGCATCCGGGTCGGCTGCCACGACGCCACCAAGTGGGAGAGCGACCTCACCGCGGTGCCCATCGGGGTGAGCCGGAGCACCGACGAGCTGATCTCCGCCGAGACACTGGCGCGCGCGGTCGCCGCGACCGAGCTGAACGCGGACACCCTGCACGGGGAGTTCGTCGCCCTGCACCAGATCCCGGAGATCCTCTGCGCCGAGGCGAACGACCACCTCGAGGTCGCGATCCGGGCCATCCGCGCATCGGAGCTGAGCCGGGCGGCACAGCACCTGACGGCCTGCCGGGAACTGCTCGATCCGGTGGTCGACGCGCAGCGGGTGATGGCCGAACACCTGGCCACCGGGGAGTACCACGAGTTCCGTACCAATCTGGGACCCGCGAGCGGTACGCACTCGCTGTCGATCAAACAGCACATGTTCCGGGATCTGTTCAAGCACATGTGGAACGACCTCGAAGCGTGGCTGAGCTCGCTCGGCGGGTCGTCACTCGAGGAGACCGTACGGGACATCGACGCACACCGCCACGACGACCCCCGGGCATGGCTGCGGCACACCGTGGTCGACCAGGCGTTCAAGCTGCACTCCGCCCATCAGCAGTGGCGCCACGAGCATCTGCACATGCCCCGCAACTGCCTGGGCAGCGGCGGCACCAAGTCCATGATCGGCATCCCGGACGGGCCGCAGGCGGTCTACAAGATGCGGGACGCGGCCAACGCCCAGCACTCGCTGGCCACGATCCACCGGGCACGCCGGACGCCGCTGACGAACGCCGTGCCGGACTCGCCCATGGTCAAGCTCATCACCGATCCCAGCTCCCTCGACTCCGAACTGATGCGGGTCGTGGGTGAGGCGACACGCGAGTACTTCCCCCAGGTGCAAGAGCAGAGCTACCAGCCGTTCCGGTCCGGTGCGGCCGAGCGGAACCCGTAGGAGCGCGGACGGTGACCACCACAGGATCCACAGCCTCTGACAAGCCCGCCGACGACACGGCCCTCCTGCCGGGCACCTCCGGCGGCGCCTGGCGAGGCGACGAATACATCGCCAGCCTCAAGGACGAGCGGGAGGTCTGGTGCGAGGGACGCCGGGCCGATGTGACCGGCGACCCGGGCTTTCGGCCCATGCTGTCCACGCTGGCCGGCCTCCACGACGCCCAGCACCGGCCCGACCGGGCGGACGAGATGCTCCACCGGTCGGACACCTCCGGCCGGCTCGTCAGCCTGTCGTACCTGGCACCGACGGACCGGGACGACCTCGCCCGCAAGTGGGCCAACTCCCACCGGTGGGCGGAGGCCTCCTACGGCCAGCTCTCCCGGATACCCGACTTCATGTCGAACGTCGTGGTCGGCCTGTACGACTACCGGTTCGAACTGGCCAAGGTGGACCCCGAATTCGGGCGCAACGCGGAGAACTACTACCACTACTGCCGCGAGAACGACCTCACGCTGACCCACGGCCTCGGCGACCCCCAGATCGACCGCTCCTCGACCCCCGCCGACCGGCCGGAACTGGGCCTGAGAGTGGTGCGGCGCGGCTCCGACGGCATCGTCGTACGAGGAGCCAAACAGATCGCCACCCTGGCGCCGTACGCCCACGAGGTGCTCATCTACCTCTCGCCCGCCAACTACCTGCGTGAGGACCCCAGCTACGTCTGCTGGTTCGCCGCTCCCCTGGCGACACCGGGCCTGCGCGTGCTGTGCCGCTCGTCGTACGCCGACGGCTCCGGCGGCCTGTCCGCGCGCTACGACGAGCAGGACGCCATGCTGGTGTTCGACGACGTGTTCATCCCGATGGACCGGGTTTTCCTGCTCGATGACTCCCAGGCGGCCGTCCGCGGGTTCGGCGAGCTGAACAAGTGGTCGCTCTACACCGGCCAAGTGCGCTACTACCACCGGTTGCGCACCATGCTCGGGGTCGCGTCACTGCTGGCCCAGGCGATCGGCGTCGACACGTTCCGGCAGGTCACGGACCTCCTCGGCGAGCTCACCTCGTACGTCGAGATCGTCCGGCTCGGCCTGGCCGCGATCGACGCCGAATGCCGACCCACCACCTCGGGGCTCCTCGCCCCCGGCTCGACGGCGGCGCTCGACGCCGTCGCCGGCCGCTTCTCGACCCGGGGCTCGGAGATCATCCGGCAGATCGGCGCGTCGGGCCTGATCATGCAGCCCTCGGAGGCCGATCTCGGCGCCCCCGAGCTGCGCCGGGTGCTCGACACCTACATGTGCGGGCGCGAGACGAGCGTGGACGAGAAGTCCCGGATCTTCCGCCTCGCCGCCGACCTGGCCGTCGACCGCTTCGGGATGCGCCAGGAGCTCTACGAGACGTGGAACCGCGGTGATCCCGCCCGGGTCCGTTCGATGCTCTATACCCGCTATCCCGACCTGCGGCGCTGCGAAACCCAGGCCCGCGACCTGGCCGAAGGGCGGAACGACACCACATGAGTCCCGACAGCATCCGGCTCGAAGGCGTCACCACCCACAACCTCAAGTCGGTCGACGTCTCCTTCCCCAAGGGGAAGCTGGTCGTCGCCGCGGGCGTCTCCGGGTCGGGCAAGTCGTCCCTGGTCATCGACACCCTCTTCGAACACTCCAAGACGCTCTATCTGGGCGCCCTGTCCAGCAAGTCCCTCGACATGGGCGACGGCGACTACCAGTTCGACCGGATCGCCGGAACGCAGCCACCGGTGGCCCTGCGCCAGCGCGACGGCGGCTACTCCAATCCCCGCTCGACCGTGGGGACCCTCACCGGCCTCGACGGGCTCTACCGGCTGCTGTTCGGCGCCGGCTCCCGGCCCGTGTGCCCGGCCTGTCTCGGCCCGACCGGTCCGGACCTGTTCTGCGACGACTGCGGCTGCTTCGCCGAACCGCACTCCGCGAAGCACTTCAGCCCGAACCGCAAGGAAGGCAAGTGCCTCCAGTGCGACGGCATCGGAGAACTCGTCGGCTTCTCGCTGGAGAAGATCATCCCGGACCGGTCGAAGACGCTCACCGAGATCTGGGACGGCGCCGACCCGGGGACGTTCGCCGTTCCCAACGTGCGCAAGGCGTTCGAGGCGATGGCCGCGGACATCGGCCTGGACCTCGGCCTGCCGTTCGAGAAGCTCAGCCCGGAGCAGACCGAGAAGGTGCTGCACGGCTCGGACACCGTCTACACCCTCAAGATCCGCAAGGTCACCAACGACTTCCGCTTCGAGGGCATCCTGGGCTTCCTGGAGCGCGCCTACCGCAATGCGTCGTCCGCCGCCCGCAAGAACGCCTTCACCAACTACCTCGGCCGGGAAGTCTGCCCCGGGTGCAACGGAGGGCGGCTGCGCCCCGAATCGCTCAGGGCGACGGTGGCCGGGCACACCTTCCACGACTTCCAGAGCGACGAACTGTCGCGTTCGATCACCCGGTTGCGCGACGGACTCGCGTCCGGCGAGGTGCCGGCCCAGGTGCGCGAACTCGCCTCCGCGATCGTCAAACAGAGCGCGAACATCGACGACGTCGGACTCGGACACCTGCAACTGCAGCGGCCCGTCATCACCCTCTCCGGCGGTGAACTGCAACGGCTGCTGCTGGCGCAGCACCTGGCCAGCGACCTGACCGGCGTCATGTACGTCCTGGACGAACCGACCGCCGGTCTGCACGAGGCCGACACCGGGAAGATCCTCACCTCACTGCGACGGCTGCGCGACCTAGGGAACACCGTCATCGTCATCGAGCACGACGAGTCGGTGATCCGTGCCGCCGACTGGATCGTCGAACTGGGGCCCGGGGCCGGCTCCCGCGGCGGCGAGATCATCTTCGAGGGCCGCTTCGCCGACCTGCTGAACAGCGGTGACTCGCCGACGGCCACGGCGATGCTGTCCGGCGGGCCGTCGCGGGCCCGGGCCGAACTCGCCGAAGCGTCCTGGCTCGAAGTGCGCGGCATCACGCGCAACAACGTGGTCGACCAGACCGCGAACTTCCCGCTCGGCGGGCTCACCTGCGTCTCCGGTGTGTCCGGCGCGGGCAAGAGCTCCCTGGTGGCCGGCATCCACGCATCGGTCTCCCGGGCCATCGCCCAGCGGTCGACGGGGGCGGCGGCCGAAGGCACCGGCATCCGGGGAGCCGAAGCCCTGGACGACGTCATCTACGTCGAGCAGCGGCCGATCGGCCGCTCCAGCCGGAGCACCCTCGTCACCTACATCGGCATCAGCGACCACATTCGCGACGCCTTCGCCGGCAGCGCCGACGCGGTCGAGCGCGGCCTGGGCCGCGGCGAGTTCAGCCCGAACGTCGCCGGCGGACGGTGCGAGTCCTGCAAGGGACTCGGGCTGGCCGAGATCGAGATGACCCTCTTCAAGAGCGAGTTCATCGTCTGCCCCGAGTGCGAGGGCCGACGGTTCCAGGAACACGTCCTCGACGTGCGGCTGGGCGACAAGAACATCCACGACGTGCTGTCCATGACCGTCGAGGACGCACTCGACTGGTTCGACACCACGAGCAGCCCCAAGGTCGTCCAAGCACTCGGCGTACTGCACGAGTTCGGCCTCGGCTATCTGCAACTCGGCTGTTCGACGACCACCCTGTCCGGTGGCGAGGCGCAGCGGCTCAACCTGGCGGGCGAACTGCTCAAACAGCGCCGCAGCCGCACCCTGTTCATCTTCGACGAGCCCACGCGCGGCCTGCACGCCGCCGACATCCGCCATCTGCTGGCCCTCTTCGAGCGCCTGATCTCCACCGGCAACACCATCGTGGTCATCGAACACGACCTGAAGGTGATCAACATCGCCGACTGGGTGATCGACCTGGGCCCCGGCGCCGGCCGCGAGGGTGGCCGGGTCGTGCACAGCGGCAC
The DNA here is from genome assembly GCF_014701095.1 of Streptomyces tuirus. Taxonomy (NCBI): domain Bacteria; kingdom Bacillati; phylum Actinomycetota; class Actinomycetes; order Kitasatosporales; family Streptomycetaceae; genus Streptomyces; species Streptomyces tuirus. Next base: position 202,792 of record NZ_AP023439.1, on the reverse strand, counting down.
ACCGGAGGACCTCGCGGCCAACGCGGCGAGCGTGACAGGCCGGTTCGTACGCCGGCTGCGCGACGAACCCGGTGCGGCGGCGCCGGTGCCCGAACCCGCCGGACTCCTTCGGCCGAGTGCGGCGCCGGACCTCGGGGTCATCGGTGAGCTTCTGCCACGGGCCGTCACGGTGGTCGCCGGCACGGCACGGCAGTCCGAGCGGAACGGACCGACACCGTACGGACTGGTGATCGGCTCCCTCACCGTCGTCTCCGACGAACTCGCCCTGATCGGCTTCCTGGTGCGCTCGGGCAGCACCAGCTGGAACGCCATCGCGGACACCGGCCGGTTCTGCGTCAACATCCTCGGCGAGGACCAGCACGAGGTGTCCGACGCCTTCTCGCAGGGCAGGCCGGACAGCCGCTTCGACGCCCTCGCGTGGACCCCCTCCGCCAACGGCTGCCCGCGCCTCTCCGGCGCCCTCGGCACCCTCGACTGCAGCCTGAAGTCGACGTACCGGATCGGCGACCACGAGTTCGTCCTGGCGACGGTCGTCAGCGTCGACATGGAGGGCGGCACCGACCGCCGGCCCCTGCTCCGGGCCGAACGGGGCGACAGCCCTCTCGACGACTACGGGTGGCGCCGGTTCGCCCGGGAAGCGGAGGCCAGGTGACGACGACCACGTCCCTCGCGACGCACTACGAACAGTTCCTGGAACTGCTCACCCGGGACCCCCGCACCGCCGCGGACGACCGGGACGCGCCGCTCCGTGCGCGGTACGGCGAACGGGTCGACCCCTCGGGCGCAGCAGAGCCGATCGTGCTGACCCGCGACGAGTGGATCCGCGACCAGATCGACCTGACGCTGGCGATGGGCCGCCTGCTGACCGAGGACGACGTGGTCGTCTCGGCCGTGCCGTACGAACTGTCGTTCATCGGCGCCCAGGTGGACCGTGTGATCGAGATGGTGGGCGCCTCGGTGATCAGCGTCGGGACGAGCGGGACCATCTGCCCGATGCCGCGACTGCTCGGGCTGATCGAGCAGTACGAGGTGACGGCCCTGGTGTGCTCGCCGAGCTTCGCCGCTGAGCTGGCGGGCCTCGCGGCGTCGCTCGGCAAACGGCCGGCGGACTCCACGGTCCGGACGATCGTCTGCGTGGGGGAGGCCTGCTCCACCGAGCGCCTCGACCGCATCGGCGCCGCCTGGGCGGCGAGGACCTCGGCGCTGTACGGGACGCCGTCGGCACCGACCGTCGCCGTCGCCTGCGACCACGGCGCACTGCACCTGTGCGACCACCGGCTGCGCGCGGAGGTCCGCGGCGGTCCGCGCGGTGAGCTGATCCTGGACGGCTCACCGACCGGTGAGGCCGTCGAACTGTGGCCGGCGGACCGTCGCTGCGCATGCGGTTCCGCGAGCCGGGTCCTGCTGCCGCTCGGCGGCATGGCGTCGGCGGTACGCGGGCCGGACGGGCTGGTCTCGGCCGTGGACGTCGAGCGCGTCGTGTTCGGTCACAGCAGGCTCGCACCGCACTTCGCCTGCGCCGTCCGAAACGGCACCTTCCACGTCACCTGCGCCGTGGCCGACTCCGGCGCCGTGGACGCGGGCGCGCTGCGGCGTGCGATCCGCGGCGGCGTCGACGAGGCGCTCGGCGTCGAGGCCGAGGTCACGATCGTCGGCGTGCAGGACTGGAGTACCGCCCCGTCATGACCCGCACCCCGCCGCGGCGCACCGTCGCCGCGGCCCATCCACCCGGTGGCATCCCGAGGAGACAAGACGCATGAGGGTAGCGGTAGTACAGACCCAGTGGGTCGACGATCACGAAGACGGCCTGCGCAACGCCTACCAGGCGATCGAGGACGTCTGCGCGGCCGGCGACATCGACCTGGTGTGCTTTCCCGAGTTCCTGCTCGGCCCGCCGTGGTACATGCCCGGCCAGGACGGACTGAAAGGCCGCACCGACACCCCGATCCCGGGGCCGATCGTCGACGGCTTCCAGTCCCTGGCCCGCAAACTCAACACGCACATCCTGCTGGGGTCGCTCGTCGAGGACCTGCGGGACGGCATGTACCGGAACACGTCCCTGCTGATCGGCCGGCAGGGCGTCATCACCGGACGCGCCGTCAAGGCACACCCCTTCGGCAACGAGATGGTGGTGTGCCGCCAGACCGACGCACTCGGCGTGCTGTCCACCGAGTTCGGGCAGATCGGCATCGCCGTGTGCTCGGACTTCTGGATCCCCGAGGTCGTCCGGCTGCTGGCGCTCGCCGGCGCACGGACGATCTTCGTGCCGGGCGGGACACTGGGGCAGAACCAGCCGCTCATGGTGAACGCCCTGCGCACGGCGGCGTATCTGAACGACGTCAACATCGTCTACGCGAGCTCGGTCGGAGTCGTCCGCGGCAAACGCGGCGACCGGCTCGTGGAGATCCACTTCGCCGGCACCAGTCTGGTCGCGAGCCCCGAGGGCGTGCTCGCCCAGGCCGGCAGCGACGAACCGGAGATCCTCGTCGTCGACATCGACGAGCCCGCGGACGGCGACGGCCGCCGCTGGCAGCAACTCCGCAGGCCCGCCGCCTACCAGGCGCTGCTCACCCCGTACGCCGGAGCGGACCGGGATCTCGCCGCCGAACTGCGGGCGAGCCTCACCGGGGGCGGCGGCCCGGGCCGGGGCCGTCCCGCCACCGCGACCAGCACACCTGAGGGGACTCGTTCGTGACCATCTTCGTAGCGCAGCACACCCGCCGGGCGACCCCCGAGGAGACGGCCTCCGCCGTACTCGACGATCTCGACCGCCGGGTGACCGACGAGGCGTCGTTCGTCGTCCTCCCCGAGAACGTGTTCACCACCGGTGGCGACGTCCAGGCGCTGCCCCGCCAACTGCGCGAGCAGTGCCTGGATCGCCTGACAACACTGGCGCGGACCCGCGGAACCTACGTCCTCACCGGCTCGTGGGCGCAGACCCGGCCGGGCGGCGGGCTGACGCAGGTGGCCAGGCTGCTGGACCCGAGCGGCACGGAGTGCGCCCGGGTGGAGCGGCCGGTCCTGCCCGACGGGACCACCGGCACCGGCGACGACTTCCCCGTCGTCGAGACGCCGTTCGGCCGGGTCGGGCTGCTCCTCGGCCCCGACTTCTGGCTGGTCGAACCGCCGCGCATCGAATGCCTGGCCGGTGCGGAGCTGCTGCTGGTCGCCGGGTCCCTCGACGGCGGGCAGCAGGCGTCGCAGCGCGCCGCGGTGTGGGGCATCGCGACCCTCAACACCGTCGTCGTCGCCTTCGCCGGTTCGCTGAGCGAACGCTGCGGCGGGGGCAGCGCCGTGGCGGCGCCCGAGGGCTTCGTCGCCGAGGCGGGCACCGACGAGGGTGTCATCGAGGCGCCCTGGGACGTCGAGAGGATCCGGCACCTGCGCGAACCCGACCTGCGCTTCCAGCAGACCCTCTGGTTCGGACTGTGGGCGCGCCGCACGGAGCTGTACACGGACCTGACGGCGCAGGTGAGTTGAGATGCGCAACGCCGGTGATTCCGCCGCCGACGTCCGGCGGCGGATCGCGACGGAGATGGCGGACGACGTGCCCTGGAGCAGGGTGCTCAACTCCATCTGCACCGAACCCCACCCGCTGGGTGTCGAGATGGCGTCCGCCGCGGCCCACACCAACCTCGGCGACGTGCGCATCTTCCGCGGCACCAAGCGGATCGAGCGCAAGGTCGTGGAACTGCTGCTGGACCTGATGGGCAACCCTGGTGGGTCGGGGAGCCTGGTGTCCGGTGGCACCGAGGCGAACCTCATCGCGATGCTGGTGGCCCGTGAGTCGGCGCGCGCCCGGGGCCGGCTGACCGACCGGCCCGAAGTCGTCGTCAGCAGCACCGTGCACTTCTCCTTCACCAAGGTGTTCGGCCTGCTGGGGCTGACCCCGGTGGTCGTGCCGGTCGACGACTCCCTGCGGCTGCCGGCCGCCGAGGTGTCCCGGCGCATCGGCGAGCACACCGTCGCGGTCGTCGCGACCGCGGGCAGCAGCGAGTTCGGTGTGGTCGACGCGGTCGACGAGATCGGACCCGTGGTGGCCGGACGCGGCGTGCACCTGCACGTGGACGCGGCCACCGGCGGGTTCATCATCCCCTTCGCCCGGGAACTCGGCCACGACCTGCCCCAGTTCGACTTCACCGTCGACGGCGTCGACTCGATCACCATCGACCCGCACAAGTACGGACTGGCCAACGTCCCCGCCGGGGCGATCCTGTTCCGCGGCGCCCAGGACGCCGGGCGTTTCGCCGTCGACTCGTTCTTCATCGACACGCCGGTGCACCACACCCTGCTCGGCACCCGGCCGGGCGCCGCCGCGGTGTCCACCTACGCGGTGCTGGAGCACCTCGGACGCGACGGCTTCCGCGACCTCACCCGGACCAACTTCGAGGTGACGAAGTACCTGGTGGACGGATTGCGCGCCGCCGGGCACGAGTTGTTCGCCGAACCGCAGCTGAACATCGTGGTGGTCCGGATGCCGCACGCGGTCCGCATTTCGCAGCTGCTGGAGTCGAAGGGCTGGATCGTCTCCACGTCGAAGCGATTCGGCGAAACCCTGCGGCTGGTCGTCACCCGGCACGTGACACCCGCGATGGTGGACGAGTTCCTTCCGGTGCTGGAACGGGCGTACAAGGAAGTCACGGCCGAGGCGGCGCCGCGATGAGCCTCTTCCGTGGCGCCCGCACCCGGCTCGCCGCCCTGCAGCTGCGGATCGAGCCCGGACAGCGGGACGAGAACCTGGCGAGAGCCGCCAAGCTGCTGTCCACCGCACGAGAACGCGAGGCCGACCTGGCGTGCCTGCCGGCGACCTTCGCCACCGGCCTGAACTTCCCGACGCTGCGCACCGACGCGACCACCGAGGACGGCCCGGTCGTCGAGTTCCTCGCCGAGCAGGCCCGCACCCTCGGGATGCACATCGCCGCGGGCGTGCTGCTGTCGGCCGGACGGGACGTCTTCGACGCGGCCGTGCTCGTCGGCCCCGGCGGCGACCCGCTCGGCTGGTACCACCGTGCCTGCGTGTGGGCGGGCGAGTCCGAGTACATCTCCACCGGCTCTCCCGGCGAGGTGATCGACACACCCGTCGGGCGGATCGGCCTGCAAGTGAGCTACGACCTGCGCTTCCCGGAGGCGAGCCGGCAGTACCTCGCCCAGGACGCCGACCTCGTCGTCGCCGTGGCCAACCTCTTCGGGCCGTTCTCGCACCCGCTGCGCTCCCTGTGCCGCGCCCGGGCCGCCGACAACGAATGCGCGCTGGTCCTCGCCAGCGGGGTGGGGGAGAACCGCTTCGCGAACCTGACCTACGTCGGCCGCAGCATGATCGTCGACGGTCTGGTGCAGGACGCCCGCGAGGACCAGGACGCGGACATCCTCGCCGAGGCCGAACCGGGCAGCCAGGAAGCCGTGATCCACGCGGACGTGCACTGGCGGCAGCGGCGCAAGGTCCGCGCCGGGCTGCCGTTCCACGACGACCTGCGCTCCACCTGGACCACTAACCACGGGGGGCCCGCCCGATGAGGGCTACGCGTATGCAGCCGGAGTCCGGCTGGCTCGGCGATGTGCTCGGGCTGGTCGTGATGGACATGCGGCAGTTCTTCGACAACCGCCTGTTCGCGGTGTCGACGCTGCTGACGTCGGTGTCGATGGTGCTGGCCTTCGGGGCGGCGACCGACCAGATGGTGAGCCCGGCGCCGACGGCCGCCAACTACTTCGGTTTCGTCTTCCCCGGCATCATCGGCGCCGGCATCATGTTCAGCTGCACCTACACCGTCGGCTACACGGTCATCATCGACCGCAACCGCCGCACGATCGAGGACCTGATCCTCTCGCCCCTGTCGTACTCCGGGTTCCTGCTCGCCCGGATCGTCGGGGTCGTGCTCAAGTGCCTGTTCCAGTTCGTCCTGGTGCTGCTGCTCGGCGTCGGGGTCTTCGACGCCCGGATCGAGTCGGTGCCGCTGTTCGTCCTGGGTTTCTTCACCGCGTGCACGGCCTTCGCCGGACTCGGGATCCTCATCGCGACCTACACCAACGAGATCTCCTTCCCGGCCGTCGTGAACATCATCGTCATTCCGCTCATGTACTTCGCGGGGATCTTCTTCCCCCTCGGAAACCTCGGGACGCTCGGCGACGTCTTCGCCCGGCTCCCCCTCTCCGTGCACGTCGACATCTTCCGCGCCGCCACCTCGCCAGACGTCTCGGCCACCGGGGCATCGGTGCTGGCGGTGGCCTACTCGTTCCTGGCCCTCGGCATCGCCGCCTGGGCCTTCCGCAGGAGGATCGGCCATGGCTGACACCCCGAGCACCGCGGCGCCGGTCCTGTCGGTCTCCCGGCTCGACCACCGTGTGAGCCCCGACTTCGCCCTGCGCTCCCTCACCTTCTCGGTGAACGCCGGCGAGGGCGTGGCCGTCATCGGCACCAACGGAGCCGGCAAGACCACGCTGATCCGGCTCGTCGCCGGGCTGCTGCGCCCGTCCGGCGGCGAGGTGCGCGTCTGCGGCACCCCGCCCCGCCGCTGGGGGCAGGTCGGCCGCCACATCGGGTACGTCCAGCAGGCCAAGGACCTCCCGGACGGCGTCAGCGTGGAGACGTACGTCAAGCATCAGCTCAAGCTCCGGCGGGCCGACCCCGGCCGGTACGAGGAGCTGATCGCCCTGGCCGACCTCGAGCGGTACCGCCACCAGTACGTGCGCAGTCTCTCCGGCGGCAGCCAGCGCAAGCTGCACGTCATCTGCGCCGTGGCGCACCGCCCCGACCTGCTGATCCTCGACGAGCCCACCACGGGCCTGGACCCGACGGCCCGCGAGACGCTGCTGGAGCTGCTGGGAAGCCTGAAGAAGGACGGCGTCGGCGTGCTGTTCGCCAGCCATCACCGCGACGAACTGCTCGCGCTGGCCGACTCTGTCGTGGTGCTCCACCAGGGCCGGCAGATCAAGGACGCCTCGCTCGACGCCGTCACCCGGTGGGGCGAGCGCTCCAGCCTGATCCTGGAGGCCTTCACCGAGTCCCACCTCGAGCGGCTGCACGACTGGGCCGGGCAACAGGCGCAGGCCGGCGGCCTGATCCGGTCCGTGCGCACCGTCGACCAGGGCGTGCGGCTCGACCTGTCCGACGGCGACCACCACAGCACCCTGGCCGAGGTGGTCGCCCGGGCCCACGCCGCCGGCCTCGCACTGCGCTCCGCGTCCTACTTCCAGCCCACTCTGGCGGACGTCGTCCGTTCCATCGTCGACCAAGTCGAACCGGAGGACATCGCATGAGCATCACCACCACGACCACGAGCATGCCGTTCTGGAAGGAGTACCCGGAGCGCGACAGCGAGTGGGTGCGGCAGTACCCCACCAAGCACGTGCCGGTGAACGAGGAGGAGGTGTTCACGCGCAAGCCCATGGGCGTGTACGTCCACATCCCCTTCTGCAACCGGCTCTGCTTCAGCTGCCCGTACATCAAGCACCAGACCGACCGGGACCTGACCCGCACCTATCTGGACGCGCTGAAGACGGAGATCACCAACTACGCCGAGCGGCCCTACATCCAGGACCACGTCATCACCCTCGGCTACATCGGCGGCGGAACCCCGACCGCGCTCACCGCCCCGCAACTCGACGACCTGCTGGGCCACATGTTCAGCAGCTTCGACGTCGAGGAGGGCGCGGACTTCTCCATCGAGACCACCCCGGTCGACATCAGCGAGCGCAAGGCCACCGTCCTGCTGGAACGCGGCATACGCCGCATCAGCCTCGGGGTGCAGACCTTCGTCCCGGAGGAACTGAAGAACATCGGCCGCCCGAACGACCCGGAGATGCTCAAGGAGAGCATCCGGCTGCTGCGCCGGTGCGGATTCGAGAACATCAACATCGACCTGATGCACGGCATCAACGGGCAGACGATGGAGAGCTGGGAGCACAGCCTCGACGTCGCCATCGACCTCGGGGTCACCTGCATCTCCTTCTACACGTACATGGAGTTCGCGCAGATCTCCACCAAGCGCAGGAAGCTGCCGCCGGTCCCGGAGAAGGCCGTGGTCGACGACATGTTCCTGTTCGCCGCCGAGAAGCTCTCCAAGAACGGCTTCCTGGGCTACTACGGCGACTGCTTCGCCAAACCCGGCTTCCAGCCCAAGTACGGCGAGACGTCGTGGAGCGAGGACATCCCCATCATCCCGCTCGGCCCCACCGCCACCGGTCACCTGCGCGACCACTGGTACTTCAACGAGCCCGACATCGGCCGCTACATCCAGACGGTGATGGAGGGCCGGCTGCCGATCTCCATGGGCAAGCACATCACGAAGTCGGAGTCGATCCGGCGGTCGATGGTGCTGGGCGTCAAGGCCGGCCGGGTCAACCGGGAGCGCTTCCGCCGGATCCACGGTGTCGACTTCATGGAGATGTTCCGCGCCGAGATCGACGACCTGATCGAGAAGGAACTCATCACCGCCGACGAGAACGGCATCGAGGTGACCGGCCCCAAGGGCTGGTACTACCTCGACAACATCTCCAAGGCGTTCTACTCGCCGGAGTTCCGCCGCTACCCGCAGCACCTGGGAGCGGACATCTCCAACTTCATCTCCAGCCGGTCGATCCCCCTGCAGCTCACCACGCGGCCCAAGGACGAGGAGGCCGGCTGTGACCACCACTGAGGCCCGACTGCTGAACCTGACCGACCGGGTGCCCCAGCCGTCCCCGCACGACGACATCGACAAGGTCCGCTTCTACGACCTCGGGATGCGCCGCTCCGCGCTGATGGCGTACAAGCGGCCGAGCGACCGCATCATGGCCAACGTCCGCGACGGGATGACCGACCTCGTCGAAGTCGGCTTCAACACCGGCCTGCTCTCCCTCCACGTGGCGGGCAAGCTGCCCGACCTGGCGGTGTCCGGCGTGGAGGAGAACCAGAACCTCGTCGACGTCGCCGAGGACAACCTGACACTCGCCGTCTGGGCCAACAGCGCCGGCGACGTGGAGTTCGAGATGGCCAAGCTGAACCGGCTGCCCTTCCCGGACGACTCCGCCGACATCGTGTTCTCGTTCTCCTCGCTGCACCGCTGGCGCCGGCCGGTGGAGACGCTGAAGGAATGCGCCCGGATCTGCAAGCCCGACGGTGTCGTGATCATCGAGGACATGAACCGGCACGCCGAGGAAGGGCACATCACCTTCATCCTGCAGTTCGTGAAGGAGGGCGGCGACGAGTTCATGCGCTCCTTGCAGGCCGCCTACACCCGCGACGAGGCGGCCGAGCTGCTCCGGGAGGCCGGCCTTGCGGACTGGCAGGTCGTCGAGGAGGACCTCGGCCTGGTGATCTCCTCGCGTCCCCTCGAACCGGTGAGCACCTGATGCCCGGGACGAAGATCGCCGTCGTCCAGATGGAGTCCAAGCTCGGCAAGCCGGCGCAGAACCTGCGCCGCGCCGAGCACTACATCGGCGAGGCCGTCGCGCAGGGAGCGGACCTGATCTGCCTGCCCGAGGCGTTCTCCACCTCCGGCAACATCCTGGAGGTCGCGGACGTGTCGGTGACCATACCGGGGCCCGAGACCGACTTCCTGCGCGAGCAGGCGAAGCAGGCCGGCGTGCACATCGTGGCCGGCCTGCTGGAGCGCGGCGGCGACGGCACGTACTACAGCACCTCGGTGCTGTGCGGCCCCGAGGGAACCCTGCTCGGCCGCTACCGGCGCGTGCACTGCCACGAACTGGAGGCCCGTTACCTCAGCGGCGGATCCGAATACCCGGTCTTCGACGTCGAGTTCGGACGCATCGGCCTGATGCAGGGCTACGACATCAACTTCCCCGAAGTCGCGCGGGAGTACTGCCGCCGCGGCGTCGACATCATCGTGTGCTCCGCGCTGGTACCCGAGATGTTCGCGTACGTGGCGAACATGCGCCTGCCGGTCAGGGCCGTGGACGCCGAGTGCGTCCTGGCGTTCGCGTCCGGCATCGGCAACAACCTGTACGCCGGATTCGGCTACATGGGGCGCAGCCAGGTCCTGGCGGACCCGCTGTTCCTGGAGGCCGAACGATTCGACTTCGTCGACGGCGACGAACGGATGGTGGACCTCGGCAAGGAACCCGGCGTCGGAGTCGTCGAGGTCGACCTGGACCGTATGCGCCGCTACCGCGCCAAAGCCACCCTGAGCGGCGACCTGCAGCCGGCGACGTACTGGCAGTCCTGACGAGAGTGAAGGCCCATGCGCGTACTGCTCATCTCCACCAACAAGATCCGGGTACCGCGGCCGGCGCTGCCCATCGGCATGGCCTACATCAGCGCCGCGCTCAAGCACGCCGGACACCAGGTCGACGTCCTCGACCTGCTCTGGGAGTCCCGGGAGCTCAAGGCGGTCCGGGAGAAGCTGACCACCGGGACCTACGACGTGGTCGGCATCGCCGTGCGCAACCTGGACAACCTGACGTTCATCGACCCGGTCTTCTTCGGCCCCATGACCGAGAAGATCGTCCAGTGCGTGCGCAAGTACACCAGCGCCACCGTCGTCCTCGGCGGCTCCGGCTTCTCGGTCGAGCCGCTGTCGTTCTTCGAATACGCCCAGCCGGACTACGGCATCGCGGGTGAGGGCGAGGCCGGCATCGTCCAACTGCTGGACCACCTGGAGTCCGGCGGGCGGCTGGAGTCGATATCGGGGCTCTGCTACCTCGACGACAACGGCAGGTTCTGCCAGAACCAGTCGAGCCAGGCATTCGATCTGGGAGCGCTCGAACCCGACCGGTCCGTGTACGACCCCCGGTACTTCGAGGAAGGCGTCTCGGCGGCCTCCGACCTCACCCGCGACCACCAGCCGGCCATCGAGACCCTGCAGACCAAACGGGGCTGCAAGCTGTTCTGCTCCTACTGCATCATCCGCAAGACCGAGGGCAAGGGCGACCGGTTCAAGGAACCGGCCGAGGTCGTCGGCGAGATCCAGCGGGCGATGGCGGAGAACCCGGCCGTGCGGGAGTTCGAGATCGTCGACGCGACCTTCAACTATCCGATGGAGTACGCGGCCGAGGTGTGCGAGGAGATGATCCGCGCCAAGCTCGACGTGCCCTGGTACTGCCAGCTGACGCCCAACGCGATTACACCCGAGTTCGTGAAGCTGCTGCACGCGGCCGGCTGCATCCGGGTGGACCTCGGCACCGACGCCCTCACCGACGAGGCCCTGGCGGACCTGATGAAGGGCTTCGACATGGCCCGCGTCCTCGAGATCGACCGACTGTTCACGGCCAGCCCGATCGAACACACCCACTGCGTCTTCCTCGGCGGGCCGGGGGAGACCCCGCAGGCACTGAGGGAGTCGATCCGCTTCACCGAGCGGTACCTGAACCCGGCCCAGATCTACGCCAACCTCGGCATCCGGATCCTCAGCGGCACCAAGCTCCAGCGCCAGGCCGTCAAGGCCGGCATCCTGCGGGAAGGCCAGGGCACGTTCGTCCCCGCCTTCTACGTGGAGCCGGCGATCCTCGCCGACCGGGACACGCTCGACTTCGTCCGCGACGCCTACCTGAGCCACAAGAACTGGTACCTGTGGTGGGGCCTGGGCGGGCAGAACCTGACGGACCGTTCGACGGAGACCGTTCAGGCCGTCGCCGACATGCACCAGGAGTACGAGTACGTCATGCAGGGCAAGCCCCGGCTGGAACGCGCGCCGAAGCCGGCCGCCCAGCCGCTCAAACTCACGATCGGCACCAAGTGATCAATGTTCCAACCGCCGCGCACGACCTGTCGAAGACACTCGCGGCCAAGGCCGACCCGGACTTCGCGATGCGCATGCAGCGCTACTTCCCGCACGAGATCCGGGCCCTCGGGGTGGGCAACGCCGCGGTCGTCGAGATCGCGACCGACTGGTTCCGGGACCGGCGCGACACTCCCGCGGCGACCCGGCTGCTCCTCGCCGAGGAGCTGCTGGCGCACGCCGAGTACCACGAGGAGGTGCTCCTGGGCTTCGCCGTCCTGCACAAGGTCGCCAGGACCGGACTCGGCGAGGAGCTGCTGGACCGCTGCCGGTACTGGCTGGAGACCTCTGTGTCCAACTGGGCGCAGTGCGACGACATGTGCCTGAAACTGCTCTACCCGTTCTTCCTCGGGCACCCGGAGCTGATCCCGCGGACCCGGAGCTGGACCGGGTCCGCCTCCCCGTGGGCCAGACGCGCCGCGAACGTTGCCGTCGTGAAGTTCGTCCGGCGCAAGGTGGGCCGGACGGTCTTCGAACTGCCACTGTCGCACGTCCTCGACAACTGCGTCCGGCTGATGCACGACGACGACACCTATGTGCAGAAGGGCTCGGGCTGGCTGCTCAAGGTCACCGCCGAGGCCCACCCCGACGAGGTGGCCGAGTTCCTGCGCACCTGGCACACCGAGATGCCCCGCGACACGTTCCGGTACGCGGTGGAGAAGATGGACCCGCCACTGCGCCGGTCCTTGATGGCACTGGGACAGGTGACGCGATGAACGAGACCGGCCGCTACGCCCACCGGCGGGGCATCCACTGCGAGTCGGCCTGCCAATGCGCCGTCCTCGCGGCCGGCGGCTACGACGTCGACGAGGAGATCGTGTTCGGGCTGGACGGAGGCTTCGGCTTCTCGTTCTTCCCGGCGAACGGCAACGCGCCGGACATCGTCGTCGGCAAACAGGCGATCATGCCGCTCCGGGCGGCCCGGCTGATGGGCGTCGAAGTCGCCGCGCACACGCCTAAGTCCGGTGACGGCCTGGCCAAGCTGCTGGCCTCGGCACCGGCCGTCGTGACCCGGGTGGACCTCGGCATGCTCCCCTACTGGGGGCTGGAAGGCCGCACCTCCTTCGGCGGGTACTTCGTCAACGTGGTCCGGCCTCTCGGCGCCGACGCGTTCGAGGTGTCGGATCCGGCGTTCGACGAACCCGTCACCGTGAGCGCGGCCGAGCTGCAGGCGGCCCGGTCCAGCCGCAACTCGCCCCCGCTGAACCCGGACTGGAAGGTGTACGTCCTCGGCGCGCCGCGGCGCACCCCGCAACTGGACCGCGTCGGTCCGGTGGCCGTGCGCACCCTGTGCCGCGAGGTCCTCAGGCCGGGCAGCCGGAACCTGGGCATCCCCGGGATGAGACTGCTGGCCACGACGGCGGCGTCCTGGCCGCAGTCCAAACACGGCGAGGTCGAGGACGTGGACCTGGCCGGCCACGTGGTGCGGACCGACGCGCTGGCGCGTCAACTGCTGCACCTGGGGCGGCAGATCCAGTCCTTCGGCACCGGCGGCGGGCTGTTCCGCCCGATGATCGGCCGCTACCTGACGAGGGTCGCCGAGAGCACCGGCGACACACGCTACGCCGACGCGGCCGGGCAGTTCCTCGACAGCGGCCGGCTCTGGTCGAACCTGGGATCCGCCCTGCTGGCAGCGGGCGCCGCCACCGCGCGCGACGATCTCAAGACGCTGGTGGACGCCGTGGCGGACACGGCCCGGTCCGCGATGGACGTCGAGAAGCGGGCGCTCACCGCGCTCACCACCCTGTAGACGCGAGGTCGAGAGAGATGCCCACCGAGGACGAGACCGTACTGCTCCAGGGCCCCCGACGCTGGAACGAGCACGCCCGCCGGCGCCGGGCGCAGGGCCCCTTCCGCCCCGACCTGCGCAAGGCGCGGCTGCACGGCGCCGACCTGCAGGGCGCCGAGCTCGCCGACGCGGACTTCACCGACGCCGTGCTGACCGAGTCGTATCTGATGTCCGCGGACCTCAGGGGCGCGAATCTGGAAGGCGCCGATCTGTGCGAGGCGTACCTCATCCTGGCCGAGCTGAACGGCTGCCGCCTCGTGGGCGCGAACCTGGACGGCGCGGACCTCAGCGGTGCCGATCTGACCGGCGCGGTGCTCGACGCGGGTTTCCGGCGGTCCACCGTGATCTCGGACTACCTCACGATCTGGCCATAGCGAAAGGAGCTCCTCATGATCGTTCTGGGCTACAACGGATTCGGCAAGTCTGCGGAAATCTTCGGACGCCTCTTTCGCGCCACCGGCATCGACCGTCATCTGCTGTACGGCCATGACTCGTCTGCCGCGCTCGTCATCGACGGGAAGCTGGTCGCCGCCGTCGAGGAGGAGCGGCTCAACCGGGAGAAGAAGACGTCGAGCTTCCCGGTCAACGCGATGCGCTGGTGCCTGGATTCGGCCGGCATCAGCTTCGACGACGTCGACACGTTCGCCTTCTCCTGGCAGTTCTCGCAGGACGTGCTGAACAAGATGATCGCCGAGATCACCGAAGACCGTGAGGCGTCCGTCGAGCAGAAGTTCGCGCGCTTGCGGCGTCTGGCGGAGACCCATGAGGCGATGTTCAGCGAGGCCGCGACCGAGGCCGACTTCCTCGAGCACACGGGTCACCGGCTGACCCCCGAGAAGCTGGTCCGGGTCCCGCACCACATCGCGCATCTGATGACCGGATACCACCTGTCGGGCGGCTCAGACGCGGCGTTCCTGGTCAGCGACGGTCGCGCCGAATGGCTGTCGGCGATCATGGGGGAGGTGCGCGACGGCGAGGTGAAGATCTTCGACGACATGACCATCGACTCGCGGCACTCCCTGGCGATGCTCTTCTCCGTGGTGACGCGCTACCTCGGATTCGTCCCGAACAACGACGAGTACAAGGTGATGGGACTGGCCGGCTACGGCCCGCCGCCCGAGCCGAACCCGTTCCTCGAGCACGTGGTCGAGATGTGCCCCGACGGCACGTACCGGATTCCCTATCCGGCGAACGCCGTACCCGCCTACTACGAGCTCTTCGACCGCGTCTTCGGCGGCAGCGCCGACGACCGGGAGGAGTTCGACTACCGGGTCCGCGTGGCCAGTGCGGCCCAGCACATGCTGGAGACCGTGACCGCCGGCCAGATCCGGACGCTGGAGGCCCGCAGCGACCTGCCGCGCGTGATCTTCGAAGGCGGACTCGCCCTCAACTGCGTCAACAACAGCAAACTGCTGGAGCGTTCACGCTTCACCGGGATGGACGTCAGCTTCGGTGCCAGTGACGTCGGCGTGGCCATCGGCGCGGCGCTGTTCGCCAGTGGCCGCGCGGGCACGCCGCCCCGGGTCGGCACGTCGCCGTACCTGGGCCCGAGTTACGACGGCCAGGAGATCCAGGCGGCCCTCCAGCAGTACGCCGACCAGGTCGTCTGGCGGGAGCTGGACCCCGCCGACGTGCCGCGGGAGGCCGCAGCCCTCATGCAGGAGCGCCGCGTCATCGGATGGTTCCAGGGGCGGATGGAGTACGGCCCGCGCGCCCTGGGCAACCGCAGCATCCTGGCCAACCCCAGGTTCCCCGACATCAAGGACATCATCAACGAACGCATCAAGCACCGTGAGCAGTTCCGGCCCTTCGCCCCCGTGGTCCTGGAGCACCTGGCGCCCGAGGTCTTCGAGCTCGGCAAGAAGACGTCCTCGCCGTACATGACCTTCGTGGTTCCGGTGCGGCCCGAGTACCAGGAGAAGATCCAGGGCGCCTGCCATGTCGACGCCACCTCGCGGATCCAGACGGTCACCGAGCAGAGCAACCCCCTGCTCGCAGAACTGCTGCGGGAGTTCACCCAGCTGACCGGGATTCCCTGCCTCATCAACACCTCGTTCAACGTCGCCGGCGAACCCATCGTCTGCTCGCCCACGGATGCCCTGTCCTGCTTCCTCAAGACCGAGATGGATCATCTGTTCCTCGGCAACTTCCTCGTTTCGCGAATCTGAACGACTGAACGCCTCCCTGATTCCGGCGTCCGCAATCGCACTTCAGGGGCTTGCGCTACGCTCTACGCGAAGGAAGGGAGACGAGAACACGTGTCGCTTTTAGAAGAAGATCCGTATGTCGGCAACCATTGCGAGTCGACCACCCTCGTGAATCTCTTGCGACAGCGAGAGGTCGACTTGTCGGAGCCGCTCATCTTCGGGCTCGCCGGTGGTTTGTCGTTCATCTACTGGCGGACGAAACAGATGCCGACCCCGTTCGTCGGCGGCCGTATCAAGCCCGACACACTGACCGAGAATCTGGCGAATGCGCTGAAGTTGCGGCTGTCGGTTCATGAGACGTCGTCGGTGAAGCGCGCGAAGGAACACCTGCTGGCCGAGCTTGAATCCGGAACCATCGTCGGTCTCAAGCTCGACCGCTACTTCATCGACTACTCCACCGACGACTTCCGGTTCGCGGCCCACTATGTGGCCTGCGTCGGCCACGACGACGACCGTTTCGCTCTGGTGGAAACCAAGCCGCTCGGCCTGCAATGGGCCACCGGGGAATCCCTGGAGGCAGCGCGGAACGCCCGGGGCCCGATGAGTTCCCGCAACCGCGCGTTCACCCTCGATCTCCCGAAGGGCGGCCTTCCTGATCTGGGGAAAGCCGCACGCAATGGCATCAAAAAGGCGGCGGAGGAATTTCTGAACCCGCCGATCTCCAATTTCGGATACAAAGGCATGCACAAAGTCGCCGACCTGATGCCCCAGTGGCTCGACGACCTCGACTCGCCCGCCGACAGCCTTCCCGAGATCTGCACGGTCATGGAGGACGCGGGAACCGGCGGCGGCCTGTTCCGCACGATGTGGGCGGAGTTCCTCGCGGAGACCGCCGAGATCACCGGCACCGGCGAATACCAGGAGGTCTCGGACGCGTACCGCGACGTGTCGAAGAAGTGGACCGAGGTGGCCGGACTCCTGAACGAGGCGGGAGTCGCGTCGTCACGGGAATCCCTCCACAGCGCGTCAAAACTCGTCCATGAGGCCGCAGACAAGGAGCAGCTCCTGATGCAGCGCCTTGTGGAACTGTCGAGCTGAGCCGGGCGCGCTGTCGTCGACCGGGATGGTGGTGCGGGCGAGGACGTGGCCCCACGCGCCGGGCCAGGGCGGTCGCCGCGGACGGCAGTCCGGCCGGGTCGAGACCAAGAGCCCCGGTCAGCCCGCGCGCGATCGGGCCGGCCTCGCCAACGAGGCTCACCTACACCACGAGGCGTTCCTCTCCCAGGCCAACCGCCCGCTCGGTACGGGATGGTGCAAACGCCGAGGGGGTGGGTACTTGCGTGCGGCGGCCCGTCGACGTCGGGCGACTGAGCGGTGCGAGTGTGCGGAGTGGGGAGATCGTCGTGGCATTGCGCGAGGTGCGGGACGCCCGGGCCGTCCGGGGCTGTGCCCGGATCCTGGCGGGCCGATACCGTCTGGACGCGTTGATCGGTTCGGGTGGGGCGGCCGACGTGTACCGCGGTTTCGACCTGCGGCTGCGGCGGCCGGTCGCTGTGAAGATGTTCCGCGCCGGCACCGGCTTCGACACGGAGGAGATCTTCCGCAGCGAGGCCGAGATCCTCGCCCGGCTGCAGCACCCGGGACTGGTGACCGCATTCGACGTCGGACACCACGACGGCGACGCCTTCCTGGTCATGCAACTGATCGACGGACGCACACTGAAATCCCGCATCGCCGAAGGACCCCTGCCGTGCGCAGCCGCGGCGGCGCTCGGTGCCGCACTGGCCGAAGCGCTGACCCACACCCACGAGGTGGGGATCGTCCACCGGGACGTCAAACCGTCCAACATCATTCTCGACTCCTCCGGCCGCCCCCACCTCACGGACTTCGGCATCTCCCGGCTGCTGGACGCGACCACCCGCACCGCCACCGGAACCCTGACCGGCACCGCGGCCTACCTCTCTCCCGAACAGGTGCTGGGCCGGCCCGTAGGCCGCCCCGCAGACATCTACGCCCTCGGCCTGGTCCTCCTCGAATGCCTCACCGGCCGACTCGAATACGACGGCGGCCCACTCGAGGCCGCCATAGCGCGCCTGCATCGCCCGCCCGTACTCCCGGACTCTCTGCCCGACGGCTTCGCCGGCCTCCTGCGGGACATGACCAGCCTGGAAGAACAGGCTCGCCCCACGGCCCGCGACTGCGCCCAGGACCTGACCCGACTCGCCGGAACGAGCCCGGCCGAATCTGTTGCGTCCGTGGCCCGGCCGGTGCTCAGCGTCGTACCTTCCACCACCGCAGATCCCGCCGACAGCACACACCGGAGCTCGGCGCCGGCCGCAATGGCGCCCTCTGCCTCGCACGCCGCAACAGGTCTCCCTGAGGACCAGGACCTTCCCCGCTCCTCCTCCGTCCGCGGCCGTCTTCGAACCCGAGGGATGGCGGCCGCACTGGCCGCCCTTGTCGCCACCGGACTGGCGGTCACCGAGGGCTTCTCACACCACGACACCGCAGGCGAAGCGGCCCCGTCCGCCCCTGACCCGGTCGCGCCGTCCACGCGCCCGGACACCGCGGCTCACAACGACGCCCCCTCCTCCGCCCCGGCCGCCCCACCCTCGCGCAGCGCCTCCGCATCCGTTCAGCCGCTGCGCGACGCCGTACCAACGCTCCACGACCACCCGCCCGTTGAGAGCTCACCGCCCACCACCCACCCCGTGGGCAAGGCAGTGGGGAAAGCCAGAGCAAAGGGTCTCGACCAACCGCCGGGGCACGCGCGCATGAAACAGAAGGGCAAGAAGCCCGGCTCACGGTGACGGGCGTTGGCTGCGCTGGACGACGGTAGCGCCGAGGACTTGCCCATCGTCGTCGCCGTCGCTGTCGTCGACGAACTCCGGACTCCTGGGCCCGAACCACCATGTCGCCGCGCCTTGGCCGGCGACTACTGGATCAAGAACTCCAGCTCGGGCCGGTCCCAGGCCACTGCGGGCGGATTCGCGGAGACGGTCCCCGTGGGCAGCGCGCCCACGCTGCGGTAGAAGCCCTCGGCCGGAGGATGCGACACCACCCGGACACGGTCCAGGCCCGCCGCGCGCGCCTCGGACTTCATGTGCTCGACGAGCAGCTGCCCGATGCCACGCCCCTGCATCCCGTCCGCCACGAAGAGCAGGTCCAGCTCCGGCGGCACGAGGACCAGCGAGTAGAAACCGAGCACCCGGCCCGCGGCGTCATCGGCGTCGACGGCCACGAACACCCGATGCGTCTCGACGTAGTCGGGCCCGACGCGGTAACCCGCGACCATCGCCGCGTACTGCCCCTCGTAGGCACGCGAGCCGCGCACAAGCCGCGTGAGCCGCTTGGCGTCCCGGGCGACCGCCCTGCGGATGACGATCTCGCCACGCGTCGATGTACTGGGCACCTGCATACGGAGCATGGTACGCAGCCCGACGGGACGGGGCGTTCCCGCTGCGCACGGGGCACACCAGGCGATAAGCTACCGATCGGTAATGTCCGGACGGCGACGCCAAGGTGCTGAGCGAAACAAGAGGGAGGGCGCAGATGTCCGACCTGGACTTCTACGCCCGCGTCGCCACCCGAGGCGACGTGTTGGGCGTGGGCATCGGCACGCAGCCGGCCGCATGGGAGGCCGAGCTCGGCACCGACTTCCTCGACGCCGAGGACGGAAGCCTGCTGCGCCGGGACTACGGGCTGGTGGAACTGTCCTTCCAGGAGGAGGGCGGAGCCTGGTCCTGCTTCGGGGTGAGTGTGCAGGTGCACCGCTTGCGGTGGGACACCGGGTCGTCGTCCGTACCGGCGGCCCTGCGCGGAGCGTACGGCGTGTTCGCGCCGTCGACGCGCTTCGACGACCTGGCCGCCGCGATCGCCGGGCTCGGCTGCTCGCTCGAACCCGAGCCGGACGAGGACGGCATGTCGGAAGACATGCGCCGCTACCAGGTGCCCGAGTCGGGCGTGAGGGTCTTCGTCCGCGCGGAGGGACACTCCGAAGAGCGGGCGGGCGAGGTCTGGAGCCTCAGCGTGTCTCCCGCATGGTGGCGCGCCGCGAGCTGACCCCGAGTCCGCCGCGCGCCACGGCCGATCAGGCCGGCTCCGCTGTGCGCAGGGCACCTTTCAGCCACGCCAGCTCCTCGGTCGCATCGGGCGACGCATCCTGCCCGCGCACGCGGGCGACGAGCGTGCGACAGCGCTCCGCCCCGGCCTCGATCCCGGCCTCCAGACTGCTCAGTACCGCGGCCCGGTCGGCGTCGCCGAACAGCTCGGCCAGCATGTCGGCCGCCTCCGTTCCTCGGGGGCGACCCCGTGCTCCTTCCAGTCGCCGGAGACTCAAGCGCCTCATGAGCGAGCAGGCGGCGATCTCACCTCATGCACCGATAAACCGCATTCAACAAATTGTCACTGCTTCGAGGTAAGCATCTCGTCTCCCCGATGGATACGGCCCACCCAGTGGATAGCTTCTGCGGGTGGGCGGATCCGCGTGGTTCCTCCCGAACCGTTGCCCACCCCTCCCTGTCTCCCGGTCGGCGCACCCGTGTGCGTCGGGCGCCCCGTTGTGCAAGGAGAACCACCTCCGATGACCGTCGACAGCATCCCGGAAGCCGAGACCACCCGGGCCGCGCCGCAGCAGTCCCTGAGCACCGCCGCCGCCCGCAACCTCGCCACCACCACCAAGTCCGTCCCGCAGATGCAGGAGATCACCTCCCGCTGGCTGCTGCGGATGCTGCCCTGGGTCGAGGCCGAAGGCGGCGCCTACCGGGTCAACCGGCGGCTGCGACATACCGTCGGCGACGGGCGCATCGAGTTCGTCCAGGAGGGCGCCACGGTCCGCGTGATCCCCCGGGAGCTCGGCGAACTGGCCCTGCTGCGCGGATTCGAGGACACGGACGTCCTCACCGCCCTCGCCGACCGCTGCACGCAAGCCGACTTCGCGGCCGGCGACGTCCTCGCCGAGCGCGGCAGCCCAGCGGACCGGATCCACCTGATCGCCCACGGCCGGCTCAGCCAGACCTCCGAGGGCAAGTACGGCGGCGAGATCGCCCTCGGGGTGCTCGCGGACGGCGACCACTTCAGTGAGAACGCCCTGCTCGACGCCGACGCCCGCCACGACAGCACGGTCACCGCCGAGACCTCCGGCACCCTCCTCACCCTCAGCCGCGCCGACTTCGCCGCCGTCCAGGCCACGGCACCCAGCCTGCAGGCCCACGTCGACACCTACCGCTCCCGCGCGCGCCACCGGCAGAACAAGCACGGCGAGGCCGAGATCGCCATGTCGGCAGGCCATGTCGGTGAGGCGGACCTGCCGGGCACCTTCGTCGACTACGAACTGGAGCCGCGCGAGTACGAACTCTCCGTGGCCCAGACCGTTCTGAGGATCCACTCCAGGGTCGCGGACCTCTACAACGGTCCGATGAACCAGACGGAGGAGCAACTCAGGCTCACCGTCGAGGCCTTGCGTGAGCGGCAGGAACACGAGCTGATCAACAACCGCGAGTTCGGGCTGCTGCACAACGCCGACTTCAAGCAGCGCATCCAGCCCCACTCCGGCCCGCCCACCCCGGACGACATGGACAATCTGCTCTGCCGCCGGCGCGGCACCAAAATGTTCCTCGCCCACCCCAGGACCATCGCCGCCATCGGACGTGGCTTCAACGCGTGCGGTCTCTACCCCGACCACGTCGACCTCGGCGGACAGTCCGTCCCCGCCTGGCGCGGGGTCCCCATCCTGCCCTGCAACAAGATTCCGATCAGCAAGGAGCAGACCAGCTCCATCATCGCGATGCGCACCGGCGAGAAGAACCAGGGCGTCATCGGCCTGCGCAAGACCGGACTGCAGGACGAGTACGAACCGGGCCTGTCCGTGCGGTACATGGGCATCAACGAACAGGCGATCATCTCCTACCTCGTCACCACCTACTACTCCGCCGCGGTGCTCCTGCCCGACGCCCTCGGCGTGATGGAGAACGTCCAGATCGCCCCCAGGCCCCACTGAAGCCCTGATGCGCGCGACAGGTCTGCCTCCGGTCACCTCCCCGCGCAACGGAGCGCCCACCCCACCGCAGCAAGGAGCCGCCGATGCCCGACTCCGGGCCCCTCGGAACATCACCCCCTGAGCAGCGACCGACGCCGCCCGCAGCCGTGCCGGACGCGGCCGTGCCGGTGGTGCACCACGTTCCGGTCCCGCCGACGGCCCTGCGGTTTCTCGCCGCACTGCATCCGCCGGTCCCGATCCCCAGCCCGCCACCGCCCCCCGCGGCCGTCTCCGCCGTACAGGACACGCCTGTCGCGACAGCTGCCGCCGCCGGCGTACCGGACACGCCCGCCGCGACCGCGGGCGACTCCGCTCTCCAGCGGATCCTGCGCGGACCGACCGGACTGGGCACGTCGTCGCTCTCCCTGGCCCGCAGGCACGAACCCCCGGTCCCGGACCAGGTGCCCCCGGTCCCGGACCAGGTGCCCCCGGCCCCGGACCAGGTGCCCCCGGCCCCCGCCCCGCCCGCCGAGGGGCGAGCCGTCCCCGGCCTCTACCACCACCCCGTCCCGGAGCCCGACCCCGTACGCGTCGAAGAGGTGAGCAACCGCATCAAGCGCTGGGCGGAGGACGAGGTCCAGCTCTACCCGGAGGAGTGGGAGGGGCAGTTCGACGGCTTCTCCGTCGGCCGCTACATGGTCGGTTGCCACCCCGACGCCCCGACGGTCGACCACCTGATGCTGGCCACCCGGCTGATGGTCGCTGAGAACGCGCTGGACGACTGCTACTGCGAGGACCACGGCGGGTCGCCCGTCGGTCTCGGCGGGCGCATCCTCCTGGCGCACACCGCGCTCGACCACCTCCACACCACCGCGGAGTACGCGCCGGCATGGCAGGAGTCGCTCACGTCGGACGCCCCGCGCCGTGCCTACCGCAGCGCCATGGACTACTTCGTCCGCGCGGCCACGCCCTCCCAGGCCGACCGCTACCGGCACGACATGGCCCGGCTGCACATGGGCTACCTCGCCGAGGCCGCCTGGGCGGAGACCGATCACGTCCCGGAGGTGTGGGAGTACCTGGCGATGCGCCAGTTCAACAACTTCCGCCCCTGCCCCACGATCACCGACACCGTCGGCGGCTACGAGCTGCCCGCGGACCTGCACGCCCAGCCGGACATGCAGCGGGTCATCGCCCTCGCCGGCAACGCCACCACCATCGTCAACGACCTCTACTCGTACACCAAGGAACTCAACAGCCCGGGCCGCCACCTGAACCTGCCGGTGGTGATCGCGGAACGCGAGCAACTCTCCGAACGCGACGCCTACTTGAAGGCCGTCGAGGTCCACAACGAACTCATGCACGCCTTCGAGGCAGCCGCAGCCGATCTCGCCGCGGCCTGCCCCCTGCCCCCCGTGCTGCGCTTCCTCAGAGGCGTGGCCGCCTGGGTCGACGGCAACCACGACTGGCACCGAACCAACACCTTCCGCTACAGCCTGCCCGACTTCTGGTAGAGAACGGATATTTCTGTGACCACTGAAACGACCGCCCCCGTCACCGCCAAGATCCCGGCCCCGGCGACGCCGTACCAGGGGGACATCGCCCGCTACTGGAACAACGAGGCGCGACCGGTGAACCTGCGCCTCGGTGACGTGGACGGGCTCTACCACCACCACTACGGCATCGGTGCCGTGGACCACGCCGCGCTCGGCGACCCGGCACACGCCGAGTACGAGAAGAAGCTCATCGCGGAGCTGCACCGCCTTGAGTCGGCACAGGCGGAGACCCTCCTGGACCACCTCGGCGCCATCGGGCCCGACGACACCCTCGTCGACGCCGGCTGCGGCCGCGGCGGGTCCATGGTCATGGCCCACCGCCGCTTCGGCTGCAAGGTCGAGGGCGTCACGTTGTCCGCCACCCAGGCCGACTTCGGCAACCGGCGCGCACGAGAACTGCGCATCGAGGACCACGTCCGCTCCCGCGTGTGCAACATGCTCGACACGCCCTTCCAGAAGGGCAGCGTCGCCGCTTCGTGGAACAACGAGTCGAGCATGTACGTCGACCTCCACGACCTGTTCGCCGAGCACTCCCGCTTCCTGAGGGTGGGCGGCCGGTACGTGACGATCACCGGCTGCTGGAACCCCCGCTACGGCCAGCCCTCGAAGTGGGTCTCCCAGATCAACGCCCACTTCGAGTGCAACATCCACTCCCGCCGTGAGTATCTGCGCGCCATGGCCGACAACCGGCTCGTGCCGCAGACCATCGTCGACCTCACCCCGGACACGCTGCCCTACTGGGAGCTTCGGGCCACGTCCTCACTGGTCACCGGGATCGAGGAGGCGTTCATCGAGTCCTACCGGGACGGCTCCTTCCAGTACGTCCTGATCGCGGCCGACCGCGTGTGAGCCCGCCATCGCGGGGCCGGGGCCCTCACCGACAGCCCCGGCCCCGCGCCCCGGCGGGCCGGGCGGCCCGGTGGAAAAGGCGGTGATCACGCGCGTCGCCGACAGGCAATGGCACGCACTGGACGACAACCTGGTGGTCGGCCGTGGGTATGCCCAACACCGGCCCGGTGGACGGTTGTTCGTCAGTATCGACGCTTGGCACGACGCGGCCTTCGACCTACTGGCCGAGGCGATGGCGGCGGATCTGCCGGCTCCGCTGTACACGCTGGTCGACGAAGCCGACGTCGAGCTGACGGCCGGCTGGAGGCGGGCCGGTTTCACGATCCGGCGCCGCGAGTGGGAGTACGCCGTCCCGACCGACCCGAGGGTCACGGGTCTCGACGAGGTCCTGCCACCTCCCGGCGTGACGATCGTGCCCGCCGGTCAGGCGGACGAGACCCTGCTGCGGGCGGTGGACCGCGCGATCCGCGACGAAGTCGAGGCGACGTCGGGGTGGCAGTGGATGCCCGCGGAGATGGTTCCCCGCCCTGACGGCGACACCATCGTCGACCCGTCGAAGTACGCGGTGGCCGCGGCCCCGGACCGCTACCTGCGGTTGATCCGGGTGGTGAGGATGAAACGACCGCGCATCGGGCTGGTCGCGGTGCGGGCCGACGAGCAGCGCCGCGGCATCGCACGGGCGCTGCTGGCCCACGCGCTGGGCACGCTGCAACACTCCGGGGCCACCGCGGCCTGGGCGGAAGACCAGGAGGCCAATCAGGCGGCCACGGCGCTGTTCGAGGGCGTCGGCGCCCGGCCGATGGGCAGCAACCTGGAGCTGGTGCGATGACGAGGAACAAGAACGTCATCGAAGTCGAGGGCAAGGTCGTCGAGTGCTTGCGCAGCGCCATGTTGTTCACCGTGGAGCTCGAGAACGGCCACCAGGTGCTCGCGCACATCAGCGGGAAGATCCGCAAGAACTACATCAAGATCATGCTGGAGGACCGGGTGCTGGTGGAGCTCCCGCCGTACGACCTGACGCGCGGCCGCATCGTGTTCCGGTACCGCAGCACCCGCAGCGCTGCTCGGGGGCACCATCCCTGCGGGTGCGGGGAGCCCGGCACTTCCACCAAAGCCCCCGGCATGGCGCCAGGACTATCCCCCCGGGTGCGGGGAGCACGACGCGGCTAGCGGTTCCTCCACCGCCGGCAGGGGGCCATCCCTGCGGCGCTGGGAGCACCCGGCGTTCGACATCGAGATGATCCGCCACCTGGGATCATCCCCGAGGACGCGGGTAGCATGGCAGGGTCCGGCCCACGCCGGGATGGGCCAGGGACCCTTCCCGCGGGGTGCTAGGCCCCCGAGACCCGCGGAGCGGAACGGACGACCAAGGGCCATCCCCGCGGGGTGCGGGGAGCACGTGCAACTAACGCCCTGCGTGGGGCCATCCCCAAAGGAGTGGGGAAACTCGGACGTTGCCAAGGGCCGTACAAGGCAATCGACGAAGGTACCGTCAGACTGGTCAGCTCGCATCGTTCCCTTTGCGTACGAGCGCCAAGCGCATGCCTCGTGTCTTTCCCGACAGGAGTAGAAGAGCTGTCAATCCAAGGGATGTACTCCCGCCCAATACAGCCATGATCTTTGTGGTGGGAGCACCCTGCAGGTAGAGCAAAGAAGCGAGACCTGGGAACGTGGCTAGAAACAACATCTGACTGAGGGCAAGGAACGAGGCGCCAGGTGGTGGCGAACACGTGCTCACAACCGAGCACCTCCAGCCGGAGACAGGGATGCTGGGCAGATCCCGATGCTCCGGACTCCGCTCTCCAAGCCCACTGCAACGTCCGCTACTTGTCATACGCACATTGTTTCTCCGTTCTTACGCCGTGCGTGTTGTGATGTTTCAAGTTCTTTGCATTTGGCCGCAAGAGACGCCCTGGCCGATCGCTCTGCACAACTAAGCACTGGTTTCTGCTCAGTTGGGGACCGGTGGCCGGAGTTTCCACACGAGCTCCCCGAAGGTCCCCGAGCTACGGGGAGCAGTAGACGTAACGAGGCTGCGCGCCCGGCGTGTTCGGGAACATCGCCGCACGCGTAGTGAGCAGGACCATGACGGCATGGTCCGAGCGCCGTTCTCGGGGTCATCCCCGCGGGTGCGGGGAGCAGCAAGACCCGGAAGGCGCTCTGATGACGACCGTCGGACCACCCCCGAAGGGGCGGGGAGCAGCCGAGGCCGCCATCGAGCGAGTGCGCGCCATGGGGACCATCCATCCCCGCGGGTGCGGGGAGCAGGCGGGGAGCGTGGACACCGTGGTGATCAGGGCGGGACCATCCCTGCGGGTGCGGGGAGCAGGCCGACTCCAGCGCCCCCGCAAGACTACGTCGGGACCATCCCCGCGGATGCGGGGAGCAGTACAACACGTACAACAAGGGGCACTTCGGCCTGGGACCATCCCCGCGGGTGCGGGGAGCAGGGAAGGGAGTCGTCTCCCGCACCGTGCACGCCGGGACCATCCCCGCGGGTGCGGGGAGCAACTCGCAGACCCCGACCACTACGTGAATCCGGAGGGACGATCCCCGCGGGTGCGGGGAGCAGCGCTGTTCGTCGGGGAGGTTGCGGATGGCGGGGGGACCATCCCCGCGGGTGCGGGGAGCAGCCGGGGGTGGGCTCGCGAGTGATGGTGCAGCCGGGACCATCCCCGCGGGTGCGGGGAGCAGATCTGGCCGTCCTGGTACTCGTCGGGCGTCTCGGGACCATCCCCGCGGGTGCGGGGAGCAGTTCGCCGAACTCCGCATGCGGGAAAGCAGCGAGGGACCATCCCCGCGGGTGCGGGGAGCAGATCGCCGAGACGATGGAGACCACCGTCCGCATGGGACCATCCCCGCGGGTGCGGGGAGCAGTCGCTCACGGCGACCGGTGGAGCAGCCGGCGCGGGACCATCCCCGCGGGTGCGGGGAGCAGCCGATCCTCGACGGGCTAGGCACCACCCTTGAGGGACCATCCCCGCGGGTGCGGGGAGCAGAGCTCGGTGTCGTAGGCAGACCGGTTGGCGTCGGGACCATCCCCGCGGGTGCGGGGAGCAGGGCGAGCACGAACCGGAGCTCGTCCGGCTTCCGGGACCATCCCCGCGGGTGCGGGGAGCAGGAAGGGAACTAGGCCATGGCGAAGTCGACCGGAGGACCATCCCCGCGGGTGCGGGGAGCAGTACCTGATCGCCTGCGCCGCGGGTCCCACCCAGGGACCATCCCCGCGGGTGCGGGGAGCAGGTGGCCGTCGACCAGCCGTTGCCGGTGAGGTCGGGACCATCCCCGCGGGTGCGGGGAGCAGACGGCCGTCTCGTACTGGCCGATCTCGTGGTCGGGACCATCCCCGCGGGTGCGGGGAGCAGGAAGGGAACTAGGCCATGGCGAAGTCGACCGGAGGACCATCCCCGCGGGTGCGGGGAGCAGTACCTGATCGCCTGCGCCGCGGGTCCCACCCAGGGACCATCCCCGCGGGTGCGGGGAGCAGAGTGGATGACCTGGGGCGTTACCGCTGGGGAGCCGTCGTTTCGTAGAGTTGCAAAGATTCCGGCCAATGGAACATAAAGTGCAACCTTGCTCCTCGGGGCATCCTGGCAAGCCAACGCTGAACCGATCACCCTACGCCGCTGGTGCGCAGTTTCCACGCGTACCATCCTGTTTCACCGATTTTGGTTTGCTGAGTCGCCGGCTACCTGTATCAATCCTTCATGGACAGTGGGGGGAGCGCCTGTTCCGGTCTGCTGGGTCGGCTTGGGCAGTCGGCCCGAGCCGTGTGGGCTAAGCACGATCGAGATACCGACGGCTGGCTGCCTTTGTGGCGGCACATGGAGGACAGCGCGGCAACGGCCGGGTTGTTGTGGGATGAGTGGTTGCCTCGCGGGGTGCGAAGGCTGATAGCCGAGGTGCTTCCAGGGGGTGCGGCGGACGCGCGTGCTCTTGCCGTGTGGCTCGCCGGTGTGCATGACATCGGCAAGGCGACTCCCGCGTTCGCCTGCCAGGTTGAGGGCCTCGCCGACGCGATGCGAGGCCACGGCCTGGAGATGCGCTCGGCCAAGGCCATGGGCCCGGATCGGCGGATCGCGCCGCATGGTCTTGCCGGGCAGGTGCTGTTGGGGGAGTGGCTGGAGGAGCGGTACGGATGGTCGCCCGCTCGGACCGGGCAGTTCACGGTTGCGGTGGGCGGGCATCATGGTGTGCCGCCCGAGCACGGTCAGATCAAGGCGCTGTTCCAGCATGAGGAGTTGCTGCGCACTCCCGGCCCGAGCGGCGATGTCTGGCGGCGGATGCAGACCGAGTTGCTCGATGTCTGCGCCGACCACTTCGGCGTGGCGGATCGGCTCGGGGAGTGGGGGACGGTTCGGCTGCCGCAGCCGGTGCAGGTGCTGCTCACCGCGATGGTCATCGTGTCCGACTGGATCGCCAGCAACCCAGATCTGTTCCCGTATTTCCCCGACGGGGCGGCCTGCAGTGATGAGAAGCGTGTTGCTGCGGCCTGGCGGGGATTGGACCTGCCGGCTCCCTGGCGCGCGGAAGAGTCCGCTGCGAGCGTGCAGGAGTTGTTCGCCTCCCGGTTCGGGCTGCCTGCGGGAGCCACGGTGCGCCCCGTTCAGGAGGAGGCCGTGAAACTGGCCCGGGAGATGGAGACTCCGGGCCTGATGATCGTTGAGGCGCCGATGGGGGAGGGGAAGACGGAGGCTGCACTCGCCGTGGCTGAGATCTTCGCCGCGCGGTCAGGTGCGGGCGGGGTGTTCTTCGCCTTGCCCACCATGGCCACCGGCAACGCCATGTTCCCCCGCCTGCTCGACTGGCTGAAGGGGCTGCCCGGGGTGGTGGGGGCACGTAGCTCGGTGCACTTGGCTCATTCCAAGGCGGCTCTCAACGACGACTTCGCCGGGTTGATGGCCGGCGCAGGCCAGGTCGCGGCAGTCGATGTGGACGCGTCGGTGGACTCGTCGCGGCAGCAGGCGGTTGGGCGCCGCGTGAGTGCGGAACTGGTGGCGCATGCCTGGCTGCGTGGGCGTAAGCGGGCCATGCTGGCCTCGTTCGTGGCCGGTACGGTGGATCAGCTGCTGTTCATGGGACTGAAGAGCAGGCACCTGGCGCTTCGTCACCTCGCCATCGCGGGCAAGGTCGTCGTCATCGACGAGGCGCACGCCTACGACACCTACATGAGTGTGTACCTCGACCGGGTGCTGTCGTGGCTTGGGGCATACGGGGTTCCCGTGGTCATGTTGTCGGCGACGCTTCCCGCCACACGTCGCAATGAACTTCTGCAGGCTTACGCCGGAAGCGCCCCGGAGCCGACCGTAGAGGAGGGCTTGGAAGCCGGCGAGTATCCGCTGCTGACTGCGATCGCGCCGGGAGGCCCCCCGGTGGTGCGCCGTCCTCGGGCGTCCGGCCGGGCCACGGACGTCGCGGTGGAGCGGCTCAGCGACGACCTGGACGTGCTTGCCGACCGGTTGGAGAGCGAACTCGTCGGTGGCGGGTGTGTTCTGGTGGTGCGCAACACGGTCCGCCGCGTGCTGGAGACCGCCCGCGTGCTTCGGGACAGGTTCGGTGACGACGTCGTCACCGTCGCCCACTCGTGTTTCGTCGATGTCGACCGGGCGGCCAAGGACCGTGATCTGCTGGGGCGCTTCGGGCCGCCGGAGAAGGCCGACGGGCGGCCCACGGGGCGGCACATCGTGGTGGCCAGCCAGGTGGCCGAGCAGTCCCTGGACGTGGACTTCGATCTGCTGGTGAGCGATCTGTGCCCGGTGGACCTGCTCTTGCAGCGCATGGGACGACTGCACCGTCACCGGCGCGGGGAGGGACAGAGCGAGCGGCCCAAGGGGCTGCGAACGGCTCGGTGCCTGCTCACCGGAGCCTCATGGGGTGACCGGGCGGACCACGTGACCGAGCCGGTACGGGGTTCGGTCGCCGTGTACGGGCGGTACGCGCTGCTGCGGTCTGCCGCTGTGCTGCTGCCGCACCTGGAAGGCGGGCCGGAGCGTCCGGTGCGGCTGCCGTTGGACATCAGCGTGCTGGTGCAGGGTGCGTACGGGCGGGGGCCGGTAGGTCCGGAGAGCTGGGCCGGTGCGCTGGGGGAGGCCCGAGTGCGGTTGGACGAGCACCGGGCCGATCAGACCGTGCGTGCCTCCGTGTTCCGCCTCGGTGACGTCGGGCGGTCGGGAAGGCCGCTGTTCGGATGGGTTGCGGCGGGTGTGGGAGACGCTGACGACAGCAGGACGGGGCGGGCGCAGGTCCGGGACAGCCGGGAGAGTCTGGAGGTCGTCGTTGTTCAGCGGCGTGATGACGGGAATCTGGTCACCCTGCCGTGGCTCGAGCCGGACCGGAAGGGCAGGCAGCGTGGCGGCCTGGTGCTGCCTCAGGACACGCCGCCAACGCCGTTCGCGGGTCGTACGGCGGCGAGTTGCGGACTGCGGCTGCCTCTGCAGTTCTCCTACGCCGAGACCTTGGAGCAGGCCATCGCCGAACTTGAGCACCTGTACGTGCCGGCCTGGCAGGGCAAGGACAGTCCGTGGCTGGCCGGCCAGCTGATTCTCGCCCTCGATGAGGATTGTCAGACCCAGCTGGCAGGCTTCTCACTCCGCTACAGCCGCCTTGATGGTCTGGAGGTGACCCGTGACCGTGTCTGAATTATCCGGGACGGGCAGCAGCACGCTCTCGTCGTTCGATCTCACGGACAAGCCGTGGATCGAGGTGCTCAGAGTGGACGGCTCGCAGGACGAGTTGTCGCTGCGGCAGGTCTTCGAGCAGGCGCACAGCGTGCGCCGCATCGTCGGGGATCTGGCCACCCAGGAATTCGCCCTGTTACGTCTCCTGCTGGCGATCGTCCACGACGCCCTTGACGGCCCCTGCGACATCGAGGACTGGGCGGACCTGTGGAGCGAGGCTGCCTGCTTCGCGCCCGTCCAGCCGTATCTGGACCTCCATCGCGCCCGCTTCGATCTCCTTCATCCCGAGGTTCCGTTCTTCCAGACGGCCGGGCTGCGCACGGCGAAGGATGAGGTCTTCCCTCTCAACCGGATCGTGGCCGATGTGCCCAACGGCGAGCCGTTCTTCACCGCCCGGATGCCGGCCGTGGACCGGCTGACCTTCGCCGAGGCTGCCCGCTGGGTGGTCCACGCGCACGCCTACGACACCTCAGGTATCAAGTCCGGCGCGGTCGGCGATGACCGGGTCAAGGGGGGCAAGGTCTACCCGCTCGGCACCGGTTGGGCCGGAGGGCTCGGCGGTATCTTCGCCGAGGGTGACTCGCTGCGTGAGACGCTGCTGCTCAACCTCGTGGCGGAGGACACCGCAGAGTTTGAGATCACTGCCGACGACCGGCCGGCGTGGCGGCGCGAGCCTTGCGGCCCGGGCGGCTTGGAGCGGGCGGCGACCGGCCCGCGCGACCTCTACACCTGGCAGTCACGACGCGTGCGCCTGCACCACGACGAGGCGGGCGTTCACGGTGTCGTCCTCGGCTACGGAGACCCGCTCGCGTCCCGGAACATGCACCGCCGGGAGCCGATGACGCCATGGCGGCGAAGCCTGGCGCAGGAGAAGAAGCTACGGCAGTCACCGGTCTACCTGCCCCGGGAACACGACCCCTCCCGCGCGGCCTGGCGCGGTATCGCCTCGCTCGTCGCCGACCGGGTCGAGGCCGCGCAGGGAGCAGAAGCGGCCCAATACCTACGTCCGGCCGTCCTCGAATGGATCGCCCGGCTGGTCACCGACGGGCATCTGCCGCGTCATTTCCTGATCCGGGCCCGTGTGATCGGCGCCGCGTACGGGACGCAGCAGTCGGTGGTCGACGAGGTTGTCGACGATCACCTGGCGATGCCGGTGGTGGTGCTGCACCAGCAGGACCGCACGTATGCCCGGCAGGCCATCGGCGCCGCGGAGGACGCCGACCTGGCGGTGCGGGCCCTGGGAGATCTGGCTGCCGACTTGGCACGCGCTGCTGGAGGCGATGAGGAAGGGCCCCGCGCGGCGGCACGCACAGCCGGGTTCGAGGCGCTGGAAGAGCCCTACCGGGCTTGGCTGTCCGTGCTGGCCGAGACCGGTGACCCGTTCGAGCAAAGGAGCGGCTGGAAGGGCGAAGCGCGCCGCCTGGTCGGCCGGCTCGGTGACCGGCTGATCGAGGCGGCGGGCGATGCTGCCTGGCAGGGGAGGACCGTCACGGGCAAGAAGGGCACCCAGTGGCTATGCGCGGGCCTCGCCGACACCTGGTTCCGCGCCCGCCTGGCCAAGGTGCTGGGAGACCCCGGCGACCGCGAGGCGGGCCAAGACGGCAGCGGTGGCCGCGTGGACGGCGATGCCCGCGTACCGGGGCCGTCGCCAACGCCGGAATCCGTCCCTTGCGCGCCAGCCAGGCCTGACACATCCGTTACCCCCGACAGGGAGGCGCACGTATGACCACCGCCCAGGCCCCGCCGACGGTCCGCTCGCGTTTGGCCGAACTCGCGGCCGAGCGGATCACCCAGTGGCAGGAGGGCTACCTCCGCGACAGTCCCAAGGATGTCGCCGCGCTGGCCCGCCTGCGACGTGGCGCAGGCCGGGACGCGGCGGAAATGCCCGACCTGTGGAGCCTGGTCGACACCGGCCCCCTCCACCAAGCTGGCGCCGAGGGCCTTCGTCCCTTGAGCGAGGGCGAGTTGAGCCGGGCAGAGGACGCCCTGTACGCGGCCCTGACTCTCTTCGCGCTCCACCAGCAGTCCCGCAGTGCGCGCATGCACCGCCCGCACACGCGCACGCGGCCCACCGGCCTGGGGGCAGCCGTGCGGCGTCTGATGCCGCCGAGCGAGATCGACGAGCCCGTCCGTAAGCGTCTGGTGCGTGCAGGCACTGCCCCGGACCTGGTCAGCCTGGCGCAGAGGCTGCGCGACATCGTCGTCCTGCTGCGCCGCGCAGACGTCCCGCTCGACTATGGCCTGCTCGCCGGGCAGCTCTACTCCTGGCAGTGGCCGGACGGGCCCGGCGCCGTGCGTCGGGAATGGGGCCGCTCCTTCCACCAGACCGGGCAGCAGCGCGACCCCGCCGGTGAGCACACCGCCAACCCGCCCATCACCCCGGACACCCACAAGGACGCCTCGTGACCCGCATCTTCCTGGACGTGCACGCCCTGCAGACCGTCCCGCCCAGCAATCTCAACCGAGACGACACCGGCGCGCCGAAGACCGCCGTGTACGGGGGCGTGCCGCGCGCCCGAGTTTCCAGCCAGGCGTGGAAGCGGGCCATCCGCACCTACTTCCGTGAAGAACAGCTGCTGGACCCCAGCGAACTTGGCGTGCGCACCAAGAAGGTTGTGGAACTCCTGGCGGAGCGGATCACGGGACTCGACCCGGCCCTCGGGGTGGAGGAAGCGCTCCGGCTGGCCGACGAGACGGTCAAGGCCACCGGTCTGAAGACCGAGGTTCCCAAGCGGAAGGCCGACCAGGCCAAGGACGGTGGGCCCGCACCCGCGCCGGAGAGCAAGTACCTGGTCTTTCTCAGCTCCCGCCAGCTCGACGGCCTGGCCCGCCTCGCCCTTGAGGGCGCGGACGACATCAGGGCCTTCCTGAAGGACAAGAAGAGCAAGGACCGCGCGCGCGAGATCGCGGACACGCGCCACTCCGTGGACATCTCCCTCTTCGGCCGCATGGTCGCCGACGCCGCCGACATCAACGTCGACGCCGCGGTGCAGGTCGCCCACGCCATCAGCGTCCACCGGGTGGAGAACGAGTCCGACTACTACACCGCCGTCGACGACGAGAACACCGAGGAAGAGACCGGCGCCGGCATGATCGGCACCGTCGACTTCAACTCCGCCACCCTGTACCGCTACGCGGCCCTGGGCGTGCACCAGCTGGCCGCCAACCTCGGCCAGGGACTACGCGAGGACGAACCACGCAGCGAACCGGTACGCCGGGCCGTCGAGGCGTTCGTGCACGGCTTCGTCGCCTCCCTTCCCACCGGAAAGATCAACACGTTCGGCCACCACACGCACCCCGACGCCGTCATCGTGAAACTCCGCGCCACCAGGCCGGTCAGCTTCGTAGCCGCCTTCGAGGATCCGGTCCGCAGCAACGGGGGCGGCCATCTGCGAGAGGCGTCCGACCGGCTCGCCGCTTACATCCCGGACATCGAACGCGCCTACGGCGACCAGGAGACCACCCTCACCTGGGTGCTGCGCGTCGGCCCCAGCACCGGGAAGCTCACCGACCTGGGCACCGAGTCCGACACCCTGACCGGCCTCGTCGCCGCGGTCGGCCAAGCCGTGGCGGAACGTCTGGAAAAGCCCGCATGATCACCCCCACCAGCGTCCTCGCTCTGCGTCTGGCAGGCCCTCTGCAGTCCTGGGGGGCCTCGTCCCGCTTCACCCGCCGCACCACCGAGTCCGCCCCCACCAAGAGCGGCGTCATCGGCCTGCTCGCCGCCGCAGCCGGCATCGAACGCGGCGACGACGCCCGTCTAGCCCCCCTGGCCGCACTCCGGTTCGGCGTACGCATCGACCAACCCGGCACCCGTGTCAGGGACTTCCAGACGGCACACCACAGCGTCACCGGCAAGTCCATGCCGCTGTCAGAGCGGTTCTACCTCGCCGACGCCGTCTTCGTCGCCGTCGTCGAGGGCGAACACACCCTCCTCGCCGAGCTGTACGCGGCCCTGCGAGCCCCGGTGTACCCACCGTTCCTCGGCCGCCGCTCGTGCCCGCCGTCCGGGCCGGTCGAACTCGGCCTGCACGAGAGGGCCCGCCTGGAAGACGTACTGCTGGACGTGCCGTGGCAGGCATCCGACTGGTACCGCCGACGCCTCCTCCAC
The DNA here is from genome assembly GCF_014701095.1 of Streptomyces tuirus. Taxonomy (NCBI): domain Bacteria; kingdom Bacillati; phylum Actinomycetota; class Actinomycetes; order Kitasatosporales; family Streptomycetaceae; genus Streptomyces; species Streptomyces tuirus. The sequence goes on along the minus strand of NZ_AP023439.1, from coordinate 167,978 downwards.
CAGGCCCCGGACAAGCTGACCGTCCTCCGGGAGCGGGCGGTCGACGAGCGTGGAGCCACCGACGCTCTGCGTGACCAGCCCCTCAGCTTCGCCGCCGCTCACCGGCGCCACGCCCTGCGCACCGTCGTCACCACCCACGTTGCCCTGCCACCCGGCCCACCGGACGAGTGGCAGGGGCACCACGACCCGTTCGAGGCATTGCCCGGAGCTCTGGAGGATGAGAGCGTCTGATGTACCTCTCCCGTTTCCGCCTGAACACGGCACGGGCCGGTGCCCGGCGTCTCCTCTCCTCCCCGCAGGCCATGCATGCGGCAGTGATGTCCTCGTTCCCTCACCTGCTGCCCACCGACGCACCCGCCCCCGACACGCCACGGGTGCTGTGGCGTTTGGACCAACAGGCCCGCGCGGAGGTAGTGCTCTACATCGTCAGCCCGGATCAGCCGGACCTCACGCACCTGGTCGAACAGGCCGGATGGCCCGCCGCAGCGACGGTCGATCCCCAGAACCCCGGCTGGCAGACCAAGCCCTACACGCCCTTCCTCGACAGCCTGGCCGCCGGTGGCCGCTGGTCATTCCGTCTGACGGCGAATCCCGTCCACACCATCCGCCGAAAGGACAGCGAGCCCCGCAAGATCACCGCGCACCTCACGCCCACCCACCAGATGGGCTGGCTCCTGGACGACGACCGACAACAGCGCGCCGGATTCCGCATCCTCGAAAAGCCACAGTCCCGACGCCTCCTGCCACACGGCACCACCCACCATGGCCGACCCCACCACGGCGACCGGTATGAACTGTCGGTCGGCGACACACGCTCGCTCTCCTTCGACAAATCCCGCGCCCCCGGCGGCCGCCGCCAGGGTAAGCCGGTCACGCTCGTCACCGTCACCTTCGACGGACGCCTCGAAATCACCGATCCCGAGGCCATGTGCCGCACGCTGACGCAGGGCATCGGCCGGGCGAAGGCGTACGGCTGCGGCCTCCTCACCCTGGCCCCCCTCGCCCAGCCCACCCGGCAGACAGCATGAGCACGGTCTCGCGGCGCCAGGGACTCACCCCGAGGCAGCTCACCCGCACCGGTGAACGCCTCTCCTTCGTCTACCTGGAACGCTGCCTGGTTCACCGCGATGCCAACGCGATCACGGCCCAGGACGCGGAAGGCACCACGCACATTCCGTCGGCAACCATCGGCACCCTCCTCCTTGGCCCGGGAACCCGCGTCACCCACCAGGCCATGAGCGTGCTGGGCGAGACGGGCGCGGCCGTCTGCTGGGTGGGCGAACGGGGCGTGCGCTACTACGCGTCCGGCCGAGCCCTCAGCCGCTCCTCCGCCCTCATGGAGGCCCAGGCCCGGCAATGGGCCAACCCGCGCAGCAGGCTTGCCGTAGCACGCGAGATGTACCGGCTGCGCTTCCCGAGCGAAGACCCCGCCGGCCTCACCCGCCATGAACTCCTCGGCCGCGAGGGCCGGCGGGTCAAGGAGTGCTACCGGGCGCAGGCAACCCGCACGGGCGTTGCCTGGCGCGGCCGTCGCTACGTCCCCGGTGACTTCAGCAGCGGCGACGCCGTCAACCAGGCCGTCACTGCCGCCGCTCAGTGTATGTACGGCATCGCCCATGCCGTTGTCACCTCGCTGGGCTGCAGCCCCGCCCTCGGCTTCGTCCACTCCGGCCACGAGTTGTCCTTCGTCCTGGACGTCGCCGACCTCTACAAGACCGAGATCGGCATCCCGCTCGCCTTCGATGTGGCCGCGCAGGACGAGGAAGACGTCGGTCCTCGCACCCGCCGTGCACTGCGCGACCGCATCAACGCAACATCCCTGCTGGACAGGTGTGTGGACGACATCAAGCGACTCCTGCTTCCGGAAGCAGCCGACCCAGCGGACCGAGACGTGGTGACGCTTCAGAGCGACGGCGGCCACCAAGTCGCTTCCGGCATCAACTACGACGGACCCGACGACTACGGAGATGAGCTCTGGTGACCGTCCTCGTCCTCACCAACTGCCCAGCGGGACTACGAGGCTTCCTCACACGCTGGTTGCTGGAGATCTCCGCAGGCGTGTTCGTGGGCAACCCGTCAGCCCGGATCCGCGACATCCTCTGGGAAGAGGTCCGGGCGTACGCAGGCCAGGGCCGCGCCCTACTGGCCCACACTACGAACAACGAGCAGGGCTACACCTTCCGCACCCACGACCACACTTGGCACCCGACCGACCACGAGGGCATCACCCTGATCCACCGCCCCGACCCGAACGCTGCTACTCCTCGCCCCACTCCCCACGGTGCCCGACCGCCCGGCTGGAGCAAGGCCTCCAAGCGTCGGCGTTTCGGGGGAGGCTGATGCGCGACGAGTCCCGTATGACCCATTCGCCGGAATCAATGAAAGTCCACGATTACCGCCTTCAAGGTCAATGAAGCACCAGGTCAGACAGTGTGCTCCCCGCACCCGCGGGGATGGTCCCGCTACGAGCCCTACGCCGAAGCCGCAGCCCGCGTGCTCCCCGCACCCGCGGGGATGGTCCCCACCGCCGCCAGTGGCTGCGCACCCACCAGCAGTGCTCCCCGCACCCGCGGGGATGGTCCCGAACGCCGCCCCGGCAAACGCGCCCTCTTCGAGTGCTCCCCGCACCCGCGGGGATGGTCCCACGGACGCTTCGTCACCCCACCGGCCGCCAGCGTGCTCCCCGCACCCGCGGGGATGGTCCCATCACGAACGCGTCCTCGTCGTCGGCGAGGGTGTGCTCCCCGCACCCGCGGGGATGGTCCCCTCCGGATCAACACCACCAGCGTCGGCTCCGGGTGCTCCCCGCACCCGCGGGGATGGTCCCGGCAGCATGAGTAACGCGCTCTGCGCACTGCTGTGCTCCCCGCACCCGCGGGGATGGTCCCACGCGGCAGTTGCGGGAGCAGCATGCGTACCGGTGCTCCCCGCACCCGCGGGGATGGTCCCGCCGCCTACGACCTCACCATGTTGGACCGGGAGTGCTCCCCGCACCCGCGGGGATGGTCCCGGCGAGCGCTGCCCGTGGCCGTGGGAGCCGCAGTGCTCCCCGCACCCGCGGGGATGGTCCCGCGGAGCCCTGCCTGGACCGGCGGGCCCTGCGGGATCTGGTGCTCCCCGCACCCGCGGGGATGGTCCCAGCACCGTGTCGGCCTACGAACACGGCCGACGGTGCTCCCCGCACCCGCGGGGATGGTCCCTCCGGCTTGACGGTGCGGATGCGTGGCATTCAGTGCTCCCCGCACCCGCGGGGATGGTCCCAGGAACCGGCGCCCCGGCTCATGGATGATGCGGTGCTCCCCGCACCCGCGGGGATGGTCCCGTCACCGGCGTATCCCCCGGCGGGATGCTCCAGTGCTCCCCGCACCCGCGGGGATGGTCCCGCCTCCCAGGCCTACAGCCCCCTCGACGGGGTGTGCTCCCCGCACCCGCGGGGATGGTCCCGTCCCCGGTATCGCGGACGTCATCACCGCGGAGTGCTCCCCGCACCCGCGGGGATGGTCCCCACGCGGCCAAGTACGGCGGCGCCCTCGCGGGGTGCTCCCCGCACCCGCGGGGATGGTCCCACCGTCAGGTCGGTGTCGTTGGTGTCCCCCGCAGGTGCTCCCCGCACCCGCGGGGATGGTCCCCAGTTAGGCGGGTTCGTCTTCAACGGCGACCCGTGCTCCCCGCACCCGCGGGGATGGTCCCCAGATCCAGGCCACACGCTCTGTGCTGGCGCCGTGCTCCCCGCACCCGCGGGGATGGTCCCCTAGGAACTGGGGGCGCAATGGGCGTTCTTGAGTGCTCCCCGCACCCGCGGGGATGGTCCCGGCCCCCACCTCGTCCCGCCGTTGCGGCAGATGTGCTCCCCGCACCCGCGGGGATGGTCCCGACGTATCCCATGCAGAACCTCGTGGATCACTGTGCTCCCCGCACCCGCGGGAATGGTCCCCCCGCACCCGCGGACGGCCCGCACTGTAGAAGGTGCCCCGCACCCGCGGGGATGGTCCCAACGTCACCGTAACCATCATCTGACCAGGGAGGTGCTCCCCGCACCCGCGGAAGCCCCCGGAAGGGTCGGACAACCAAGCCGCAATACCTGGACTTTAGGCCAGGGAGCACGTCAAAGCATCTGACGACCGGCCAGGGCCCCACCCGGGTCGTCGGCGAGCATGACGTCGGCGGTGATGCGCTTGCCGACCGGCTCACGGTGGATGGCGAAGCCGACGCAGATGGCGGCCACGATCTCCAGGCCGTGCTGGCCGATCCGGCTGGGGTCGGGAGCGAGGATCGTGGGCAGGGTGGTGCTGCTGTCCCAGACGCTGATGCGCGCGGCCCCGTCGGCGATCTCGAGAGTGAGCAGGCAGGGGCCGGGGGCGTACTTGCGGGCGTTGGTGACCAGCTCGCTGACCACGAGCTGCACCATGCCGATGGCCCGGCTGGAGACCGGAAGGCCGTGCACCGCCTGCACACGCGCCAGGAAGGTGTGGGCCATGTCCCGGGCTTCAGCGATGCCCGTGTCGTCGTCGAACGCCGCGGACACGGAAATGGCACTGGTGGCCAGCGGGTGCAGGTCGTCGTCACCTGCCTCTTCATGGTCCATGTAGGTAGCCGTGTCCTTCGATCCTTTGTCCAGCACGCGCAGCGCCTACCCGCAAAGTCACATGCAATGCCCGTAACCGCCTGTGCGCGACATCACTGATGTGTGTCCGTCATGGCTGGCGGGCGGCGAGGATCGCGACGTCGTCCTCGTAGGCCCCGTTCGCCATCCCCGACAGGAGTGTGTCGAGGAGGTCGTCCAGGGCTCCGTCGGCCGGCAGGTTCAGGGCCGCCAGTTCCTGCGGCGAGACGTCGATGTCCTTTCCGCGTCGTTCCACCAGGCCGTCGGCAGTGGCGAAGGCCTGTGCCGGCCGGAGCGATTCCGGAGGGCCTGGTGACCGGGGCCGGCTCCGAGTGACTCAGCCAGGCACGTCAGAGATCGTGGCGGAGGGCCTGTTCGGTCGTGGGGTGGCAGGTGATGAGCGTGTCGACGCCGACCAGTTGGAGGATGCGAAGGACGGACGGCTGGGCGCCGGCGATCCGTACCCATCCGTCCGCGCTGCTGACCTGTTGGTGGGTGGCGACGAAGACGTTGATGCCGCTGCTGTCCATGAAGGTGACACCGGCGAGGTCGGCGACTATCCGCGGCGGCACGGACCCGTCCTCTACGAGCAGGGCCTCGCTGAGCACGTCCTGGACGTCGTGGTCGATCTCTCCCCGCAGCGTCACGACGCGGATGCCCTCGACCTCGCGATGCTCGGCATGGAGGCGCTCGCGCCGGTCCGTTCTTTCCTTGTGGGCCACTGTTTCCTCGACTGCGATCTAGGTGCCCCCAGGACGGGACGCGTCCGGGTGATCCTGCCCCATGGCCCCGGCCGCATGCACCCATGTGGCTTCCGTGACCTCGACGGGCGGGCATGCGCGGCAGGACTCGGGGTATCGGCTGGCGAACCGGGGAAGGCGGGGTCAGTGAATTCCGAGGGCGACGGTGACGGGCGTACAACGCTGGAGGAGCATCTGATACGGGTTGGATTCGCCCTGGGGGGCGACGACGGTTGCATCGCGGACGCACGCCAACGCGCCCTCGCCTTCCTCAGACAGGCCGGTGAAGACTATGGCCTGACGGTGCCCGCCCGCGCGCAGCACCTCATCCAGTTGGTGGTCAGCGAACTGGTCACCAACGCCCACAAGTACGCTCCTGGACCAGTCCTGGTGGAACTGGGCCTGACCGGGCGGGCCGTGGAGGTCGTCGTGTGGGACAGCGATCCCACGGTCCCCACAGCCCGGACGGCCGACCCCGGCCGGATCGGCGGCCACGGCCTGGAGATCGTCAAAGCGGTGACCGACGCCCTTGTCGTCCATCAGGAGACGGTCGGCAAACGCGTCGCGGCCCGCATCGTTCTGCCTGGCGTGTCCAAGACACCGAGCGGGTGACTGCGAGGGCGGAGGCGGGGCATACGGGCTTCACCCCCTATGAGAGGAGCTCGTTTCATGCTCGGCATAGTCGCGGCGGTGCTGTTCTTCTTCGCGTTTCTGATCAACGCGGCAGAGATCAGCACCAACGATGTGTTCTCTTCGACGAACGTCATGTTGCTTGGACTGTTGTGCCTCGCTCTTCAGGTCGCCGGAGTCGGTGGCGGCTGGGCCCGCAGACGATGACCTCACGCTCTGCGGATCCGGTGACATCCCTTCAGCGGATCTGCAGAGCACTCGTCGTGTCCGCCGGCAGTACCCGTCGTTCACCGGCCCGGGCACCCCGCGTCGTCGATGACGTAGTGACCGGGCGCCGTCTGCTTGAGGGTGTGGCTGATGAAGGTGTTCCACAGTCCCATGGCCTGACCCGAACCCTTGGCGTAGGTGTAACCGCCGCTCTCATAGGCACGCCCGGCCGCCGTGTGCGCGTAGTTGTCGGCCGTGTGACAGGTGGGAGGGAAGCCGGTGGTCGTGGCCGACACGGCGGGGGAGGCGCTGCCCGCCGCACCGGCGGTGTCCACGGCGGCCGCCGTGTAACTGTAGGTCGTGCCGGTGGCCAGGCCGGTGTCCGTGTAGGAAGCCGACGCCGTACGGCCCACCCGCGTGCCGCCGCGATAGACGGCGTACGAGGCCGCGCCCGCGACGGCCTGCCAGCTCAAGGAGACCGTGGTGTCGGTGGCACCCGTGACCGTCAGGCCGGTGGGCGCGGGCAGGGAGCCGGTGTCCTCGTCGCCGTCGAGCCCCCAGAAGCCGGCGATGTGGTGGCTGGAGCAGATGGTGTCCAGGTAGTAGGTGCTGGCGCTGCCGCACTGTTCGGCGCCGCTGCCCGGGTCGACGGCCAGCCCGTGCCCCATGCCGGAGACGGTGTAGACCTCGACGGCGGAGCGGCCGGAGGCGTCGTCGTACACGCTCAGCGTGGTGCCCCCGCCGAGGCTCTCCGTACGGGAGGGCGTCTGGCCGGTGCCCCACACGTTCGTCCACTGGTCGCGCAGCTCGGTGGCATTGGCGGGCTGCACGGTGGTGTCGGCGGTGCCCTGCCAGATCGCCACGCGCGGCCAGGAGTCCGTGCCGCCCGGAGCGGCGGAACGCACCAAGTCCCCCCACTGCGCGGGGCTCTTGTCGGGCGGGCTGTACATGCAGGTGTACGCCGCTGACACGCTGCTCGCGCAGCGGGCGGGCAGTCCGGAGCCGATGGCCCCGCCCGCGAAGACGTCGGGGTAGGCGGCCAGCAGGTTCGCCGTCATGGCGCCGCCCGCGGACAGGCCCGTGACGTACACGCGCCGGGTGTCGCCGCCGTAGAGCGCGACGGCCCTGTCCACCATCTGCTTGATCGACAGAGCCTCGCCCTGGCCGCGTCCGCTGTCGCCCGGCTCGAACCAGTTGAAACAGGAGTTGGCGTTGTTGGCGCTGCTCGTCTGGGGCAGGACCAGCGCGAAACCGTAGGCGTCGGCGAACTTGGGCCAGCCGGAGTGGGCGTAGTAGTCGTCCGCGCTCTGCGTGCAGCCGTGCAGGGCGACGACCAAGGGGGCGCCGGCGGGCAGTGCGTCCGGCGCGTAGGTGTACATCGACAGGTTGCCGGGGTTGGTGCCGAAACCGGTGACCTGGGTCAGGCCGGCGGCGGATGCCTGGGGTGCGGCGGCGAGCAGCCCGCCGGTCAGGACCAGAGCCCCGGCGGCGGTCGCCCATCGGCGTGCGCGTCGGACGAGGGCCCGGTCGAAGCGGAACGCACGATGCGACTGTCCCATGACGACTGCCTCCTGATGTGGGGGAACCTCGCCGGTACCGGGGGAGCGGCGACCGGCGTGTGGCGTTGCATCATCGGCGTTCGCGTGCCGGGGGCGGCATGGGTGGGGCAGCCACGCGTGGCGGGAACCTGTGTGAGGGAAGAACATGTCCCCGCTCGTACAGGACCGTGTATGGCAGGAGCCCACACGGCGTGGCACCAGGAGACAGGTCGTTCCCCTCAGCGCTCGGTGGTGCTAGAAGCCACCCCGCCGCCCCGGATGGTGTTCGCCCGCCCCATAGGTGGCGGCGAATCCGCGAAATAGCCTCCCGCGCATCCCTGTTCACGACGGTGGAGGCTCACGCATGCGCTTCTCATTCCGCCCCCCGACCCGCGCCCGGCGACGCGGCGGTCCGGCGGGCCTGGCCCTGGCGGCCCTCACCTGTGCGCTCGCACCGGCGCCCGCCGCGGCGGCACCGGCCGTCCCGGACGCCATCCACTGCACACACCTCACCCACGTGCGCGTACCGGGCGCAGAGCATCAACGCTCCGCCTGCCTGGCGGAGTTGACCACGGCCGGCACGGTCGCCTCGGGCCACACCGACCCGGCCGACTGGGCGGGCCTGACACCCAAGGACCTTGCCGTACCCAGCGGGGTCCCCGGACTTCAGATCGACGGCTACTTCCCGGACACCTCCACCACCAACACCAACAACGGATGGCATCACGACGCCCAGTTCGTCATCCGTCTGCCCGACCGCTGGAACGGCGGTCTGGTGGTCGCGGGCACCCCCGGCAACCGGGAACAGTACGCCAACGACCGGGCCATCGCCGACTGGGTGCTGTCCCGCGGCTACGCCTACGCCGCCACCGACAAGGGCAACACCGGCCTGGCCTTCCACCGGGACGGCAAGGAGCCGGGCGACGCCATCGCCGAATGGAACGACCGGCTCACCCAGCTGACCCGAGCCGCCCGCGCCACGGTCGCCCGGCACTATCTCCGCCCGCCGTCACGCACCCTCGTGACCGGCATGTCCAACGGCGGATACCTCGTGCGCTGGCAGTTGGAGAACCACCCCGGCCTCTACGACGGGGGAGTCGACTGGGAGGGCACCCTGTGGCGCTCCGGCGGCCCCACACTGCTGAACTTCCTGCCCGAGGCGCTGCGCCACTACCCGGTGTTCGCCGCCGGTGGCGAGGAAGCGGGCGCGGCACGCCGAGCTCTGCACACCGCGGGCTTCCCGGCGGCGTCCGAGTTCCTCTGGCCGTACCACCACAAGGTCTACTGGGACTTGACCCAGCGCATCTACCGCGAGGAACTGGACCCCGGTTTCGACGGCCCGACCGAAGCGGGCACGCCCTTCTGCGCGCCGGGCACCCCGGCCTGTGACGCCGACTACGACTACGCCGCCCGGCCCCGCGCGGTCCACAAGGCCATGAAGAAGATTGCTCTGACCGGCCGGATCGGCAAACCGCTGATCACCCTGCACGGCACCCTGGACGTCCTGCTGCCGATCACCCAGGACTCCGACGTCTACGCCCGCATGGTGCGCCAGGCCGGCCGCGGCCCACTGCACCGCTACTACCGCATCGAGGGCGGCACCCACACGGACGCCCTCGTCGACACCCACCCGGAGCGCCTGCGCCCGCTCACGCCGTGCCACCGCACGGCCTTCACCGCCCTGGAGAACTGGCTCACGCCCGGACACCGCCCGCCCGCCTCCCACACCGTCCCGATGCCCGGACAAGCGGACGCGGCGACACTCCTGAACACCTGCTCCCTCAAGGCCGGCAGCGACACGGCCCCCTGAACGGCTTTGCACGACCTGGGGGCCGGGGGAGGACGGCAGGTGCGTCCGCCTCCGGCCCACCGGGCGCTTCATCAAGACGGTGAGAGTTCCTCGCGGACCGTACGGGCGGCGTGGACCAGGCTCTCCAGCGAGGAGCGGGTCTCCGGCCAGCCGCGGGTCTTCAGACCGCAGTCGGGGTTGACCCAGAGGCGCTCGGCGGGAATGGCCTTCAGACCGGTGCGGAGCAGTTCGGCGGCCTCCTCGGTGCTCGGGACGCGGGGGGAGTGGATGTCGTACACCCCGGGCCCGGCCTCGCGTGGGTAGCCGTGGGCGGCGAGTTCGCGGGCGGCCTGCATGTGCGAGCGGGCCGCCTCCAGGCTGATGACATCGGCGTCGAGGGCGTCGATGGCCTGGACGATGTCACCGAACTCGGCGTAGCACATGTGGGTGTGGATCTGGGTGTCCGGCCGCACCCCGCAGGTGGTGAGCCGGAACGCCTCGGTGGCCCACGCCAGGTAGGCGGGGTGGTCGGTGGCGCGCAGCGGCAGCGTCTCGCGCAGGGCCGGCTCGTCGACCTGGATGACGGACGTTCCGGCCGCCTCCAGGTCGCCCACCTCGTCGCGCAGGGCGAGGGCGACCTGGCGGGCGGTGTCGCCGAGGGGCTGGTCGTCGCGGACGAAGGACCAGGCGAGCATGGTGACCGGGCCGGTGAGCATGCCCTTGACCGGCTTCCGCGTGAGCGACTGGGCGTACGACGTCCAGCGCACCGTCATCGGCTGCGGGCGGGAGATGTCGCCGGCGAGGATCGGCGGGCGGACGTAGCGGGTGCCGTAGGACTGGACCCAGCCGTGCTGGGTGGCCAGGTAGCCGGTCAGTTGCTCGGCGAAGTACTGGACCATGTCGTTGCGTTCGGCCTCGCCGTGCACGAGGACATCCAGGCCGGTCCTCTCCTGGAAGGAGATGACCTCGCTGATCTCGGCCTTGATGCGCTCCTCGTAGCCGGCCGCGTCGATGCGGCCCGCGCGCAGATCGGCCCGCGCGGTGCGGAGCTCGCCGGTCTGCGGGAAGGAGCCGATGGTCGTGGTCGGCAGCAGGGGGAGACGCAGGTGGGCCCGCTGGGCGGCGGCCCGTTCGGCGTAGGACTGTGAGCGGCGGGCGTCCGCGGCGGTGACGGCGGCGGTGCGAGCCCGGACTTCGGGGTCGTGGGTGATCGGCGAACCCGCGCGGGAAGCCAGGTCGGCGCGGTTGGCGGCGAGTTGGCCGGTGATCGTGTCGGTGCCCTGGGCCAGGCCCTTGGCGAGGGTGACGATCTCGCCCGTCTTCTGCTTCGCGAAGGAGAGCCAGCGCAGGATCTGCGGATCGATGTCCCGCTCCCGGGCGGAATCCAGCGGCACATGGAGCAGGGAGCAGGAGGCGGCCACGTCGACCCGGTCGGCCAGCCCGAGCAGGGTGCCGAGGGTGGACAGTGACTTCTCCAGGTCGTCGACCCAGATGTTGCGGCCGTTGACGACCCCGGCGATCAGCCGCTTGCCGGGCAGCCCGCCGACGGCCGCCAGGGCGTCGAGGTTGGCGGAGGCGGACTCGGTGAAGTCCAGCGCGAGCCCGTCGACGGGAGCCTTGGCCAGCATCGGAAGTGCGTCGCCGAGCCGGTCGAAGTACGACGCGACCAGCAGCTTCGGCCGGTCGGCCAGGGCGCCGAGGCCGCGGTAGACGCGCGCTGCGGCGTTCAGTTCGGCGGGAGTGCGGTCCTGGACGAGCGCGGGCTCGTCGAGTTGCACCCACGCGGCGCCTGCCGCGCGCAGGTCGGCGAGGACTTCGGCGTACACCGGGAGCAGCCGGTCGAGGAGGGTGAGCGGCTCGAAGTCCGCGGGCACGCCCGGGGCGGGCTTGGCGAGCAGGAGGTAGGTGACGGGGCCGACCAGCACGGGACGGGCGGTGAGCCCGAGGGCGAGGGCCTCCCGCAGCTCGGTGACGGGCTTGGCGGAGTTCGCGGTGAAGACGGTGTCCGGACCCAACTCCGGTACAAGGTAGTGGTAGTTGGTGTCGAACCACTTGGTCATCTCCAGCGGCGCCGCGTCCTGGGTGCCGCGGGCCATGGCGAAGTACCCGTCCAGGGCGTCCGCCTCGACGGCGGCACGGTGGCGGCCGGGGACGGCGCCGACCATGACGGTGGTGTCGAGGACGTGGTCGTAGTACGAGAAGTCACCGGTGGGCACTTCGTCGATGCCGGCCGCGGCCAGCTCCCGCCAGTTGGTGCGGCGCAGTCCAGCGGCGACGGCCTCCAGGGTGTCCGCGGTGACGCGGCCCTTCCAGTAGCCCTCGATGGCCTTCTTCAACTCCCGCTCCGGGCCCTGGCGGGGGTAGCCGTACACGGTGGCCCGCGCTGTCGCGGCCGCGGCCTTGGTGGTGGTCACGGAGATCTCCTTCGCGAGATGAATCCCTGAGATCCCGGAGACCGGACGAGAGCGCGAAGGAGTGACGGACCGGACGGAGTCGGCCTCGCGCGACGGAGCGCGGCTGTCCGCCCGGTATGTACGCCGACCCGCCCACGAGGTCACCGGGATATCCGTGCACGAGCCGGTCGTACACGGGCAACGGGCAGGTCTTCGGACTCGCGGGCACATCCTCCGGACGGAGGACTCCTACTGGCCGTCGCTTCCCAGGCCCCATGCGTCGGACCCAGTGCGTATGACGGCGGTCGTTCCCGCTCACCGCTGCGGGGCAGTCCCGGATTCCCACCGGGTTCCCTCTTGCGACGCATCCCGCCTGGCGGACGGGGCGAACCAGCTGCACCGGTCACCCTACGGGCCCGCCGGAGAACAGGACTGCTCGCCTCGCCATCCGGACGGTGAGGTGGGTCACGCGGCCGGGGTAGCTAATCGGTCTGGTTTTTGCCGAGGGGCGCGGTCCGCAGCAATTTTCGGGTTCTACGAAACGCCGGCCCGAAATCGCTTGCTGCGGAACCGGCGTTGTCTACCCAGATTGTCCGGAACCACCGCTCCGCCCGGCGTATGGTCACACATCCTCGACACAACGTCCGTATGAGCGTCAGGCATGTGAGGAATGAACGCGCTGGGGAGGATGGCCGATTCGTGCGCTGCTGACCTGCTGAGACGGCGCGGGTCGACGTGAAGCCCTTGATCTGAGCACATCAATGAGTCAGGTTCTAGGCGGGCCGAACGCAGTTCCGGTCCGAACCCCCCACACCCCCCACGAAAGTGACGAGGAGAACCCTCACATGTCAGCTCGCGCATTCACACGCAGAATGCAGATCCTCACCGCCACGGCTGTCGCCGCAACCCTGACGACTTTCGGGACGGCACACGCGCAGATCCTTCCCGAATCCGCTCCCGCCGAGGGCACCGTGTACGGACTCGGCGCCAAGGGAGCCGTACCGGGCAGCTTCATCGTCACGCTGGACGACAAGGTGAACAAGACCGCCCTCGCCAAGGAGTACGGCGGCAAGCTCAAGCGCGCCTACACCGCCGCCCTCGACGGCTTCTCCGCCGGTGGCCTCTCGTCGGCCGAGGCCAAGCGGCTCGCCGCCGACCCGGCGGTCGCCAAGGTGGTGCAGGTCAAGAAGTTCAGCATCAACGCCACCCAGGACAACCCGCCCTCCTGGGGCCTCGACCGCCTGGACCAGGCGGACACCGCCGGCGACAGCAAGTACACCTACCCCGACGGCGCGGGCGAGGGCGTGACCGCGTACGTCATCGACACCGGCGTACGGACCACGCACAAGGACTTCGGGGGACGGGCCGCCTCCGGCTTCGACGCCGTGGACAACGACAACGACGCCACGGACGGCAACGGCCACGGCACCCATGTCGCCGGCACGATCGCGGGCACAGCCCACGGCGTTGCCAAGAAGGCGAAGATCGTCGCCGTCCGGGTGCTCGACGACAACGGCTCCGGAACCACCGAGCAGGTCGTCGCCGGCATCGACTGGGTCACCAAGAACCATCAGGGCCCGTCCGTGGCGAACATGAGCCTGGGCGGCGGCGCCGACGAGGCCCTGGACGAAGCCGTGCGCAAGGCCATCGCGGCCGGCGTCACCTTCGCCGTGGCAGCGGGCAACGAATCCTCCGACGCCGGGCAGGGCTCCCCGGCCCGCGTGAAGGAAGCCGTCACCGTCGCGTCCTCGACCAAGGACGACAAGCAGTCGGACTTCTCCAACTTCGGCGCGGTCGTGGACGTGTACGCCCCCGGCTCCGACATCACCTCCGCGTGGAACGACAGCGACGAAGGCACCAAGACCATATCGGGCACCTCCATGGCCACCCCGCACGTCGTGGGCGCCGCGGCCGTCTACCTGGCGGGCCACAAGGACGCCACGCCGGAACAGGTCGCCAAGGCCCTCACCGACGGCGCCACACCCGACAAGATCTCCAACCCCGCACAGGGCACCGCGAACAAACTGCTGAAGATCGTCGAGTAGTCATCCCCGACCCGCGCTCGCCGTGCCGTCCTGACGAGGCACGGCGAGCGCCGGCGGCGTGGTGTGCTGCGCGGCGAACGGGCGTGTCAGGAAGAGCCGGTGCGGGGTGGCGTGCGCCATGGCCGGAAGCCTTCCGTCAGGGGCGGGCATGCGTACAGGCGCGCTGGAGATGCCGCCCGTCGCGGCGGAACCGGATGCGGTCGCCGCCCCGCGTCGCCCGTTCGGGTGCGGCACCTGACCCACCGGATGGCCCCGGTCGGCCGGGACCGTGCCGGTGATCGCCGGTAGGCTGCCGCGGTGCGCACGGTCGAGCTCTTGCTGGACGAGACGGCGGATCAAGCAGTCCGGGAGGCCTGGCGGCGGCTCGCCGACGCGGGGCTGCCCAGCCAGGCGCGTCACCGCTCACCGACCAACAGCCCGCACATCACCCTCGCCGTGTGCCCGGAGTTGACCGCCCCGATCCGGTGGGAGCTCGCCGAGGCGGCCGCCACCCTGCCGCTGCCGGTGCGATGCACCGGCGTGGTCCGCTTCGAGCGGCCCACCACGGTGCTGGCCTGGGCGCTGGACCTGGACTCCGCGCTGGCCCGCCTGCACCGCCGCGTGTGGGACGCGGTGGCCTCGGACAGCCCGCCCGGGACCCTCAACCCCCTCCACGAACCGGGTCGCTGGGCCCCGCACATCACCCTCGGCCGGACCCGGCGAGCCGGCGCTTTCGCCGACCGGCGGATCCCCGAGCTGCTTCCGGCGCCGCCGCTGTCCATCCAACTCACGACCCTGCGCAGCTACGACACCAGCACCGGCAGCCTGGAGGTACTGAACGCCCGCCCCTGAACTCCTGACCGAGGAGCCGCTCGGATGGCCGGCGTACGCCTCCCTGGCGCCGACACCCGATCCACGTCCGCCGACCGCAAGTCACACCGCGGGGCGGGCAGATGAGGGCTCGGACGGTGCCGTTCCGTCTGTGAGCTGCGTGCAAGAATGTCGCCCGTGACCGAATCGTCTTCGTCGCCCGCCCCTGAGCGCACACAGGGCCGTGCCGGTCTGGGGCCCCGGGCCGCCGCACTGCTGGTGTTCGGCTCCTCGGCAGCGGTTCTGGTGGTCGAGATCGTCGCTCTGCGGCTGCTCGCTCCCTACCTCGGCCTGACCCTCGAGACCAGCACCATGGTGATCGGCATCGCGCTCACCGCCATCGCCTTCGGCTCCTGGCTGGGCGGCCACATGGCGGACCAGGTCGATCCCCGTCGGCTCATCGGCCCTTCGCTCGGAGTGTCCGGAGCGGTCGTGGCGCTCACCCCGTCCGTGCTGCGCACCACCGCGGAGTGGGCACCGGCGGTGCTCCTGGTGATCGCGTCCCTGACCATCCTGGTGCCGGGCGCGCTGCTCTCCGCGGTGACACCGTTCGTCACGAAGCTGCGGCTCACCAACCTGGCGGAGACCGGTACGGTGGTCGGCCGCCTGTCCGGTGTGGGTACCGTCGGCGCCATCGTCGGCACCGTGCTCACCGGCTTCGTCCTCGTCTCGAGATTGCCGGTCAGCGGGATACTGCTCGGCCTCGGAGCCCTGCTGGTGGCGGGTGGGGCGTGGGTCGAGTGGCGAACACGCGGATGGAGCGGCACCCCTGCCCTGACGCTGATGGTCCTGGCCGGCGGCCTCGGTGTCACCGTCGCGCCCGGGGGCTGCGATGTGGAGACCAAGTATCACTGCGCACGGGTCGTCGCGGACTCCGACGGGGGCAAGGGCCGCACGCTCGTCCTGGACGGGCTGCGGCACTCCTACGTCGACATCGACGACCCGGCCCATCTGAAGTTCGCGTACGTGCGCGCCATCGCGTCGGCGGTGGATGCCGCGTTTCCGCAAGGCGAAGCGCTGACCGCTCATCACATCGGCGGCGGCGGACTCACCTTGCCCCGCTACCTCGCGGCCACGCGGCCCGGAACGAGCAGCCTCGTCTCCGAGATCGACGGCGGTGTCGCGGGCATCAACCGTGAGCAACTCGGACTGCCGGCGCAGGCCGGTATCGGCCTGCGCGTCGAGGACGGCCGACTGGGCCTGCGGCGCCTGGACACCGGCAGCCGTGACCTCGTCGTCGGCGACGCCTTCGGGGGTGTGAGCGTGCCGTGGCACCTCACCACGGTGGAAGCGGTGACCGACGTACGGCGGGTGCTCAACGAGGACGGTCTGTACGTGGTCAACCTCATCGATCACGGTGGTATGGACTTCGCACGGGCCGAACTGGCCACCCTGGGAGCGACCTTCGAGCACGTCGCCGTCCTCGGCGAACCCGCCGACATCGGCCAGGGCCCACCTGCCGACTCCGTCGGCGGCAACCTGGTGGCGCTCGCCTCCGACCGGCCGGTCGACCTTCGCGCGGTACGGAGAAACCTGGACGCCCGGCACACCGGCTGGAGGATCACCACCGGCGCGGACCTCGACTCCTGGACCGGCGACGCCCCCCTGCTCACCGACGATCACGCGCCCGTGGACCAACTCCTGCAGCCCTACGGTCCGCAGACCGGCCGGTGACACGAGGCCCGGGCCGGTTCGAGCGGTCAGGACAGCCTGCCGGGGCGGCTGACTTGGCTTGATCGCACAGCCCGCCGGCCGTCGGTGTCCGCTCCGCAGACAACCCACAGACATCCCTCCCCCATCCTACGTGACGAACCTCGAGCCGCTCCCCGACAGGCCGGTGGTGACGGGGACGGTGCTCGACAGGCCGTAGGCACGAGGTACGAGGGTTGGTGAGCGCCCTGTCGTGCGGGGTCCGGCATGCCCGGGCCCCCGCACGCGGCGACGTCTCGTCAGAGAGTGCCGGAGTCGGCGATGGTGATCTTGGCCTTGGTACGGCCGGACTGCGAGCCGTAGCTCTCGATCTTGCGGACGACCTCCATGCTGCTCTCGTCGGCGACCTCACCGAAGACGACGTGCTTGCCGTCGAGCCACGACGTCACGATCGTGGTGATGAAGAACTGCGAGCCGTTGGTGTTCGGGCCGGCGTTGGCCATGGAGAGCTGACCCGGCTTGGTGTGCTTCAGCGTGAAGTTCTCGTCGGCGAACTTCTCGCCGTAGATGCTCTTGCCGCCCGTGCCGTCGCCGCGGGTGAAGTCACCGCCCTGGAGCATGAATTCCGGGATGACACGGTGGAAGGACGAGCCCTTGTAGCCGAAGCCCTTCTCGCCGGTCGCGAGCGCGCGGAAGTTCTCCACGGTCTTGGGGGCGACGTCGTCGAACAGGTTCATGTTGATCCGGCCGGCCGGAACGTCGTCGATGGTGATGTCAAAGAAAACCTTGATAGTCATGCCCCCATCCTGTCATCTGCCACCCTCAGCAGCGTCACGAGCATCTCGAATGCGGCCCTGCCCCGCTGGTACGGCGGCCCGAGCGGCGCGCCCCGCCCGACCCGGCGGCACACCGGGACGAGATCAGACTCCGGTGTGGACGTGCGCGGCCCAGCGGGTGGGCGTCGCGGGGTAGCGGTCGCGGAGGTCCCGGAGGGCGTCGGTGAGGGCTTGGGCCCCGGGCAGGCCGGCGGCGCGACGGGCGTGGAAGGCCTCGGCCACCGCCTCCGCCGCCGCGTCGGTGACCGGCCAGAGGGTGCCGACGACCTGGCGGTATCCGCAGAGCTGAAAGGCCGCGGTGATGTGTACGAACTCGTCCGCTAACCGGTGGGCTGTGACACCGGTGCTGCACGCGGACAGATGGGCCAGGTCGGCCTCGCCCAGGCGGA
Organism: Streptomyces tuirus; assembly: GCF_014701095.1. Lineage (NCBI taxonomy): Bacteria > Bacillati > Actinomycetota > Actinomycetes > Kitasatosporales > Streptomycetaceae > Streptomyces > Streptomyces tuirus. The sequence goes on along the minus strand of NZ_AP023439.1, from coordinate 150,309 downwards.
GGCCCGCGAGCACGGCGACGGTCAGCGGACGCTCGCGGTGATCGGCGAGGAGCAGCCGGCTGCCCGACGGGTCGATCGGGTCGGTCAGACCGTGGCAGACGAAGTGCGCGGTGCCGTGCCGGGGGAGGGCGTCGAGCACGGACTGCGCGGTGGCGGCCGGGCCGGCGAGCACGGTGACGGGCCCGGCGGGCCGCAGAAGCTCGGCGACACGGGCAGCCTCCTTCTCGGCGTGGCCGAGGGGTTCCGCGCCCGGGGTTTGCGGCAGGGCCACGACCAGCGTTCCCGCGGCCGGGGACGCGGGAGGGCGGGTCCGGGCCTGGGCGAGAACGCGCAGCGTGGAGGTGCTGGAGGAGACCGTCCGGTCGAGGAGCGTGGCGCGGCGCCGGCCCGCGGGCGGGGGAGAGCGGTGCAGTCCGGCCGCGTGCAGGGGCAGCGAGGCGAGGAACCCTACCGGGCACCACCACAGGCGAGGCCGGGGGCGGTCCGCCGCACCGTCGACGCCGAGGTGGTCGAGCACGGGGGCGGCGACGGCGTCCCAGAGCCATTCGAGCATGTCGTGGAGCTCACTCTGGGCGTGTTCCTGGGCGCCGAAGGCGGCGAAGGGGTCGTCGCCGGGCTCGCGGAGGGCGGCGAGCGCATCCTGGAGCCGTTGCGCACGGGCGGCCGCGTCCTCGGCGATCAGGCCGGGCAGCGGGACGACGGTGACCGGTGCCGTGGGCGGTGCGGCAGGGTCGACGATGAGGGCGTCGGAGCGCCAGGCGCTGCTGTAGACCAGCACGACCGGGCCCTCTCCCGCCGCGTCCCGCAGCTCGTCGATCGTCGGCCCGTCCAGGAATCCGGCGTTCCCCAGCGCGCGGATACGGGCGAGCAGGTGCGTCCAGCGGACGCCGTGCCGTAGCCGCTCCTCGGCCGAGCCGTCGAACCCGGTCGGCACGGCAGAGCGCAACTCCTCGAACTCCGCGGCGAGTTCGGGCTGCTCGCGGCGCAGGTCCGCAAGTGCGGTGTCGGGGGTGCCGAGGGCGTCGGCGGCGAGGACGCCGCGGGCGCGTTCCAGGAGTTCGACGGCCCGTGCGGGATGGCCGGCCGCGACGGCGGCGGCCGCCGTGGAGGAGGCCAGCCCGGCGGTCTCCCGGAGCGTGAACTGCCGGTCCCGGCGGGCCAGTTCCTGCGGGGCGACGAGCGGAAGCAGTCCGACGGCCGTCCCGAAGGCGTCGAGCGCGGCTTCGGCGTCCCCGCGGTCCATGGCCCAGTTGCCGGCCCGGGCCGCGGCGGCGAGCCGTGCGGCGGGCCGGGCCGTGGTGATCGCGGCTGCCTGCCGGAAGGCTTCCTCGGCCTCCGCGGCGGCCTCGGCGGCGCGCTCGGTGTCGCCCTCCGCCCGCGCCTCGCGGTGGTCCACGGCGCGGACCAGAGCGAGCGTCAGCAGGAACTCGACACGGTCCGGATGCTGCTCGGGCACGGCGGCGGCCGCCTCGCGGGCCAGCGCCGCGGCCTGCGCGAGCGCGTCGGGCTCGCGTGTCTCCAGCGCCGCCCCGGCCCGGTGGTGGGCCTGCAGGCATTCGGCGAGTGCGATGCGCACCATGGGCCCGTTCGTGGCGTCGAGCGGAATCCCCGCGACGGCCTCGCGCAGCAGGGCGAGGGCGAGCTCGAGCAGGGCCGGATGAGGTTCTGGCCCTGCGCACAGGCCCAGGACGGCGTGGCCGGCCCGGGCGACGAGGGACGGCTTGAGGGGATGGTCGTCGGGGCAGGTCTGCCGGCCCTGCAGACAGCAGCTGACGCCCTCCGACATCCGCTCGACGTACGCGTCCTCGTCGGTCAGCCGGTCCGCCCCGCGCACCAGCACCTCGCCGAGATGGGCCAGCGCCACGGCGCGCCCCACACCCGACGGGGGCGAGGCGGCCACCACCTGGCGGGCGTAGGTCTCGGCGTCCCTGAGCGCGTCCAGGTCGCGGCGGCGCTGGTACAGCTGGAAGAGTCCCTGGCTCAACTCGGAGAGCCACGTGAGCTGTTCACCGGCCGTGAGGTCGGGGTCCGGGCCGTCGGGGCCGCCGTCGAGTTCCCGCAGCAGCTCGATGCCCTCGGCGAGCGCGGCGAGGTCCCCGGTCTCGTCGTACCGCCCCAGCAGCGTCCCGGCGAGCGCCCGCCGCGCGCGGCGCGACCGGGACCCGGGCGCCTCGGCCCGTACGCGTTGCCGCGCCTCCTCGACGGGGTCGGCGGGGTTGGCGGGGCCCTCGGGGTCTGTGGGGCCGGCGGGGTCCTGTCCGACCGTGTGGGCCAGTCGCTCGGCCTCTCGCAGCAGCCCGACGGCGTCGCGGTACGAGGCGTGGCCGGGCGGGGCGAGGCGGACCGCTTCCTCGGCGGACGCCAGGGTCTCCGCGACGAGCCCCGTGTCCCCGCCCGCCCGTTCCTGCCCGGCGAGGTCGAGCAGGCAGCGGGTGAGCAGCAGCCGGCGGGAGATCCGGTTCGGGTCGTTGGCGGCGGACCCCGCGACCGAGGCACGCAGCGCGTCGGCGGACCGGCGCAGCAGCCGGAGGTCGCGGGTCTCCTTGTAGAGGTTGCGCAGGTCCTTGCCGTAGTTGTTGAGGATCGCGGCCCGCTGCGGCTCCGCGTCGGGCACGGTGCGAGCGGCCTCCGCGCCGAAATCCACGGCGGAGCGCAGGACGGCCGGGTCCGCGGAGCGGTCGTACAGCGCCGAGTACAGGTTCTGGACGTGGCAGAGGCGCACCGCGCGCAGGGGGTCGTGCACGGGCGTGAGGTTCAGCGCCACGACGCTGACCTCCAGGCTCTCCTTGAGGGCCGCCTCGTCGCCGGTGCGGCGGAACGCGTCGAGGAGCAGCGAGCCGTGGTTGAACATGACGAGCGGCCGCTGCGGATCGTGCTCGGCGCAGAGCCGGGCGGCCTCCTCGCTGTAGCCGCGCGCCGCCTGCAGGACGTGGAGTTCGCCGGTGCGGGCCAGTTCGTGCTGGAGGGCGACGCCCAGCGAGGTCCGGGCGCGGACGCTGCGGGAGCGCTGCTCCTCGGGCAGGATCGCGAACAACCCCGGGGTGGCGTCCACCAGTTCACGAAGCAGGACGATGGCCGTGCGGAGGGTCGCCGGGTCGCGGAGCGAGCGGTAGCGCTCGACGGCGAACGCGGCGTGGTCGTAGAGCGCCTCCAGCCGCTGGTCGGGGTCGCGGGCGATCCTGGCGAGGCCCTTCGGCAGCCGCGGCAGTCGTCGTACGCCGGCCCGGATGCCGGGCGGTACGAGCGCGGGCGCGAGGGCGTCGAGCCAGGCCGACAGCTCCAGGGCCCGCTTCCGCAGGACGCGTGCGCCGGCCGGCGACTGCGGGGCGGCCAGGTGGAGCTGCCAGCTCGCGACGGCGACGGTCCGGGCCATGTCGGCCTCGGGCGGCGGATGGTCCAGCAGCGCCTGGTCGGTGAGCAGCAGCAGGCCCGGGGTCGTGGGGTCGAGGAGCGGCCCGACGTCGCCGGTGTCCTCGAAGTGGCTGACCCGCGCGCGCAGTTCGGCGTAAAGACTCAGCTCGACAGCCACTCGACGCTCCCGTCCCCCGGTCGGCCACCGTCTGCCATTCTCTGCCATGACGACCTTGGACGGGAGGGCGCATGCACGACCTGGCGGATCGACTCGACCGGCTGTGCCGACTGCTCGGCGGGGGCGAACTGGCCCGCCGGGCACGGGAGTACGGGGTCGCGGAGCACTTGGAGCGGGTGCTGGGCGCGGTGCGCGACGGGACCGACCCGGAGCGGGTACGCGCCGATCTCGAAGCGCTGGACGAGGGATTCGCCCGGCACGGCATCGACGGCCTGACCACCCGGACCCGGGCCTACCCACGGCTGTCGGGGACCGTCGGGCATCCGGTGCTGCGGGGCTGGGTGTGCCCGGCGACGCACCGCTGCTCCCGGTTCACCCAGCACGACACCGGGACGCCGGGCGGGGACGCCGGGCCCGTGTGCGAGGCGCTGGGGACGCCGCTGGTCTGGGTGGAGATCGAGCTGTGAACGCCTTCCTCGGAGAACTCGGCCGGAAGCTGGCCGAACGCTGGGTAGCGCTGCTCCTGCTGCCGGGCGCGCTGTACGTGGCCGTGGTGACGGCCGCGTCGGTGCTCGGCCAGGGGCGGGCGCTGGACCTGCGCGGGCTGAGCTCCTGGATCGACGGCCTCGCAGCGGCGCGGGGCGCCGGTCAGGTCGGGATCGTGGTCCTGGTGGCGGCCGGCGCACTGACGGCTGCCACCGGCGCGGGTCTCTGCGCGGCGGCACTCGGCGAGGGCGTGGGGCTGCTGTGGGTGGTGGAGGGGCGGCGCGGCCCGGGGCGGTGGCTGGCCGAGCGGCGCCGGGAGCGGTGGCGGCGGGCCTACGCGGAGGTCCTCGCGGCGCGCCGGGCGGTGGCGCTGAGCGCCGTACCCCCGCACGGCGCGGACCCCGAGGCGCGCGCGGCGCTGCGGGCGTCGCTGGACCGCTGCCGCCGGATCTGTCCGGTGCCGGCCGACCGTCCGACATGGATCGGGGACCGGCTGCGGGCGGTGGACCTGCGGGTCCACCACGCGTACCGGGTCGACATGGAGGCGCTCTGGCCGAGACTGTGGCTGGCGCTGCCGGACCCGGCGCGCACCGAGCTGACGGACGCGTACGCCGCGTACCGGGCGAACGCCCGGCTGACGGGCTGGGGCCTGATGTACCTGCTGGTGGCGCTGTGGTGGTGGCCCGCCGCGCTCGTCGCCGCCGTCACGCTCGCCACGGCATGGATCCGCGCGCGGGGCGCGGCGCAGGCGCTCGCCGACCTGGTGGAGGGGGCGGTCGACCTGTACGGGCGCGAGGTGGCGACGGCGCTCGGGGTACTGCCGGACGGCGACGGCCTGGACCGCGCGTCGGGCGACGCGGTGAGCGCCTTGCTGCGCAAGGACGGGGCGCTGCACCCGGAACCGACCGATCCGCCCGCTGGCCCGCTGTAGCAGCGTGGTGCAGCATCGCGACATGAGGCCGGTGCAGGCCGGTGCAGGCCGGTGCAGGCCGGTCTCGGGATGAGAAGGCGCCCCGCCCCGCCGACCGCCCCCTGGTGATGAGTTTTCGCGCCCGCACCCGTCACACATACGTCGGGACACGTCGAGCACGACGAGGCGGAGGGATGACGTGATGAGTGCGGACACGCGGCTGGAGGAACTGGACGTGAGCGGTCTGGGCGAGATCGGCGAGCAGGCGTTCTCGGGCCTGGCGGAGCGGCACCGGCGGGAGCTGCACGTGCACTGCTACCGGATGCTCGGGTCGTTCGAGGATGCCGAGGACACCGTGCAGGAGACGTTCCTGCGTGCCTGGCGGCGGCGGGAGACCTTCGAGGGGCGCTCGACGTTCCGGGCCTGGCTGTACCGGATCGCCACCAACGCCTGCCTGGACCTGCTCGGCAAGGTCCGCCCGGAGCCCGCCACCGGCGGCGAGGTGCTGTGGCTGCAGCCCTACCCGGACCGGCTGCTCGACGAGCTGCCCGCGGGCGACGCGGACGAGCCGGAGACGGTCGCCGTCGCGCGGGAGACGATCGAGCTGGCGTACGTGGTGGCGGTCCAGCACCTCGCGCCGCGCCCGCGGGCCGTGCTGATCCTGCGGGACGTGCTCGGCTGGCCTGCGAAGGACGTCGCCGAGTGCCTGGGCGACTCCGTCAACTCCGTGAACAGCGCGTTGCAGCGGGCCCGCGCCGGCCTGCGGGAGCACCTGCCCGCCGAGCGGCAGGACTGGAGCGGCGGCGCTCAGGACGCCGGGACGCGCGAGCTGGTGCGGCGCTACACCGACGCCAGCGTGGCCACGGACATCGACCGGCTCACCACCATGCTGCGTGAGGACGTCCGCTGCTCCATGCCGCCCACGCCGGGCCTGTACACCGGCCGCGACGCGGTGGTGAACGACTGGATCACGAGCGGTTTCGAAGGCATGAAGGGCCTGCGCGCCGTCCCCACCTCCGTGAACCGGCAGCCCGCCCTCGCCTTCTACCTCTGGCGGAAACAGCAGGGCGCGTACCTGCCGCTGACGATCGACGTCCTGCGCGTGACCGGCGGGCTGATCACGGAGATCATCACCTTCCACGACGACCGCTTCGAGCGGCTGGGCCTTCCGGAGCGCCTGCCGGCGGAGGGCACGGAGTAGTCCCTGCTTCGGCAGGTCGTTGTTCCCGCTGTGCGACCACCTGGTCCGGTCCCTCGTACTTCGTACGTGCGTTTGATGTGACGCATAGGGGTCATCCGCATCCCAAGCCTGCCTCCCAAACGGGGCGGCGCCGACAGCACATGCGGGGACTCGAAGCGGGCGACGAGGGGTGAACGCGATGACCGTCGCGACACAGCAGGGTGGCGGGGGCGGTTCCAGCGGCCTCTACGACGTTCTTGAGCTCATTCTCGACCGCGGGCTGGTGATCGACGCGTTTGTGCGCGTCTCCCTCGTCGGTATCGAGATCCTCAAGATCGACATACGGATCGTGGTGGCCAGCGTGGACACCTACCTGCGCTTCGCCGAGGCGTGCAACCGTCTCGATCTGGAGGCGGGGCCGCGCAAGCCGGCCGGGCTCACGGAGCTCGCGGGGAAGGTCACCGAGTCCGGTGCCCGGGGCAAGACCAAGGGAGTCCTGTCCGGCGCTGCGGAGACCATCGCGGACGCCTTCCAGCAGACCCGGGACGAAGGCCGGGATCGTCAGGCGGGACGCGGCCGCTCGTAGGGCAGCGCAACCCGGGTCCATCCATCCGGGCACGCTTCGACTCACGGCGAGCAGTGACCTGTTGCCAGGCCTGCGGCACGAACCTTTGCGGCATGGGGGAGACTTGGGCCTCCCCGCCGGTGCGACCGTGTCCGACCGATGCTGCCCGCCGTCGGGGCCTCTCGACGACACAATCGAGGACGACTCATCGCCGCCGGACAGTTGGCATACGGCGGGCGGAGAGTCCTCATGATGAGGGACTCCAGCTGTGGCCAGGAAGAAGAAGAACAGACGCCCCGCGGGCGAGTATCAGCTGCCGCCGCACGTTGACAGGGCCCGCCAGGCGGTGACCAGAGCAGCGGGATGGAAGCCCCCTCCGCAGCCCCCACAACGCCGCGTGATCCTGGCCGGACTCGGCATGTCGCTGCTCTGCGCGGGGATGACTGCGCTCCTCTGGCTACCACCGCGCTCTCTGGTAGGGGACCTGCGGTCCAGGGGTGTCACTTCCGCTGCCACCGTCGTGGGAGTGGACTCGAACCCGAAGTACGTCAAGGTGCGCTTCGTGAGCGGCCCTCGGATGGGAACCGAGGCCAAGCTCTGGGACTACGCCGGTATGTATCCCGAGGCGCATCCTGAGGAGGCCATGCTCGTCACGTACGACCCCGAGGAGCCGTCCCGGGCCCTCTCCCGCGGTTGGGTGGAGGACCCGCCGGTGAATCTGCCGGCATTCGGCACCTCCGCGCTCACCTTGGTATGCCTGAGCCTCACAACGGCAGCGACGATCCGCCGTGTCCGCGTACTGCGGTTCCTGGCCCGGAGCCGCCCCCCGGCCTCTCATATGATCTGTCGACCGTGAAACGGGGAGGACGGACATCGTGGCGCGAAGCGAGAAGCACGGCCGGAGAAAGGGAACGGACGGTGAGGAGGACGAAGGATGCTGCGCGGGGGCGCTCGACACGCTGGCCCACCCGTGCTGCTGCGGTGGCGTGTCGCAAGCGGCCATGCTGCTCGCCGTCCTCCGCCCCTCACTCACCACCGCCGGCCACGGAGCTGACCCCGCCGCGCCCCCTCCGGACGGGCGGGTGTCCGCTTCGATGTACCGGGCCGTACGCCACTACCGTGTCGAGATCAGCCCGACCCGGCCGGCCTGCTGCCCGTACACCCCGACCTGCTCCACCTATGCGGTGCAGGCGCTCCACCGCCACGGCGCCGTGCGCGGCGGCCGGCTGATCCTGGCCCGTCTGCTGCGCTGCCGGCCGGGTGCTGCCCGCCGTCGGGGCTTCCAGGACCCGGTGCCGCCGGGCCGTGGCTGACCGCCACCCCCGTATCCGCCTGCTCGTCAGGCCGCCCGGTGATCATGTCCCGGATCAAGGGCCAACGCGGCGAAGGAGGCCAGCCAGTGATCCGTGGTGAAGTCGCCGCGTCGCACCGCGGGCAGGCCCGCGGTGAGGTGGGCTTCGGCCGCCTCGGCCAGACGCGTGCGGACCGGACCGTCCGGCAGCGCAGCGGCGATCGAGCGCAGCGCCGCGGCCCTGCTGAGGGTGAGGCCCAGCAGATGGCCGATCTGCGGGTCGGCGTGGTCGGAGACCACGGGCACCTCCAGCAGCGGGCAGGAGGCGCCGGAGCGCAGCGCGGGCAGAAAGCGGTCGAGCCACTGCGCGAACCGCTCCCTCTCCAGCACCCTGCGCATCGCGTCGGCCTCGGTCAGTGCCGGGGACAGGAAGTCCTGCCCCGACGGTTCCCAGTGCGCGGGCGCGTCGTGGTCGTCGGCGAACCACGCCAGCAGACGTTCCCGTACGGCCTCCGTGGTCGCCGTGGACACTTCCCCCGCGTCGAGCACCAGCCCCAGGGCGAAGGCACTGTTGGGATGGTTGCCGTGGCGTACGGGATACGTGGCCTTCGGCAGCCAGTCGGCCAGCAGTCGGTCGACGGCGGCGACCCCCGGTGCCAGGGCCTCGGCCCAGCGGGCGCCCGCCGCGCCCCCGTACGCCCGGCACTCGGCGGCGAGCGCGACCAGCCAGGCCCAGCCGTACGGCCGCTCGAAGGAGGGCCGGTCGAGGAGGTAGGCGGCTTCGACGGCGACGTTCTCCGGCGTGAGGTGCCGGTCGAGTACGCCGATGACCGGCGCGGTCTGCGTGAACGCGGCCGTTCCCCCGTGGCGGCGCAGCAGACGGACGAGCAGCCAGTGCATATGGACCGAGGAGTGCCAGTCGTAGGCACCGTAGAAGGCTGGATGCAGGGCGCTCGGCTGGAGTTGCTCCTTCGGCGACGTCACCAGGTGGGCGGGGAAGTTGGGGTACTCCCGCGTGATGTTCGCGAGGGCGAGCCGGGCGAAGTCGGCCGCATACGCGGTGAGCGGCATCAGTGGGTGGCTCCCTCGGTGACCTTCAGGTCCTGACCCGCGGGAACGTTGACGGCGGCGGTCAGCAGGGCGCGCACTCCGTGGGCGACCGTGGCGGGCTCCAGAGCCGGGGCGGTGCCGTCGGTGACCTGCTGCGGCGTCCAGGGGACGTGCACGAAACCGCCGCGGATGCCCGGGAATTCGGTGGCGATGAGGTGGCCGAGGCCGTAGGTGACGTGGTTGCAGACGTATGTGCCGGCGGTGTTGGAGACGGCGGCCGGGACACCGGCTTCGCGCATGGCGGCGACGCAGGCCTTCACGGGCAGGCTGGAGAAGTACGCGGCGGGACCCCCCGGGACGACCGGTTCGTCGATGGGCTGGTTGCCCGCGTTGTCGGGGATGCGCGCGTCGTCGACGTTGATGCCGACGCGTTCGACGGTGACGCCGGGGCGGCCGCCTGCCTGGCCCAGGCAGAGCACCAGGTCGGGGGTCGACGCACGGATGGCGTCGCGCAGCGCGTCGATGGACTTGCCGAAGACGCAGGGGAGTTCGGTCGCGGTGACCGTGAGTCCGGCGGGCGGCTCGGCGGCCACGAGGGAGGCCGCCTGCCAGGACGGGTTCACGCTCTCGCCGTCGAAGGGGGCGAAGCCGGTGATGAGCACGCGGGTCATGGCGCTTCCTTTACGGGTGGGAGGGCTCGGGGGCCGGAGCAGGGCGCGCCCGAGGCCGAGGGGTGGCTGTGGCTCAGAAGGCGAAGATCGCCATGATCACGGTGCAGCAGACGAGGAGCGCGAGCGCCGTCGGAATCTGCGCCTTGATCGGTCCGTACTGGTCCTTCAGCTCGAGCAGCGTGGCGGGGACGATGTTGAAGTTGGCGGCCATCGGCGTGCAGAGCGTGCCGCAGAAACCGGCCAGCATGCCGATCGCGAGGATGGCCGGCGCGTTTCCGTTCATCTGCTCGATGAGGACGGGCCAGCCGATCGCCGCGGTCATCACGGGGAACGCGGCGAAGGCGTTGCCCACGATCACGGTGAACAGGAACATGCCGAGGCAGTACGCGATCACGGCGAGGTACTTCGAGTTCTCCGGCAGGACATCGTTCACGATCTTGCCGACCTGCGTGCCGACGCCGGCCAGCGCGAAGATCGAGCCGAGCACCGCCAGGAGCTGGGGGAGCAGCAGGGCGGAGCCCATCGCCTCCAGCATGGAGCGGCCCGAGTGGACCGGGACGGAGACCTTCTTCTCGCCGGTGACCAGCATGCCGACCACGAGCGCGACGACGCACCCGAGGCCGAGCCCGAGGAGCGTGGCCTTGCCCGTCTCGAACAGGCCGGACTCGTCGAGCACGGAGGCGCAGACGATGGCGACGAACGGGATCGTCAGAGCAGGGATGAAGATCTTGCTGCCGAGCCGGGCCGCGGAGGCCTCGCGCTGCTCGACGGTGGTGGTGACCGGGACGCCCTTGCCGAGGAAGTTGAACCCGGCGAGCACGATCAGGGCGAGGACCCCGACGCCGAGCGGTTCGGCGGGCAGTCTCCAGGCGGCCGTGCCCGGCGCGACGGTGGCGACCCCGGTGCCGTAGGGGAAGGTGAGCCCGAGCAGGCCCCAGAACGCGGCGGAGGTCCACCGCTTGGGGTTGGTGCGGTCGGCCGCCATCTGCACGGCCATGACGATGAAGACGAGGCCCACCAGCCAGTAGAGCCATTCGACCTTGATCACTTGTCGGCCCCCTTCGGAAGCGGCAGGTCGTGCTCGGCGGAGGCGAGCGCCATCTCGCGCTCCAGCTGCTTGTCCAGGAGCAGCAGCCGGGCACCGTGGATGACGAAGGCGCAAACGGCGAGCGGGACCGCCCACAGGGCCAGCTCGGTCGGTTCGATCTCCTGCCCGTACGTCGAGTTCACGAAGCCGGTGATCAGGAGGATGGAGCCGATCGCGATGAAGCAGTCCTCGCCGAAGAAGAGGCCCACGGTGTCGGACGACGACGCGTAGGAACGGACCTTCTCGCGCAGGCGGTCGGGCAGCGTGGCACCGGTCCTGCGCTCGGCGGCGGCCTCGGCCATGGGCGCGACGAGCGGCCGCACGGTCTGCGCGGGACCGCCGATGTTGTTGAGGCCGAAGGCCGCGGTGACCTGGCGGACGAGCAGGTAGACCGCCAGGAAGCGGCCGGCGCTGAGCCTGCCGAGACGGCCGATGAGCGTACGGGCCTGCTCGCGCAGGCCGTAGCGCTCAAGGAGGCCGATCACCGGGAGGACGATGGCGAAGACGGTCACCGAGCGGCTGTCGGCGAAGGACCGGCCGAAGGCCGCGAGGACCTCGAGCGGGTTCATCTTGCCGAGCAGACCGGTGACGATACCGGCGACGCCGACCACTAGGGCGGGATTGCGGCGCGTGACGAATCCGAGGATCACAACGACCACACCGAGAAGAACGATCATGCGGTGGCCTTCTTCAGGCGTAAGGCGCAGGGCACCAGAGGCGGCACGGATCCGGAGACTCGGGTCCGTGGGAGATACACGGACCTTAGGTGATCGTTCAACGATGGAACAAGAGGAAATCTCACACCGTTCTCGAGGGGCGGCCAATTTGCCCCCTTGTCGGATCGTTCAACAATCGTTTACGTTTCGGACGTGATCGATCTCAACGCAGACCTCGGTGAAGGCTTCGGCCGGTGGACCCTCACCGACGACGACGCCCTCCTCCACGTCATCACCAGCGCCAACGTCGCCTGCGGCTTCCACGCCGGCGACCCATCGGTGATGCGCCGCGTCTGCGACCTCGCCGCCGAGCGCGGAGTACGGATCGGGGCGCAGGTGTCCTACCGCGACCTGGCCGGCTTCGGGCGGCGCGCCATGGACGTACCCGCCGACGAGCTGGCTGCCGAACTGGCGTACCAGATCGGGGCGCTGCGGGTCTTCGCCGAGGCCGCCGGGGCCCAGGTGGCGTACGTCAAGCCGCACGGCGCGCTCTACAACCGCACCGTCCACGACGCCGAGCAGGCCGCCGCCGTCGTGGCGGGTGTGAAACTGGCGGGCGGGTCGCTGCCCGTGCTCGGCCTGCCCGGCTCACGGCTGCTCGCCGCCGCCGAGGACGCGGGGCTCACCGGTGTACCGGAGGCCTTCGCGGACCGCGCCTACACTCCCGAGGGCACGCTCGTGCCGCGCCGCGAGGCGAACGCGGTGGTGACCGACGAGGACGCCGTCGTACAGCGCGCGCTGGCGTTCGGCGTGGACGGTGCGATCGAGGCCGTGGACGGTACGACCGTCGCGGTCGCCGCCCGCTCGCTGTGCGTGCACGGCGACACCCCGGGCGCGGCCCGGATAGCCGCCCGGGTGCGCGAGGCACTGGAGAAGGCCGGGGTCGAGGTCGGGGCATTCGCATGACGGACGGCCGGCTTCTGGACGTGCGCCCCGCCGGGCGGCACGCGCTGCTCATCGAACTGCCGGACGCCGAGCGCACCGGAGACCTCCTGGCCGAACTGCTGCGGCGACGCGCGGCGGGGACCCTGCCGCCGGTCGAGGAGATCGTGCCGGGGGCCCGGACCGTACTCCTGGACGGCGTGAGGGACCCGGAGGACTTGGCCCGCCGGCTCGCCGACTGGGACGTGCCGTCCCGGGCCGCGGACGACGGGGGAGTCGTGGAGATTCCCGTGCGCTACGACGGGCCGGACCTGGCCGATGTGGCCGCCCAGTGGGGGATCGGCGCCGACGAGGTCGCCGCCCGGCACTCCTCGCACATGTACCGCGTCGCCTTCTGCGGCTTCGCGCCCGGGTTCGGCTACCTCACCGGACTGCCCGCGGAACTGCACGTCCCGCGCCGCGACACGCCCCGCACCCGGGTTCCGGCCGGGGCGCTGGCGCTCGCGGGTCCCTACAGCGCGGTGTACCCGCGTGCCACCCCCGGCGGCTGGCAGCTGATCGGCACCATGCCGGACCCGGCACCGCTGTGGGACCTCACACGGGATCAGCCGGCGCTTCTCACGCCGGGAACGCGGGTGCGATTTGTCACAGAGGACGGTGCGGCATGACCCCCAAGCTCACCGTCGTACGCTCCGGGGCCCTGACCACGGTGCAGGACTCGGGCCGGCGCGGCCACGCCCATCTGGGCGTCCCGCGCTCCGGCGCCATGGACGCGCCCGCGATGAGACTCGCCAACCGTCTGCTGGGCAACGCCCCCGATGCCGCCGTCCTGGAGACCACCCTGACCGGCTGCGCCCTGCGGCCCGACGGCACCGTCACGGTCGTGGTCGGCGGTGCGCCCTGCCCGGTGACGGTCGACGGCCGGCCGGTGCCGTGGGGCGCGCCGGTACGGGTGCCCGCGGGCGCGGTTCTGAACGCGGGCGCGGTGACCGCGGGCGTGCGCTCGTATCTGGCCGTCGCCGGTGGCATCGCGGCCGAACCGGTCCTCGGAAGCCGTTCGACGGACCTCCTCTCCGGGCTCGGCCCGTCGCCCCTGTGCGACGGGGACGTGCTCCCGCTGGGCGCCCCCGCCCGGCAGCCGGCGCTTCCCGGCGGCGCCCCCTGGCCGGCGCCGCCCGCCGAACTCACCCTGCCGCTGCGGCTCGGCCCCCGCGCCGACTGGTTCACCCCCGCGGCGCTGCGCACCCTCACCTCGGCGACGTACCGCGTGTCCCCGCACAGCAACCGCATCGGCCTGCGCACCGAAGGGCCGCCGCTGGAGCGCGCGTCGACGGGCGAGCTGCCCAGCGAGGGCATGGTTCTCGGCGCGGTCCAGGTGCCCCCGGACGGGCGCCCGGTGGTGTTCCTGCACGACCACCCGACGACGGGCGGCTACCCGGTGATCGGGGTCGTCGCGGAAACCGCCCTGGCGTCGGCGGCCCAGGCCGCCGTGGGGACGCCGGTGCGCTTCACGCCGGGATGACGTGGCCGGACGGCTCGGCTGCTGCGCATGCCGGCCGTATGCGGTGGCGGCGGCCGGCTCCCGGCGCGCCGCTGTCGCCTGGGTGTCCCGGGCCCGCCCCTGGAGAGGGACATCCCCGTCTGTGCGGGCCCCTCCCCGGCCGGACCCCGGGAGGCCGAGTGCTCGGTGTGTGGTACACGCAACAGTTCACATGGTGAGATTCGGGTCCGGATTGTTGAACTTTGATCATATCGTGGAGTCATGTCCGCACCCGCCCGGCTTCTGTGCCTCGCCCTGATGGCGAACTCGGCGTGGTGCGTCGACGACGGCCTCTGTCGCCGCTGAGCCCGGACCGGCCGGTTTCCCGTGCCGCGCGCCGCCGCCCGGGGCCGCGGCACCGCGCGCCCCGGCCTTCCCGTCGACGTCGTCGTGCCCCACCCCGACTCGTACACCGTTCGGAGTCCCCCCGTGACCATCGCCCCGCCCGCCCAGGCGGCGAAGACCGCCGCACTGCTGTCCCCGTCACCCACCTCCGTCCCGCAGCCGCCGGCACCCGCCGCGCCGCCGGTGCGCCGCGCTCCGCTCGCGGTGTCCGGACTGCTCGCCGCGGCACTGACCGCCTATGTGTGGTCCGCCCATGGGGCCAAGCCCGGGGTCCTGATGCTGCTCGGCCTCGGCCTGGGGATCGCCCTGTTCCACTCCCGCTTCGGCTTCACCTCCGCCTGGCGGCAGTTGGTCGCCGTCGGCAACGGCACCGGTCTGCGGGCCCACACTCTGCTGCTCGGCACCACGGCGACGCTGTTCGCCCTCCTCATCGGCACGGGCACCGGACTGTTCGGATCCGTGCCGACGCCGTCGGCCGGGCCCCTGGGTGTGGGACTGCTGATCGGCTCGTTCGTCTTCGCCGTCGGCATGCAGCTCGGCGGCGCGTGCGCCTCCGGCACCCTCTTCGCGGTCGGCTCGGGGCAGACGTCGATCCTGCTCACCCTCGGCGGTTTCATCGGCGGTGCGACCCTGGCCGCCTGGCAGTTCGACCTGTGGAAGGACCTGCCCGCGCTGAAGCCGGTCGTCATGGCCGACCACATCGGCTGGTTCGGCTCGTGGGCGGTGACGATCCTCGTGCTCGCCGCCATCGTCGTGGTCAGCCGTCGTGTCCAGGCCCGCCGCAACCCGCCGCCCATCGGCGCCGTGCCCTCCGCGCGCGGTGCCGCCCGCGTGCTGCGCGGTTCCTGGCCGCTGGCCGTCGGCGCCTTGGCGCTGGCCGTGCTGGGCGCCGGCGTGCTTCTCGTCTCCGGCGGCGCGTGGGGCATCACCAGTGCCTTCAGCCTGTGGGGATCGGAGCTGGTGGGAGCGCTCGGCGGTCACCCCGAGAGGTGGAGCTGGTGGCAGCAGCCCGGAAACAAGGAGATGCTCGCCGGGCCCGTCCTCGCGGACAAGACCAGCCTCACCGACATCGGCATCATGATCGGCGCGGCGGTCGCCGCGGCGCTCGGCGGCACGTGGGCGCTGCACCGCGGCGTGCCGTGGCGTACGGCAGCCGCGGCGGTGCTGGGCGGAGTGCTGATGGGCATCGGTGCCCGGCTGGCGGGCGGCTGCAACATCGGCGCGTATCTCGCGGGCATCGGCTCCGGCAGTCTGCACGGCTGGGTCTGGGGAGCCACCGCCCTGCTGGGCACCTGGGCCGGACTGAAGCTGCGGCCGCTGTTCGCGCTGGGCAACCCCAAGCCGGGCGACGGCGTCTGCTGAAGGGCGGCCGCCGCAGCGTTCTTCCCACCCCCTTCCACGGCCTCAGTCGCCTGCCCCCGCGCGTGGGGCCATGGCCGCAAGACCCGTAGGAGAAGCGGCAGCCAGAGCCGCGGGGCCGGGACGTGGCCACCGGCGGCCGTTCTCCGCGACCGCGAGGGTGAGGTGGGCGGGCGATGTGCCGGCCGCCCACCGATGCGGTCAGAGGCCCCCGCTCCGTGAGGGTGAGCGGGGGCCTCTGACCGCATCCGGGTGCTGTAACCCTGCTCCATGACGACCGCTGGAACTCAAGGCTTCAGCGGGGGCCGGTCGTCACCGCGTCACGGTCAGCGCGTGGAGCAGTGCGGCGGCCAGCGCCGTGCGTTCGGTCATCCCCGCGAGGCTGATGTGCTCGCCCCGGGCGTGGGCCCCGTCGCCCACGGCGCCGAAGCCGTCGAGCACCGGCACACCGAGTGCGGCGACGAAGTTGCCGTCGCTGGCCCCGCCGACCTCACACTCCGCGAGATCCACACCGATGTCCGCAGCCAGGCCACGGGCCAGTGCGAACAGCCTTGCCGTGCCCTCGGAGCGCTCCATCACCGGCCGGTTCCACTCGCCGCTGACAGTGACGGTCGCCCGGGGGTCCGCGGGCGCCAGGACGGCGAGCGCCGCGTCGATCCGGTCCGCCTCGGCCCGGGTACGCACCCGGACATCCAGGTGCCCGACCGCCGAGCCCGCCGTGACATTGGTCCGCGTCCCGCCGTTCACGACACCGACGTTGACCGTGGTGCCGGCCTCGTGGTCGGTGAGGCCGTGCAGCTTCAGGACGAGACGGGCGAGCTCGTCGACGGCGCTGACCCCGCGCCTCGGGTCCAGGCCCGCGTGAGCCTCGACGCCGGTGACGTCGACGCGGAAGATGCCGACGCCCTTGCGCGCGGTCTTCAGCGCGCCCGCCGCGCTCGCCTCGAAGACCAGGGCGGCCCTGGCTCCTTCGGCGGCCGCCTCGATGACCGGCCGGGAGACCGGGCTGCCGATCTCCTCGTCCCCGTTGAGGACCAGCCGGATCGGCGGCCTGGACAGACCCGCCTCGGCGAGGACGCGCAGCGCCCACACCGCCTGCACCAGGCCCGCCTTCATGTCGAAGACGCCGGGACCGGTGGCCCGGTCGCCGTCGACGCCGAACGGCCAGCCGGCGAGCGTGCCCTTGGGCCACACCGTGTCGTAGTGGGCCAGGACGAGCACGGGCGCGGTGCCCTCGCCCGGGTAGTCGTACACCCGTACGTCGCCGTACTCGCCCCCGTCGGTGGCGCTGACCGCGGTGGGTTCGCCGAGCCGTTCGCGCAGCCAGGCGTCGATACGGGCCAGCCCGGCCTCCAGGAGGGGCCTGTCGTCGCTGGGCGTCTCCAGCTCTACGTAACGGGCCAGGTCCTGAAGCATCTCGCCGCGGTACTTCGCCACCCGCTCCAGCAGGGCGGCGGTGTCCGAGTGGGGCGCCATGGGTGTCTCTCTCCGATCGTGGCCAGGGGTCATGCGATCTGCCGGTCCTTGGTCTCCGGCATGGTGCTGTAGACGGCCGCGCCGATGAGGGCGGCCGCCGCCACATAGACCCAGACCAGGTCTCTGTGGCCGTTCGTGCTCATCCATGTGGTCACGTACGGGGCCGTGCCGCCGAACAGGGCGACGGACAAGGCGTACGGCAGACCGATGCCGGTGGTGCGGACCTCCGGCGGGAACTGCTCCGCCATGACGACCGCGCAGTTGGCCGAGTAGCCGATCATCAGCACCAGGCCGACGATCTCGATGAGGAGCAGCCCCCAGAAGCTGTTGGCCAGGAAGTGGAAGGCGGGCCAGGCGAAGAGGAGCATGCCGACGGCGAACGCGGTCATGGTCGGCTTGCGGCCGATCCGGTCGGACAGCAGCCCGCCGAACGGCAGCAGGACGATGAAGACGGCCATCGCCACGGTGTTGGCGAGCAGCGCCTGGTTGAGCGGGATGCCGGTCGTCACATGGGCGTAGGACGGCAGGTAGCTGACCCACACGTAGTAGACGAGGGTGCCGGCGATGGTGATCCCGGCGACCCGGAGAGCGGCGCCCGGGTGGTCGCGGACCATGGCCACCACCGGGTTCCTGCGCTGGCGTTGCCGGGCCTCGGACCGGATGAACGACTCGGTCTCGGGCACCGAGTGGCGCAGCCACAGCCCGACGAGGCCGAGCGCGGCGCCGATGGCGAACGCCAGACGCCAGCCCCAGCTGTGCAGGGCGCCGTCGTCGAGGGTGGAGGTCAGCACGGTGCCGAGGAACGAGGCGATCAGCGCGCCCGCGCCCACCGAGACCTGCTGCCAGGACCCGGCGAACGCGCGCCGCCCCTTGGCGGCGGACTCCACCAGGAAGGCGGAGGACGATCCGAACTCGCCGCCCGCGGAGAAGCCCTGGACCAGTCGGGCGAGGACCAGCACGACCGGGGCCGCGACGCCGACAGCCGTATAGGTCGGGCAGACCGCGATCACGAGGGAGGACCCGGCCATCAGGGCGATGGTGAGGGTCATGCCCTTCTTACGGCCGTGGCGGTCGCTGTACGCGCCGAGCACGGCACCGCCGATCGGGCGCATGACGAAGCCGACGGCGAAGACGGCGAGGGTGGCGAGCAGGGCCGCAGACCCGTTTCCCGGGGGGAAGAACCGGTCGGCGAAGATCGGCGCGAACGTCGCGTAGACGGCCCAGTCGACCCACTCGACGGTGTTGCCGACGGCGCCGGCCACGATCGCCTTGCGCTGCGAGCGGCTGAGCCTGTGTTCGTCCTGCTGGGGCGGGTCGCCGGGTCTGCTGTCGGTGACGGTCACGGGGTCTTCTCCTGTGGTGCGGTGCCGGCCGCCTGGTTCAGGACGTACTCGGCGATCTGTGCGTGGGTGGCGTACCAGACGTCGGAGCGCGCGGAGATGTGCTCCAGCAGTTCGGACAGGATCGCCATGCGCGAGCGGTGGCCGATGATGTGCGGATGCATGGTGAGCTGGAACAGGCCGCCTTCGGCGTACGCCTGGTCGAACTCGTCCTTCCAGATGGACAGCACCCCGCGCGGTGGCGTGTACGGCCGCAGGGAGCCGAAGCGCTCCATCATGAAGTACGGGGCGTCGTCGCGGATCCACTCCACCGGGATCTCGACCACGCCGGTGGGCTCGCCGTCGGAGAGCAGTTCGTAGGGCTCGTCGTCCGCCATCAGCGACGAGTCGTACACCAGTCCCAGCTCCCGGGTGATGGCCAGGGTGTGCGGGGAGAAGTCCCAGGAGGGCGTACGGATGCCCACCGGCCGGGTGCCGGTGAGCCGCTCCAGGGTGTCGGCGGCGCGCAGGGCGAGGTCCCGCTCGGCTTCGGCGGGGATCTGGGTATTGCGCTCGTGGATCCAGCCGTGCAGGGCGACCTCGTGGCCCTGCTCCACGTAGGAGGCGGCCTCGCCCTCGTGCAGCAGCGCGGAGACGGCGGGGATGAAGAAGGAGGCGGGCGCCCGGTGCCGCTGGAGCAGCCGCAGGATGCGCGGGACGCCGACGCGTGCGCCGTACTCGCCCTGGGCGAGCTTGCCCGGCAGGGTCTCGGCATCGCGCAGCGGGATGGTCTCGTGGTCGGAGTCGAAGGACAGTGCCACGGCCACCCGGGCGCCGCCCGGCCATGTGCTCGGGCTCAGCGAGCGGCCGGCGCGGACGCGGTCGACGTGACCGCGCCAGGTCGGCTCGTCCCACTGCCAGGGCGGGGGAGTCTGTTCGGACATGGCGTACCTTCCGGACGTTCGGTGCTTGAGTCGGGGGGAGGGGGGATCGCGGATCGCGGCCGGGTCAGGCCGCGGGTGTGAGACGGCGGCCGCGGCGGGGGCCGGTGTACGTCCGGCCGTCGACCACCATGGCGCCCTCCTGCATCACCCAGGCGATGCCGCTCGGCGGGCGGACCGGGTCGCGGTAGTCGCACTCGTGGTCGATCGTCTGCGGATCGAAGGCCACCAGGTCGGCGATCAGGCCCTTGGTGACGGAGCCGCGCTCGGGGATGCGGAAGACCTTGGCCGGCAGTGAGGTCATCCGGCGCACGGCCTCGCCGAGCGGGAGAATGTGGTGCCGCCGCACGTACTCCGCCAGCACCCGGGGGAAGGTGCCGAACAGCCGGGGGTGGGGCTTGCCGCCATTGCCGGGGGGCAGGCCGTCGGAGCCGACCATGGTGTCGGCATCGGCGAAGGCGGTGCGGACGTCCTGCTCGTCCATGGAGAACAGCACCATGGTGACGTGCAGTTCCTCCTCGCGGAGGATGCGGATGAAGGTGTCGAGCGGCAACTCGCCCGCCGCGCGGGCCAGTTCTGCGACGGTGTGGCCCTCGTAGCGGTGGCTGGCGGTGGTGGAGACCAGGATGCCGTCCCAGCCGGCGCCGTGCAGGTGGCTGTCCCAGCCGGGCAGGCCGGACTCCATCATCACGGCCAGCCGGCGGCGCTGTTCGGCCGATGCCAGCCGGGCCAGCACACCCTCGTCGCCGTCGGCGAGGAAGGGCGGCGGAAGCAGCGCGGTGAGCATC
The DNA here is from genome assembly GCF_014701095.1 of Streptomyces tuirus. Classification (NCBI taxonomy): domain Bacteria; kingdom Bacillati; phylum Actinomycetota; class Actinomycetes; order Kitasatosporales; family Streptomycetaceae; genus Streptomyces; species Streptomyces tuirus. The sequence continues at coordinate 130,174 of NZ_AP023439.1, read as the reverse complement.
GTGGCGCCGGCCGTGTAGGGGTAGATGTCCTTTGTGAGGGACAGCCCGGACTCCGCGTGCTGGTGGATGCGGTCCAGCGCGGCCGGCATCCGGCCCCAGTTGCTGCGGCCGTTGGACTTCAGGTGGGAGATGTGAACCCGGCATCCGCCTTCGGTGCCGATCCGGGCGCTTTCGTCGATCGAGGTGAGCAACGAGGCACCCTCACCGCGCATATGGGTGGTGTAGAGGCCGTCGGCGCCCAGGTGCCGGGCCAGGGCGACGAGTTCGTCGGTCTCGCTGAAGACCGCCGGCGGGTACACGAGTCCGCTGGACATGCCGAAAGCGCCGCCCTCCAGCGCGAGGTCGAGCTCGCGGCCCATCAGGCGCAGTTCGTCGGCGTCCGGCGTGCGGTCGGCCATGCCGAGCACGGCGATGCGCAGGGTCCCGTGCCCGACCAGCGGGGCCCAGTTGGTCACATGGCCGTGCGCGTCCGCGATCCGGGTGAACTCGGCCCACGTGGACCACGCGAACTCCATGGGCGGGAAGATCCGCTGGGTGAACGAGGCGAACGCCGCCACGGAGTCCGCGCGGGTCGGCGCGAGCGAGAACCCGCAGTTGCCGGTGACCTCGGTCGTGACGCCCTGAAGGATCTTGGAGGTCTCGTCCTGGGGCAGCAGCGCCGCGTTGTCGGCGTGGGAGTGGACGTCGATGAACCCGGGGGCGATCACGAGGCCGGAGGCGTCCACCGTGGGGATGTCACCGGCCGCGACGGCCCCCGGGGCCTCGACGGCGGCGATCCGGCCCGCCCGGATCAGGACATCCGCACGCACGGGCTCGCGCCCGCTGCCGTCGGCCACGGTTCCGCCGCGGATCAGCATCTCGTTGGGTGGCACGTCGGGGCTCCTCCTGGCAGGACCGGCGGTGGCACTGGCAATGGCCCCGTCCGGGCCGGCCGCCCGGTGTCCGGGCCGTCACCGGCGGGCGGGGACGCCGGGCACCGGCAGGGACCCGGCCCACGGATCGGACTCGCCGGGGCGTCGGTGCCCTGCCGGTCAGTCTGCGGGCGCCCGGTAGCCGGTGTCCTTGTAGGCCAGGACGAAGTTCCCGGCGGTCACTTGTCGCCCGCGTCAAGGGCGGCGGCCCGCACGGCGCGCAGCCGGAGCTGGAGGTGGGCGAGGAGCATGGCGTCCGCATCGCCGAAGTCCAGCCCACCCACCTCGCGGATGCGCCGCAGCCGGTAACGCAGCGTGTTGACATGGATCCGCAAGCGGGCCGCCGCGTCGTCCGCGACACCGGCCGAGGCGAGATAGGCCGCGAGCGTTTCCGTCAGTACGCCCTGCTCCCCGTCGTGCTCGGCGAGCCGGCGCAGCGCACCGGTGGCGTCGGGCAGAGCGAGGGCCTCGGTGGCGTCCGCCAGTTCCAGCAGCAGGGCGGTGAGTGCCAGGTCCTCGAGGGTCGCCACCCGGGAGTCACTGGCGGCGGCGGGATGCCGCAGGGCCCGCAGCGCCGCGTCCGCCTGAGCCCGGGCCTGCGTCACACGCGCCGCGGACTCGGCCGGCCCGCCGACGGCCACGACATGGCCGCCGGCCAACGGGGAGCGGGACAAGAAGTCCCGGGCCAGCGCGCGGGTGCCGTCCAGTGCCTGCGACGGACTTGAGCGGGGCCAGGCCAGCAGGGCGTACACGGCGTCGTTGCCGCACACGGTGACGGCCGACGGGTGGACGGCCGCCAGATGCAGTGCGAGCACGTCCTCGAAACGGCGCCGCTCCGCCGCCGCGGCCGCGTCGGCTCCGGGGCTCCTCTCATCGGAACCCGCCATGGGCGGCGCGGCGGCCAGTACGCACAGCGGCCCCGTGTCCAGGTGCAGTTGCCTGGCCGCGTCCGCTCCGGCCGATCCCCCCGCCAGAACGGCCGCCGCCAGCTCCGCGCGCTGCTGCCGCGCCCAGCTGCTGGTGGCCCGGGTATTGACCAGGTGCAGGGCGACGAGGGGAGCGATCTGCTCCAGCCGACGGGCGAGATCGCCGGTGAGGGGCCGCGGGACGGCCGCCCATACATAGCCGACGACTTCCGCACCGGCCCGCACCGCCATCGCGGCACGCGCCAGCATGCCGGGCGCGACGGGTTCGATGTGGACCGGGCCGCTGGAGGCGTGCAGGCGGGCGAAGTCGCCGCGGGCGCGCAGTTCGTCCAGCCAGCGGTGATGGACGGCCCGGCCGAGAATCGACTCCACGCGCGCCTCGTCGGCGCCGCGCTGCCCGGTGGACCAGGCGAGCACGGCCGCGGAGCGGTCCTCGACGGTGACCGGTGCCTGAAGCATCTCGGCGATGGTGTTGGCGATGGTGAACAGGTCGCCGCCGACGCCGTCCGGCGACCGACGGCTGTCTCGGGAGTGATCCAGCAGCCGCTCCCGGATCATGGAGGCGACGTGCATCCAGGATGCGTCCGGATTGACCTCGACCACGGCGACCCGACTGTCCATCAGCCCGTCCGGCACCGGGCCCTTCAACGCGAGCACCGCGGCACCCGCCGCCTGCATGGCCCGTACCAGCGTGGCAACGTCCGCGCGGTGACCGTCCCACCCGGCGCCGGCTTCCGCGGCTTCGGTGGCCTCACCGGGCCGGCCGGGACGTCGCAGGCCGGCGGGTGACAGCCCGACGCCCAGGACGACACACCCGCGTTCCAGCTCCGCCCCCGCGGCCGGGTCGTGAATGACGACACCGGTCAGGGGCCGGTCCGCGCCGGGCCCGTCGACCGCCACCCGCAGCAGCGTGGGTCCCATCTCCGCCACCAGCCGCCGTGCGGTGAGCCCGTGATCCATACACGCATCGTAGGCGCCCCTCGCGTCCTGTCGTCCGCGACAAGTCCCGGCCGTGTGCCTTGACGCGGACGACGAGGCGGGGACACCGGCGATCGGGCAGCCTGCGGGACATGGACCCGGACGTACGGGTGCGGAGCATCAGTGACCGCACCGGACTCGAAGCCCTCACCGCCCTCTTCATGCGCGTGTGGAGGGCCGGTCAACCGCAGGTGCCCTTCCCCGTGCTGCGCGCACTCAGCCACACCGGAGGGATGGTCCTCGGCGCCTACGCGGCCGGGCAGTTGGTCGGGGGCGCCGTGGGACTGTGCGGCGCCGACCCGGCCCGCCGCGGTCTGCACTCGCACATCGTCGCCGTCGACAGCGGCGCACGCAGGACCGGAGTGGGCACAGCCATCAAACTGGCCCAGCGCGACTGGTGCCTCACGCGCGGCATCACCACCATGACGTGGACCTTCGACCCGCTGATCCGGCGCAACGCCACCTTCAACATCGCCCGTCTGCAAGCGGTCGGCGTGGCCTACCACCCGGACTTCTACGGGCCCATGGACGACGGCTACAACGCGGGCGTCCCGACCGATCGGGTGCTCGTGCGCTGGGACCTGACCGCCGGCTCCAAGCCCGCCGGGGACGCACCCCGCGCCTTCGCGGCAGGCCCGGACCGGACCGCCGAACGGATGCCGCACGAGCGGCTGCACGTACTGGACATCGGCGAGGACGGCCGGCCCCGCCGACTCGCGCCCCTGCCGCACCCGCCCGCGGCAGCGCCACCCCGGGGCCCGGCGCCGTCCACCGAGACGGAGGTCCGGCTGCGCGTCCCCGGAACACTGCACCGCGACCGCGGACTCCTCAGCGTCTGGCGGCCCGCGCTGCGCGACGCGATGAGTCCGCTGCTCGACGCCGGATACCGGTGGACCGGCGTCACCCGTGACGGCTGGTACGTCCTCAACCCCTCCGCGGCCACACCCCACAAGGAGCACGCATGAAAATCGAATCGGTGGAGCTGCTGCGCGTCGGCATGCCGTTGGTCTCCCCGTTCCGCACCTCGTTCGGAACCCAGTCCCTGCGGGACGTGTTGCTGGTGCGGGTGATCACCCCGGAGGCCGAGGGGTGGGCGGAGTGCGTGGCCATGACGGACCCCCTGTACTCCAGCGAGTACACCGGCGCGGCCCACCGCGTCCTGGCCGACCACCTGCTGCCGCGGCTGTTCGCCGCCGCCGACGTCACAGCGGCGGCGGTGGCTTCGGCGCTTGCTCCGGTGCGCGGTCACCGCATGGCGAAGGCCGCGGTGGAGGCTGCCGTCCTGGACGCCGAGCTGAAGACGGCCGGGGTTCCACTGAGCCGGCACCTCGGAGCCACTCAGTCCCGGATCGTCTCGGGCGTGTCGGTGGGCATCCACGAGTCGGTGCCGCAGTTGCTGAACACGGTCGGCGGCTATCTGGCCGACGGTTACGCCCGGATCAAGCTCAAGATCGAGCCCGGCTGGGACATCGAACCCGTCGCCGCCGTGCGCAAGCATTTCGGCGACGACCTCCTTCTCCAGGCAGACGCGAACTCGGCCTACACACGCGCCGATGCCCGGCATCTGGCCGGTCTCGACCCGTACGGGCTGCTGCTGCTGGAGCAGCCGCTCGAGGAGGAGGACGTGGCCGGCCATGCCGAGCTGGCGCGGTTGCTGACCACGCCGATCTGCCTGGACGAGTCGATCGTCTCCGCGCAGGCGGCGCACGAGGCGATCCGGATCGGCGCGTGCGCCATCGTCAACATCAAGCCCGGCCGGGTGGGCGGCTACCTGGAAGCCCGCCGGGTGCACGACGTCTGTGCGGCGGCAGGGGTGCCGGTCTGGGCGGGCGGCATGCTGGAGACCGGGATCGGACGGGCGGCCAATCTGGCACTGGCCGGCCTGCCCAACTTCACTCTGCCGTCCGACATCTCCGGCTCGGACCGCTACTACCGGCAGGATCTGACCGAGCCGTTCCGGGTGACCGACGGCACGATCCCGGTACCGGACGCACCGGGCATCGGCGTCGCCCCCCTCCCCGAGGTCCTCGACGAGCTCGTGACAGAACGGGAGACGCTGCGGCCGACCGGGTGAGCGTGAGGCGGGTGCGCCCGTCTCCGGTCCGAACAGCCGGCCGTCCGCCGGTCCGGCATACGGTCCGCGACGAGCGGCTACGGTACTTGTGTCACCCCTCCCGTCGAACGGGGCGGCCGGGGGAGCGGATCGGTGGCCGGTGACGCCGGAAGGGGGCGGACGGGGTGGCTGGACGGGTGCGCTACGGGGCCGGGGTGGTGGTCTTTGCGGGTGTCGCGGTCCTGGTCGGGCTGCTGGGGCGGCCGTCGGGCGACGGCGGCGATTCGGGCGGATCCGCCGCGACTCCGGCCTTCTCCGTCGCTCCGGGGCACTCCGGGCGGCCGGTCACTCAGACGGCCACGGTGCCGGAAAGGCCGGCGGAGACGCGCCTCGGCCTCTTCTCCTTCGGTGGCCTGTGCCATGAGGAGGGAAGCCGTCCGGTTCCCCGGGCGGCACCCGTGTCGGGGCCGGGCCCCCGCCCTGTGGTCGTACATGTCAACGGGCTGCTGCGTCAGTTCGAGGGCCGCAGCGGTTACGACCGCACCGACCCGTTCTCGCCGCTGCCCGAGCAGGTGCAACTCGTCGCCTGCGCCCGGTACGAGGGGCGTGGCAAGCTCCTCAAGGTCTGCCGGTACGACTCGCCCCTGAAGGAGAGGCGGGAGATTTCCCAGTACGAGGGCCGCTACATGGTCCGGGTCCTGGAGGCCCGCACCGGCCGCCTGCTCGGCAGCCACCGCATGGCCGGACGCACCTCCGCCACCTGCACACCGTTCGTCGAGGGCGGCGCGGACACCGAGGAGGTCGACCCGCCCGGCGACGCCGCGTTCCGTGAACTCCTCGACCCGTACGTGCGGGGCGAGAAGGCCTGAACGGGGCGCGGGGCGGCGCTGGAGTGCGCGCGGCTCCGATCTCTTGGAGCACGCCGTGCGATCAGTGGGAGCGGCCGCTCGTGGTCTCGCCCCTGGTGCCCACCGCTGTCCGTGCCGCCGCCACGAATGCCGCGATCGCCGGGTGAGTGCCGCCGCCCGCTCGGAAGGCGACCTTCGAACGGCGGAACAGGGGGAGCCGCGTCAGGACCACGTCCCCGGGCGCGTGGGCGGTGGCCATCTCCGGTACGAATCCGGCGCCTTGCCCGATGGCGGCCAGTGCCAGGACCGTACGGAAATCGTTGACCCGATGACGGATGCGCGGCTGGAATCCGGCCGCCTGACAGGCCCGTACGGCCATCGCGTGACCGGTCGTGCCGTCCCGGGCCGTGACCCAGGGCGACATGGCCCACGGCCCGAGCAACTCCGCCAGCGTCTCGCCCCGGGCGACGCGTCCGGTGGTCGGCGCACTGCCGGTGGCCAGGTACATCGGCTCCTCCAGCAGGGGCACCTGGTCGACCGAGGTGTCCGGTGACGCGGGCACGAAGTCGTAGTCGTGGACGAGGGCCACGTCGAGTTCGCCGGCGCGCAGGCCGTCGGAGACCCGTGCCGAGTCGATCTCCTGCACCATCGGTTCCAGCGCGGGATGCCGCCGGGCCAGTTCGGCCAGCGTGGCGGGCACGATCGCGGGGCCGCCGGAGGGAAACGTCCCGATCCGCAGCGGCCCGCCGATGCCCTCCCGTGCTCCGGCCAGCTCGGAGACCGCCAGTTCGAGGCGCTCGAGGACGGCATCGGCGTGGGTGACGAGGGTGCGGCCCGCGGGGGTGAGCACGACCCGTCTGCCGCTTCGTTCCAGCAGGGCGACGCCCGCCTCGCGCTCCAGCACGCTCAGCTGCTGGGAGACGGCAGAGGCGGTGAAGGACAGCGCCTGGGCGACGGCCGCGATGGTGCCGCGCCGGTCCAGTTCGCGCAGCAGGTGGAGGCGCCGGACATCGAGCATAAGGTGAGCTTACGCATGAGCGAAGAAATGTGAACTGGATCTACTGGGTCCATGTCGGTCAGGCTGGGCCCATGAAGCCCGAAGCGAATCTCACCGGCCTGTTCGTCCCCTTGGTGACTCCGTTCACCGACGACCTGCGCCTCGCCCCGGACGCCCTCGCCCGCCTCGCCGACGAGGCGCTGTCGTCCGGTGGCGCCAGGGGACTTGTCGCCCTGGGGACCACCGCCGAGGCGGCCACCCTGACGACCGAGGAGAAGCGGGCCGTGGTCCGCATCTGCTCGGCGGCCTGCCGGGCGCACGGAGCTCCGCTGATCGTCGGCGTCGGCACCAACGACACCGCCACCGCCGTCACGACACTGCGGGAGCTCGCCGAGAAGGGTGACGTCGCCGCGGCGCTGGTTCCCGCACCGCCCTACACCCGGCCCGGCGAGGCGGGAACGACGGCGCACTTCACGGCACTCGCCGAGCACGGCGGCCTGCCGCTGGTCCTCTACGACATCCCGTACCGCACCGGTCAGTCCCTCAGCGTCAGAACGCTCAGCGCGCTCGGGCGCCTGCCGGAGGTCGTAGGGGTCAAGTACGCAACGGGCGCGATCGACGCAGCCGCGATGGAACTGCTCGGCTCGTCGCCGCCGGGCTTCTCGGTGCTCGGCGGCGACGACGCCGTCATCTCGCCGCTGCTCGCGGCGGGCGCCCACGGCGGCATCCTGGCGTCGTCCAATGTCCGCACCGCTGACTTCGCCGAGCTGATCTCGCTGTGGCGGCGCGACGACGCCGGCCCGGCCCGCGTACTGGGAGCCGAGCTGGCCCGGCTGTCCGCCGCGCTCTTCGCCGAGCCGAACCCGACGGTGATCAAGGGGGTGCTGCACGCCCAGGGCCGTATCCCCAGCCCGGCCGTCCGGCTGCCACTGCTGGCCGCCTCAGCCGATTCGGTCCGGCGAGCGACCGACGTGGCCACCATCAGGACCCAGCGCGCCCACCACGAGGCCGCGGCCTGACACGGGTGTGCGGGCCTCGAGCCGCGAAGGCCGGCGTCACGGCAACGTCAGCACACCAGTTCCGCCGAGGCCGGCGTGTGGTCATGCGGTCGCTCGCTGACGCGTCAGCACTCCCCTCCCCACCGGTAGGAGCCGATGTATGCCTAAGGCGCTCATTCGGCGCAGCCTGCGTCTCACTCCGCTCGGTGCCCACCGGCATTGCGTACGAACAACGCGTGCAGATCACGCACGGCCCGGGGAACCGAGACGGCGTGGCGGCGTTGCAGCACCAGCAGCACATCCGTTTCGTCCTCCGCGAGCGGCCGCACGGTGATGGTGCCGTGCCGCTCCAGAGGGTCGCCGATGACACTGAAGTCGGGCAGCACCGTGGCCCCCAGCCCTTCGGCGACCATCAGCTTGCCCATCTCGGCGCCATCGGTGGAGTACGAGAAGGAAGGTGCCCTGCCGCGCAGCAGCCGGTGGACGAAGCGGTGCATGACATAGCCGGACCGCATCACGATGAGGGGCTCGGCCAGGAGGCTGTCCACATCCACCGCGTCCAGGGCCGCCAGCGGGCTGTCGGGACGCACGCACACCACGGGCCTCCCGCGCAGCAGCTCGGTCGTGTCGAAGCCCGGCGGCATGTCGTCGCCCCGGAGATAGTTCACCAGACCCAGATCGAAGGCGCCCTCCAGCAGTCCGCGCCGGATGTCGGCCTGCTGCGCGCCGACCACCTCGACCTGGGTGGCCGGGTGCGCGGACCGGAACTCCCGCACGGTCGGGATGAGCAGCGGGACGGTGGCGGTGTTGACCGTGCCGAGCCGCACCATCCGGCTGACGCGATGCTGATCGCCGGCCGCGCCACGCAGCCGGTCCACCGCGTCCAGCACCGTCATGATGTGCGGGAGCAGTACTCGACGGCGTCAAGCACTACTCCACGGGCGCGCTGTTCGCCCATTGGATCCCCGTCCTGGCCCGTGCCGACGACGACACCCTGCACGTGGCGTACGTACCGCACGACGCCCCCGGCCTGACGGTCGTCGACGACTGGGACGGCTTGGGGCAGCGCACCACGGCCAGCGGAACCGTCCGCCTGGAGAGGGTGGCCGTTGCCGCGGACCGGGTCGTACCCCACCACCTCACCTTCCAGGGACCGCAACTCCACGGGGCCGTGGCCCAGTTGCTGCACGCCGCCATCGACGCGGGCATCGCCTCCGGCGCGCTGGCGGAGGCCGTGGAGTTCGTCCGTACGAAGAGCCGGCCCTGGTTCGAGAGCGGGCTGGAGACGGCCGCGGAGGATCCGCTGCTGATCCAGCGGTTCGGCGAGCTCGCGATCCGGGTGCGGGCGGCGGAGGCCCTGCTGCGCGAGGCCGCCCGGGCGGTCGACGCCGCCCGGGACGACCTGACCGACGACTCGGCCGCCGAAGCCTCGATCGCGGTGGCCACCGCCAAGGTGTCCGCGGCGGAGACGGCCGTCGAGGTCGGCAGCGCCCTCTTCGAAGTCGCCGGCACCCGCTCGGCGCTCGACTCGCTGGGCCTGCACCGCCATTGGCGTGACGCCCGCACCCACACCCTGCACGACCCGGTCCGCTGGAAGATCCAGCACATCGGCCGCTACGTCCTCAACGGCACCCGGCCACCCCGGCACGGCCTGCTCTGACCCACCGCCACCTCACGCACCACGATCGGAGACCCCGTGTCCCTCACCTTCCACTGGTTCCTGCCCACCAACGGCGACAGCCGCCATGTCGTCGGCGGCGGCCACGGCACCCCGGCCACCGCATCCGGCCGGGACCGGCCGCCGACGGTCGCCTACCTCAGCCAGATCGCCCGCGCCGCCGAGAGTCTCGGTTTCGTCGGGGCCCTCACCCCCACCGGTGCGTGGTGCGAGGACGCGTGGCTGACGACGGCGATGGTCGCCCAGCACACCGAGCGGCTGAAGTTCCTGGTGGCCTTCCGGCCCGGCTTCGTCTCGCCCACGCTCGCCGCCCAGATGGCCTCCACCTTCCAGCGGCAGACCGGCGGGCGACTGCTGCTCAATGTCGTCACCGGCGGCGAGAGCGATGAACAGCGCGCCTACGGCGACTTCCTCGACAAGGACGCCCGGTACCGCCGCACCGGCGAGTTCCTGCAGATCGTGCGCGAGCTGTGGGAGGGCAAGACCGTCGACCTGCACGGTGAGCACCTCCAGGTGGCGGACGCGACGCTGGCCCGGGTGCCCGACCCGGTCCCGGAGGTCTACTTCGGTGGCTCCTCGCCGATCGCCGGAGAGGTCGCGGCCCGGCATGTGGACGTGTACCTCACCTGGGGCGAGCCGCCGGCGCAGGTCGCCGAGAAGATCGCCCGGATCCGGAAGCTGGCCGCCGAGCAGGGGCGCAAGGTCCGGTTCGGCATCCGCCTGCACGTCATCACCCGCGACACCTCCGAGCAGGCGTGGGCGGAGGCGAACCGGCTTCTCGACGGGTTCGACCCGGAGACCGTGGCGTCCGTGCAGGCCGGACTGGCCCGCAGTGAGTCAGCGGGCCAGCAGCGCATGCTCGCCCTGCACGGTGGCGGCAACCGGGACGCCCTGGAGATCCACCCCAACCTGTGGGCCGGCATCGGCCTGGTGCGCGGCGGCGCGGGCACCGCCCTGGTCGGCAGCCACGACGAGGTCGCCGAACGCATCAAGGAGTACGCGGCTCTGGGCATCGAGGAGTTCGTCCTCTCCGGCTACCCGCACCTGGAGGAGGCCTACTGGTTCGGCGAGGGCGTCCTGCCGAGGCTCGAAGCGCAAGGCCTGTGGCAGCACCCCTTCCCGCAGGCCGTGACCTCGGCTCAAGTCCCCTTCGCCGCCACGGGATCCCCTCGTTGACGCAGGTGATCGCTAGGCGGTCGCCCTCGCCCTCACCCGGCCGATGTCCTCCCGCCGCGGTCGCCGTCGGCCGAGCGGCGTGGACGTACGGCGGCCGGAGCTCCCAGGAGGGTGACGAACTCGCCCGGCGCAGTATCAGGGCGTCACCTCCTGGGAGCAACTCGGCGGTCCGGCGCTGCTACTTGACGCCGAGACCGGCGTCGTCGACCTGGTCCTTGCCCTCGGCCTTGAGCACCTTGTTCAGGGGTGCGAGATCGTAGATGCCCTTGAGATCGGGCTTCTCCAGCAGACCGGCCTTCACGGCGTGCTCCGCCTCGGTGTTCAAAGTGGCGGCCAGCGGGTCGTCGAGGAAGGCGATGGACTTCCAGGCGGGGTCGAGGACGTCGGCGGGCAGTGCCTTGCCCGACAGCTTCGCCAGTGCCTGGTTGGCGGATGCCTTGGCCTTGTCCGGGTTGGCGTTGATCCACTCGTTGGTCTTCACGGCGCCGCGCAGCACGGCTTCGACGACGTCCGGGTGCTCCTTGAGGAACTGCTGCCGCACGATGATGTTCGTGATGACGAACTTCTTGTCGGGCCACAGGGCCGACTCGTCGAGCAGGACCTTGCCGCCCTCGGCGACCAGCTTGGACGCGGTGGGTTCCGGCACCCAGGCGCCGTCGATGGAGCCGGACTTGTAGGCGTCCGGGGTGACCTTGTTGTCGGTGCGGACGACGGAGACGTCGCCCTTGCCGCTCTGCGGGTCGATCTTCCAGCCCTGCTCCGCGGCCCAGTTGAGGAATGCGACGTCCTGCGTGTTGCCGAGCTGCGGGGTGGCGATCTTCTTGCCCTTGAGGTCGTCGACGGACTTGATGGTGTCCGGATTGACGACGAGCTTCACGCCGCCGGAGGCGGAACCGCTGATGATGCGCAGGTTCTTGCCCTTGGACTTGGCGAAGCCGTTGATCGCGGGGGAGGGGCCGATCCAGCCGATGTCGATGGAGCCGCCGTTCAGCGCCTCGATCTCGGAGGGGCCGGCGTTGAACGTCGAGGGCTTGATCGTGGTGCCGCCGAGTTCCTTCTGGAGCAGTCCCTCCTGGACGCCCACCAGCGCGGTGGCGTGCGTGAGGTTCGGGAAGTAGCCGATCTTCACGTCATCGGCGGAGAGCTTCTCGGCGTCTGCCGCGACCCCGCTCTGCTTGTCGTCGTCGGTGGCATCGGAACCGTAGCCGCAGGCGGTGAGCAGAAGGGGAAGTGCGGCTGTGACGGCGAGGGCGCGCAGGGCGACGCGTGGTCTTACGGCAGACACGAAGGTGTCCTCTCAAGGATGAGTGATCAAGGAGATACGAACGAGCGGGCCGCACGGTGTCCGGTTGCGGAAGGGTGCGGCGAGGAGGCCAGGAGGTCAGGGTTGCCGCGGCGTCACACGGGACGACAGATGGCGCTGGCCGTGCGGTGGAGGTCGACGTGACGGCGTGAGGTCAAAAGGGGCAGCGACTGAGCTGCACGGCTGAACGTGCGCATGGCCACCCCCTCGATCCCTAGTTTTCCTACCGGATTGCTGGGGATAGTGGCAGAAGGTGGCCTGAATCCAAAGGGCTGGTTCGCATGGTGGACGCAGGCATCTCACGTACTGGCCCGGTGGGGTGGGCAGGGGCAGCAGTCCAACCGGATCCGAAATTCATGCACCTGCAATGATCTGTCCGTCAACTGCCTGCTAGACATGGTGGGGCGACCGCTCAAGGAGCCGCACCGCAGGTAGTGACGCGTGCGGCAGCCCGCCGACCTCAAAGGACTCCGCCCCCTGTGACACGTTCCCTCGAGGTTCATGTGGCGAGACCCCGGCCGACCCGAGCACGCGGCCTCTGGACAACGCTGTCTGGGCAGCACTGAACGGCCCGCACGCCCGCTTCGCCGAACGGCTGGGCCGAGCCGCCCGCTACCCCGCCGACGTCTACGACGTCGCCGCCCTCGCCGATCCTGCCGACCCGCTCGCCTGGGCCGACCTGCGCGAGCTCGTCGGACCCGGAACCGTCGTGAGGCTCAAGCCGGTCGTGGACGTACCCTCCGGCTGGGAAGTCGTGGGCGGTGGTCTTGGGTCCAGCTCGTCGGCACCGCCCTGCGCGTCGAGCCCGCCCTGGAAGCCGTACGACTCGGACACCCCGCACCGGTACCTGGACCCGCTGGTCCCTCGGCTGGCGGCCCGAGACACCGGGAGCCCCACCCACCTGCTGGCCCGTGCCACGGACTCGGCCGGCCGTACTCAGCCGGACCTCGCGGTGCCCAACACGCAGGGCTACCTGTTCGACGCGGTGGTTCGGCATCCGGTGAGCGTGGTCTGAAGCACGGCCGGCGTCCCGCGCCCCTGACCCGGGCCGATGTCGGTGAGGGCGGCGCTGTACTGCTCGTCGGGGACGGCTCCAGCCAGGTGGTGCCGTCCCCGCTCTCGTCGCCGACGACCATGGCGATATGGGCCATGAGGGTGGTGCCGGTGGCGCCGTGCCCGCTACGACGTCCCCGTCGAGGCCGTCGCGGGCGCCGAGGACCTGCTGCCCAGCGTCCGCCGCCACGGGCGTACCTCCGTAGAAGACCGGGACGTCCAGAGCTCGCGGCTCTCGGAGGTATGAGGCGTCAGCGCGGAGGGATGGCCGATTCGGCTGCCGCCTTGATCCGGGCGCCGAAGCCGGGGGCGTCCTTGCGAGCGGCGATGAGCGCCAGGCCGACGAGGAGCTTGCCGATCCCGTGGCCTTCCAGAACGTTGAAGATGCGGACGCGAGTCCTGCCGTCGCTGATGGGCTCCAGGTCGTAGCCGCCCTCGTCGGCAGTCACGCTGTTCTGCGACACTTCGGCCCACCGGATCCGCACCGGGGCTTCGAGGTCGGTGATGCGGAACTCCCTGCCCGTCTTCATCCCGGCATCCTTGACCGTGCTGCGGAAGACGGTTCCCACAGCTGTCGGGCCATCGGGGACCCGCTCGATCTTGAGCACGCGGGGGCTGAACTGCGGATCGTTGCGTCCATCGGCGAGGTAGTCGAAGACCGCTTCGACTGGCCGGTCGATGTCGACGGTCGCTTCAAACTGTCCTGACATGAACACTCCTCGATCGCCTGCGCCGCAGCGTTCCCGCGACTCTGTTCCGAGAATGCCTCCAGGTCGCCGGTCTGTGCGGGGTCAGCAGCATGCGCGTGTCGGGAGTCCGCGGCCGGACGCGACGGGCGATCCTCGAACGACGTCTCACCCGCCCTCGGACGCTGACGTGGCCCCGTGCCGACTGACTGCTGAAGCAGTCACCCGGACGCCCGACGCCCGCCCGGACTTTCGCTCCGTGAGACCGGGACCACCCCGAGGAGTTCCGCTCCTGACCGGGACCTTGCCTCGCAGCCAATGCTCGAATCAGCACACCGCGAGGCAGGTCGGCGACGAGTCAGTGCTCGCAGAGCGAGAACTCTCGTTCATAAAGCTGCTCGTTGTGCTCGTCGACAAAGAACTTGCGTTCCCGCATCAGCTGTTCGCGGTAGTTCTTGGCCTGTTCAAGCGTCATGGTCGAAGTCTCCGACCAGGGCTGCTGCGGTGGCACATCGGCTGTCGAGACGATGGTTTCCGACGGGTCCACCAGGAAGAACGCGAGAATCTTACGGTGTCCCGGGCGGGTCGGGTCGTCGAGACGGAATGAGCCGACCCGGTGTTGCAGAACGTTCGGGAACGCAAGGCAGCGGCCCGCCGGAGTCGATGCGGATCCCAGCACCTGGTTCAGCGCGTCTTCGTTCCCCAGGCCATAGACCTCACGCAGACCGCTGTCGTCGTCCTGTTCATAATCTGGGTCGCCGAGCGCCGCCCGGAAACTGAGCCGGCTTTCGGTGATGTTCTCACTGTCCCAGTAGTAGATGCCGGTGGAGACGATCCGCTCGTTCAGCATCCCCTCGACATGCCAAGAACCGCCGGCGTATTCGGGCTTGTCGGGAGTGAGATGAATGGTGGCGAGCTTGACGATGACCTGGAGACGGCGACCGCGCAGGTCGACTCGGGCAGATTCGTCGGGCCGCTCGGGCGGGGTGAAGGCCGGGGCGTCCGGGATCACGGGGCAGCGGTTCTCCCACCAGTCGTCATGTGCCACTTCCCACACACCGAGGGCTTCTTTGTAGGCCTCGTCATCGCTGTAGGACGACTTGTCCGGATACTGGGGCTCCGAGTCTTCGTACCAGCCATAAGGGTCGGCCTCGATCCGCAGGGGCCGCGGATGGCGAAGATCGGTGAGCACGTTCTCCAGGAGCGGTCGCATACGCGCAAACAAGTCCGGTAGCACGGAGGCGAGTTCGCGATGAGCCTCGGGGTGGACGTTGTTGACGTACGAACGGAAGTCGACATCGCCGTTGGCACTGACATCGACGTCCGTGGGCAGCCACTGGAACCTCTCCGAGAACTCGTACTTCGAGTAACGGTTCGTCGGATTCTGCCAAGCCCGCTCAGGTGCGCCACTCACCTCCCTCACCAGGCAGAAGAGTGACGGATGAACCAGATCCAATACCTGGCCGTTCGATCCGGGATGCCAGTCCAGTTCCTCTGCGGGAACCCGCTCCAACACCTGAACCGCCTTGCGCAGCCGCGCTCTGAGCGTGTCGTCGACCAACCTGTCCGACTGCCACACCCGTCGACGGCAGACACCTCGACACCGGTCGGCTCGTCCCTCAGCGCGGCGTAGTGCGCGAGTTCCGCCAGCACGTAACGAACTTGCGCTTCGGTGAGACCCTGGGCGACCGCTTCTTGCGTCCACCTCGCGACGATGTCGGCATGGTGCATCTTGTCGAACCACTCGGGCTTCGCCCGGACATGTGCGCTGCACTGCATCATCTGAAGCTCCCGCAGCGTCCGCGGTGGCATGAGCGATATGGAAGAGGCAGCATGAAAAGGCAACGGGAAAGCAGACAGGCCGGTCAATTCTTCAGGTCCCCACAGCGTCGATGCTCGGTGTTCGGTGGCCGGAAGGATACGTCAGCACACTGACACTGCCGCCGCGGTCGCCATCAACGCGGGTCGGGGGCCGCGGAGGTTCGACGCCGTCGCGTGATGTCCGGGGGCATACGTGATCATGATGTCCTGCTCAGGTGACTGACCCCCATCGGTCGGCGCTCAGGTGCCCCGGCATCAAGCACTTGCTGTGGAAGCAGTCAGTTGAAGGCGTCGGTCATGCAGTCCACCCGGCAGCCGGCGGCGTCAAAGCGCTTGCGGAGGGCGGCAGCTGCCTCTTCACGCTCCACGAAGAGGTGCCCGTAGTGCTGGCACGCCACCCTGGTCACGTCGTGGACCGTGACGATGGCCGGTTCGCCGCGTGCGGCCCGGCGGCGCGCTTCGGCGATCGCCATGTCCGCAGAACGCAGCAGGTTCCTCGAACGGTCCCGGATCGCGGCCGCCTCGGCCCGTTTGGCCGAGAGGGGGCGCAAGACACCTCCCCGCCAGACGAAACCGACGGCGACAAGGACCAGACCGAGCACGATGAACAGGAGGCCGCCGAGGTCGTGAAGCATCTCTTCAGTCTTCACCACGCTTCCTGCCCCGTCACCCCTCCCCAGCCCCGAGGGCGCCATAGCGGATACCGTCGATCATGAGGCTATGGCCGCTCGGAGCGAACCAGGACCTGCCGATCAGCAGCAACGGGCGTACGCGCAAGGGGGAGTCACCACGACACCTCGCGGACCTTGACTTGGCTCTGTGGCTGGGTGGTGGCGGTGATTTCCGACCGGTGGCGGCCGGCGGAGAACGTCACCGTGAGCGTCTCCGCCTCGCTCCGGCTCGTACTCACCGTGAACCCCTGGTTCGGCACCGCCGAAATCAGGCACACCGCGTCGTCGCCGAACCGCACGGTGGCCTTGCCGCCCTCGGACGGCACCGTGTAGACGCCGGCACCGCCTTCCTGGCACCCCGAGCCGCCCGCGCCGGTCGGCGCCCCCGGAGCACTGGTGCGGCCGGTGGGTGTCGGCGTGGGCGTGGGCGTCGGGCTGGGATCGGTCGCCGGCTCACTGCTCCGGGGCGGCGGGCTGGGCCTGCGGCTGCTCGCCGAGGGACTCGGGGACGGTTTCGCGGTGGTGGGACTGGGCCGCGGGGGCTTCAGGGGCTCGCTCGGCGCGGACTGCGCGACCGGCGCGGTCGGCCGGGTCGACCCCACCACGAAGTGAATCGTGAGGATGACCGCGGTGACACTGGCCGCCGTGCAGGCCAGCCATATGATCAGGTAGCGCAGGAGGCGAGACACGACACCATAGTGACGGACCGGCTAACGTGCCTGCTCATGGCCTCCGTACTTGTCGTCGAGGACGACCCCGTCATCCGGGCCGCGCTCATCGAGGTCCTGACCGGGCACGGTTACGCGGTCAGGACCACCCACCAGGGTTTCGAGGCCCTGCGCGAGATCACCCAGAGCCCGCCGGACATCGTGGTGCTGGACCTGGGACTGCCCGACCTCGACGGCCTCGACGTGCTGCGCATGATCCGCGGCATTTCCCGCGTGCCGGTCCTGGTCGCCACCGCCCGTGACGACGAGAGCGAGATCATCCGGCTGCTCAACGCGGGGGCCGACGACTACCTGGTCAAGCCGTTCTCCGGCGGCCAGCTCGCCGCCCGGCTCGCCGCCGTGCTACGCCGGTCCGTGCCCGCCGACGTACAGGCGGCCCGGCGGCCCGTCCTGCAGGTGGCAGACCTGCGCATCGACCCGACCGCGCGCACCGCCCACCTCGCCGGCCGCGAACTGCCCCTGACCCGCCGCGAGTTCGATCTCCTCGCCTATCTCGCCGCCCACGCCGACCAAGTCGTCACCCGGCAGCGCATACTCGCCGAGGTGTGGCAGCAGCCGTACGTCGAGGACCAGACGGTCGACGTCCACCTCTCCGCACTCCGCCGCAAAATGGGGGAGAAGGCGCGAAAGCCCCGCTATCTGCGCACGGTGCGCGGCCTGGGTATCAAGTTGGTCAGCTCGCCATGAGACGCGCTCTTGCCGGGATCGCCCTGGCCGTCACCTCGATGGTGGCTCTGTCCTTCCTGATACCCCTCGCCCTCCTCGTGCGCGAGCAGGTACGGGACCGGGCCACCACGGCTGCCGAGCAGCGCGCGTCCGCCCTGTCCCCGGTGCTCGCCCTCACCACCCGGCGCGCCGACGTGCAGCAGGCCGTCGCCGAGCTCGGCTCCTCAGAGCAGCTGGTCGTACGTCTGCCCGATGGCGACTTCGTCGGCACGCCGCACGCGCCCCGGGACGCGCTCGACCGGGCCGTGCGCGGGCGCGAGACGCTGGCCGTGGACACCGGCGGCGGCTGGGTCTACCTCCAGCCCGTCGTTCTGCAGGGGGACCGGGTCGCGGTCGTGGAGGCCTTTGTGCCCGCCGCGGACCTGACCCGGGGCGTGGCCGCGTCCTGGGGCGTCATGGCGCTGCTCGCGCTGGGTCTGGTCGGCGGTTCGGTACTCGTCGCGGACCGGCTCGGCGCCCGCGTCGTGCGGTCCTCGCGCAGTCTGAAACGCGCCTCACTGGCTCTCGGCTCCGGTGACCTGGACGTGCGTGTCGAGCCCGACGGCCCGCCCGAACTGCAGGAGGCCGGGGTGGCGTTCAACACCATGGCCGACCGCGTCCTCGACCTGCTCGCCGTGGAACGCGAGCTGGTCGCCGACCTCTCGCACCGGCTGCGCACCCCGCTGACCGCTCTCTACCTGGAAGCCGACCGGATGGGGTCGACGCCCAGCGCCCGGCGGGTCGCGGAGGCGGCAGGCCAGCTGGAGAGCGAACTGGACTCGATCATCGCCGCGGCCCGTACACCGCTGGCGTCGGCGCAGTCGGCCCGCGCGGGGGCCGGCGCGGCGAAGGCGTGCGACGTCGCCGAGGTGGTCGCCATGCGCCTGGACTTCTGGTCGGTCCTCGCCGCCAAGCAAGGACGGCCCTACGAGCGCTCCCTCACGCCGCGACTGGTGCCCGTCGCCTTCCCCGAGGACGACCTCGCGGCCGTCGTCGATGCCCTGATCGGCAATGTCTTCCGGCACACCCCGGAGGGCACAGCCTTCGCCGTGCGCGTGGAGCGGGCGGATCGGCACGTGTTCCTCACGGTCGACGACGCGGGACCGGGCGTGGCGGACCCCGACGCAGCGCTCACGCGGGGTGTGAGCGTCGGAGGTTCGACGGGGCTGGGCCTGGACATCGTGGCCCGGGCGTCCCGCGCGGCGGACGGCGAACTGACGATCACCCGGGCGCCGTTGGGAGGCGCCCGGGTGCGGGTGTCGTTCGTACTGGCTGACGCGGGCGGGGCCGGCGGCGGCGCGCGGTGACCGGCGCCGGCTGTGGGGGGTGGGTGTGGTGAGCGGGGTCGGTGACCGGCGTCCGCGGTGGGGGTGGGTGTGGTGAGCGGGGTCGGTGACCGGCGTCCGCGGTGGGGGTGAGTGCCGTGAGCGGGGTCAGCGACCGGCGCCGAAGTTCTGCGTCCACCAGGGCCCGCCGTCGCCGAAGTGGACGCCCACGCCCAGCTCCTTGAAGGAGCAGTTGAGTATGTTCGCGCGGTGCCCGGGGCTGTTCATCCAGGACTTCATCACCGAGGCGGCGTCCGCCTGACCCTGGGCTATGTTCTCGCCAAGGGTCGACCACTTGTACCCCGCGGCCTCGACCCGGGTCGTCATCGTCGAGCCGTCTGGGCCGGTGTGGGACATCACGCCGCTGCTCGCCATGACGTCGCTGTAGTCGTCGGCGGCCCGGGTGAGCCGGTCGTTCGCCGTGACCGGCGAGCAACCCGCCGCGGCCCGCTCCTTGTTGACCAGCGCGAGCACCTGGGCCTCGGGCCCGCCGTCGGACTGCGAACCCGACCCGGAGTCCGATCCGTCGCTGCCCGGCCGCGTGCCGCCGGAACCGCTCGCCGACCCGCCGCCGCTGCTCTTCGCCGTCGTCCCCGCGGGAGCCTTCGACGCGGCGACGGTCGTCTTCCGCGCACGGGGGGTGGGACTCGCCGACTTCTTCCGCTTCTCGTTCGGCTTCGCGCTCGGCGAGCTGCTCGCCGTGCTGCTCGGGCTCGCTGAAGCAGAGGTGAGCGGCGCCGCACTGCCGGCGGCGTCCCCGGCGCCCGGCGCCGTGTCCGTGCTGTTCGCGACCACCCGGTCCGACGCGTCGCCGTCCTCGCCGCTGACGACGGCCACGGTGATCCCGACGCCCGCGAGCGCAGCGACTGCTCCCATCGCCAGCGCGGGACCACGCCTCTTCGCCCCACCGTGGGGGCGGGCGTGGAAGCGGGACGGGCGAGCGGCTCGGCGGGAACCCATGCAGGACACCTCGGTCTGTCGGTCGGCTGACTCGGCCCCCGTGCCCGGTGGCCGCGAGATCGCGGCCACCGGACCTGTGGGGGGTGCTCGAGAGCCTAGGACCCGGCCGGGGTGGAAACCTCTGTTCGAAGGTCATCTTCAAGAAGCCTTAAGAGAGCCGCCAAAGTCCGCTGAGGAACGGTTGGAAGCATCCCGGGCGGGAATCCAGGCGTGGGCGCAGGCGACGTCCGCCCTCCACCGGGCCGAGGATCTCGGTGGAGGGTTGGGTGGGTGAGGATTGGCCGGCTAGTGGGCGAGCGACCCGTTGCGGGCGTCGGACGCGGACTGCCACGCCCGTACACCCGCTCGGGACGCCTCCTTGGCCTGCTGCCACTTCGCGGCCGCCTGCTGGGCCGGGGGCACGTCCATGTCGCGGATCATGCGCCGACCTGCTGTGAACACGGCGAAAGCGCCGATGGCCATGCCGGTCCATGTCACCACGGCGCCGGCCGCCGTGAGCACGGCACCGATCCTGACGAGCCGGGTGTCGATCTCGATCGTCCGGTGGGACTGCTGGTGGTGCTGGTTCATGACTCCACCATCCAACGAGGGAAACGGCCTCGCATCCTCGCCGACGGCTGAGGTCGCTCTGAGTGGCGCAGGCCAGTCGCTCAAGCGTCCCGCAGGTGAGCTCCTTGAACCGCTGTGCCAGCTGAGTGCTGCTGACACCGGCTGCCGCGCTCAGGTCGCCGATCGCCACAGCCTCGCTGGTCGCCGCGATGCCTCTGCTCGTACGGGCTCGACCCGCGGGCGTGCGCTGTGCCAGAGTCACTGCCCGACACATGCGGCGCCCGCCCGGCGGGGCCGCCGGGGCAGGCGGGACCGGTCGCCGGCCCCGGCACCAAGGGAGAGGTGATCGCCATGGAGGAGACAAGAGGCGTCAGCGAGGCGCCGGTCGGAACGGCGGCGCCGGGCGAGGCAGGGCTCGCGCAAGGCGGCCAGCCGTCGAGCATCCCGGAGCCGCGGAACGAGGGCAATGCCCCGGAGCCCGAGGTCGCAACGGAGCGATCGGCCCTGGCGGAGCCCGTGGCGCGCACCGCCAAGGCCCCGGACGGCGAAGGGACGACGCTGCCACCGGGTCTCGACATCGCGATACGGGACACCGCGGCGGACATCGCCGCCCTGCTACGCGGCGCGACCGACACCGGCCGTCCCGTGCCGGGCCTCACCTGGACGGTGGGGGAGACCGCCGCCCATCTGGCCCAGGCAAACGTGTTGATGGCGGACGTGGCCGCGGGCCGGGAGCGGGTCCACGGGGACGGCACGCCGGAGGGCATCGCCGAGGCCAACGCCCGGGTTCTCGCCGCGTACGGCGAACGGGCCGCCGGGCCGCTCGCCGACCTGATCGAGGCCGGAGCGACGAGCTTCCTCGCTGCCCTGCCGGAACGGCGACCGGACGAGACGCTCCGCACCCCTATGGGGCCCATGGACCCTGCGACGCTCGCCTCGTACCTTCTCACCCACATGCTCGGGCACGGCTACGACCTGGCCCGGGCCCAGGGCCGGCCCCACATGATCGACCGCGGGCGGGTGGAACTCACGCTGCCTTTCATGAAGACGGTCATGCCACGCGTCGTCGCACCTGCCGCCGTCGCCGGACTGACCGCGCGCTTCACCGTACGGTTGTGGGGCGGTGCCGCGTTCGGTGTCACGGTGGCGGACGGCGGCGTGACGGTGCATGACCGGCCCGAGGCGCGGGCGGACTGCACGATCCTGACCGAACCCGCCGCCTTCCTGCTGATGGCCCTGGGCCGTGGCGGACCCTGGGGCGCCATCGCCCGGGGCCGGGCGCTTGCCTGGGGCCGCAAGCCTTGGCTGGCCCCCCGCTTCCCGACGCTGTTCACGGCCCCGTAGCAGCCCTCATCTCACAGCCGAGCAATTTGCGTCCCCTCCAAGACGGGTCGCCAAGGCGGCCGACGCCTCCCGCGCCCCTGCGGAACGCTAAGCCGAACAGGACGACGCCGAAGCGCCTCCCGGGTGCCCGGAAAGCACAAGCGCCGGTACGGGAGCCGGGGCCAGGCTGCTTGAGATGTCCGACTAAGCCATGCTTGATGCGGCCGACCTGGCGGCCTGCTCGATCTTCGCGCAGTGGGCTGCACGGGCTTCCTCGTCGATCTGCTGCTCGTACTCGGGACGCATCCCGGTCCGGCCGTCGAGGCCCTCGCGCAGGATGTCGGCGTGCCCGGCATGCCGGGTGGTCTCGGTGAGCACATGGAGCATGACGGCGAACAGGTTCGTGTTGGGACAGGGCTCCGGCCACCACGGCACGTGGCCGGGGGCGTCGAGGGGCAGCTCGTTGATCGTCACATCCGAGTGTTCCCACGTGCGCCGGTAGAACGCGATGATCTGATCGCGGGTCTCGTCCGCCGTCGCCCATTGATCGCTGCCGTCGGAGTCCTGCCACCGGCAAAGCGGTTCAGGCGAGGGGCGGTCGAAGACCTCGCCGAAGTACCTGGCCTCGACGTTGGCCACGTGTTTGACCAGGCCGAGGAGGTTGGTCCCGGTGGCCGTCAAAGGTCTGCGGGCGTCGTATTCGGACAAGCCGTCGAGCTTCCAGAGCAGCGCCTTGCGGTCCCGCCGCAGTCTCCCGTGCAGGTTGTCCTTCGCGAATTCATCGATCATGCTGCATGAACTTTCCATGGGCTGTTCGTGGTCTCAAGTTCCGTACGCGGTCCGCAGACCGCCACCGGGGATGACTGCCTGTCAGAGAAGCATGGTGCTGGGGCCGTTGGCGGGGTGGGTGACGGCTCCCGGCCGCCCCGTGTGCCAGGTGAGAATCAGCCGGCGGTAAGCACCCTGGAGAGTCACACGGGTGTGGTACCCAACCAGGAGCCGGGCCCCCCTCACATCCCACTTGCCATGGAGTGCGCTCGAAGTCATAGCGTCGAGGACGTAACGGCGCACGAGGCCGTCTCAGGGCCTGCTCCTCCTGGGATGCCGGGTGACGGCATCTGTGCCTGGATGGACGGGAGGTTTCGTGCCGCCCGAAGGACGATCAAGCGTGCAGGGAAGGCTGGGACACAGCATGCAGAAGCGCAGTCTGCGGGAATTGCAGGTATCGGCCATCGGCCTGGGGTGCATGGGCATGTCCGCCTTCTACGGAACCGCCGACGAGGAGGAGGCCGTCGCGACGATCCGGCACGCCCTCGACCTCGGGGTGAACTTCCTGGACACCGCGCAGATGTACGGCCCGCTCACCAACGAGTCCCTCGTCGGCGAGGCGATCCGGGGGCGCCGTGATGAGTATGTGATCGCGACGAAGTTCAACTACCGGATGGACGACGCCGTACCGGGCGACATCAGCACGGTCGGCCCACAGGACGGCTCGGCCGAACACGTCCGCAGCTCCGTCCACGGCTCGCTGAGGCGTCTGGGAACCGACCACATCGACCTGTACTACCAGCACCGGGTCGACCCGAACGTACCCATCGAGGAGACGGTCGGCGCGCTGGGCGAACTGGTCGCCGAGGGCAAGGTCCGCTACATCGGGCTGAGCGAGGCGAGCGCCCAGACCATCCGGCGTGCGCACGCCGTGCACCCGGTCACGGCCGTGCAGAGCGAGTACTCGCTCTGGTCGCGGGACGTGGAGGCCGAGGTGCTGCCCACCTGCAGGGAGCTGGGCATCGGCTTCGTACCGTACTCGCCCCTCGGCCGCGGCTTCCTCGCCGGGCGGTTCACCTCGCCGGACGACCTGGACGCCAACGACTGGCGCCGCCAGAACCCGCGCTTCCAGGACGCCAATCTGGAGGCGAACCTGCGACTGGCGGCAAAGGTGAAGGAGATCGCCGCCGAGAAGGACGTCACGCCGGCTCAGCTTGCCATCGCGTGGGTGCTGGCCCAGGGCGAGGACCTGGTGCCGATCCCGGGCACCAAGCGCCGCACCTACCTGGAGCAGAACGCCGCCGCCGTCGACATCGACCTGACGAAGGACGACCTGGCCCGCATCGACGCTGAGCTGCCCGAGGCGGCTGGTGAACGGTACGACGAGGCAGGGATGCGGTCCGTCAACCGCTGAGCGGAGGGGCGCACACACCACACGGGGGCTCGCAAGAACGCGGGGTGGTCATCGACTTCATGACGCCGAAGGCGGCGACTACCCACCGCGGACTGTTCGACTACGAGCCGTCCGCGTAGCCAGCGCCTTCAGCGCGGAGCGAGTTCCTGGCGCACGGGGAGGGGGCAGCGCAGCCGCACACCGAGGTTATCCAGGTGTGGGCCGGCGCGGGAGGTGTCACAGTCGGCGTCGTGACCTTGATGAACGTGCTCGTCGACTTCGCTCAGACCGGCCGGATCGGTCCCCTTCACTGCGGCATGCCGCTGTCGGAGGCCGAGGCTCTCCTCGGACCGGGGCGTCCGCACCCGGCCATCCGGTTGAGGGGGCCGGACATCGATGGCTATCCCTATGCCTGGAACGGTCTGGAGTTGGCCATTACCCGGCGCCTCGTGAGCGAGATCAGCATCAGGCTCTCGCCGGGCTCGACGACGAAGTTGCCGCCGCTGGTCCTGCCGGAGTCGGAGCTCTACCCATCCACAGTTCTCCGTGAGGATCTGATCGCCGGCCTCGACGCAGTGGGTTGCGATCACGAGGTCAACGATCGCCTGACGTTCGGAGAGCAGTCCAGCATCCTCAGCCGACCTGCCGGCGTCTGTGCGGTGTTCTTCCCGCCGGGTCGAGGCGACCACAGCTCTCATCACCATCACCGTCTCGGCGTCATCTACAAACACACCGCGTGATCCTCGATGCCCGGGAGGGCGGGACGTCCCTCGGCAACTGCGCCGGAGACACCCAGTCCGCATGGCATCAAGGGACATCACAGATTTCGGATGCGGTACGACAGAGAGGAGTGGCCACCAAGGGGCCGCGCTGCTGGACCCAGTGTCTATGTGCGGCGATACCTGGACCGCAACGACGTCGAAGTGGCACGCGAGGACACTGGTGTGGCCACGCTGGGTGATCAGCGGATGTCTGGGGGGACTGCGTGTTCTGAGTCAGAACGGTGGGTCTTCGGAGTAGCCGCCTGTCCCGTGGGCCGCCCGCCAGGAATCACGTTCCGCCTCGAGACGGGCGTAACGCTCGCGGGCTGCGATGTCGTCCGCGTTCTCCAGGTCGCTGGTGTCGTGACCCCATGCCCCCATCGCGTCCAAGACACGGTCTCGGTTGTAGCGGTCGGTGCTGGTGGCCAGCAAACGACGGGCATGGCCGACCAGCTCGGCCCGGTGCGCGGTGAGCACGGGGTGCTCTGCGAGGGGGATCGCAGCGACGAAAGCCGCGTCGCGTACCGCCGCGTTGTCGTGGCCGAGAAGAGAATGGACAGCGGAGAAAATCGCCGGGCGCTGGTCCCGGAACGCGCGCATCTCCTCGTACTCGCCGAGAAAATCCTCGCCGCAATGGCGTTCGCCGTGGGCGACGCACTCGTCGTCGGCGTCGAAGGCGGTTGCGCTGAGCCACTCAAGCAGTCTTACGAGGGTCGGGCGGTGCGGTGGCATGTCGGCATCGTGGCCGAAGTCGTCTGCCGCGATGGCCGGGTGGTCGAGGATGGCCGCGACATAGAGCGCTACGGGAACGGTGGCTTCGTAGATGGTGTTCTGGTGGGTCACTTTCCTGAGCGCGTCATCAGTGGCGGCCGACCTGACGACCGGGTCGGGGCTGAGGATGCCTGCCAGCGCCGTCGGCAGGGACTCGCCGGTCCCTGGCCCGGACGGGGTTTCGAGCGACGCCCAGTCTGTACCGTCCAGGAGCGCTTGGTAGTGAGGCAGCTCGTGGGGGCGAGGATTCTCGATCCGGCTGAGGCTGTTGGTCACAGGCGGAGGCTATAGCCTCTGTGAGCGGGTGTGGCGCGGGGTGTCATGTGTAGAGCAGGACGCGCTTTCGTGGGAGGCGATTCCTCGGTCATGTCCGTCCGGGCAGTAACGGAGTAATGGTCAAAACCCTTGGCTCGTTGTAGTCATCGCTTGTTGTCCCGGTGCCATCGGATCTCGCCTTCGTGCCATTCGTCGGTGGGTGTCAGCCCGGCGGCCGTGGCGACCGCGGCGGACGCCCGGTGTTCGGGGTGGATGTGGGCGATGACGCTCTGCACGGACTGTCGGCCGAGCCAGTCGACGAGTCCTCTAGCCGCTTCGCCGGCGATGCCTCTTCCTTGCCATGGAGCCCCCACGACCCAGGCGATCTCGGCGATGAGTCCGTGGCCGGAGGGGCCGACCGTCGCCTGGACGGTGCCCGTCAGGCAGGACTCGTCACGCAGCCGGATCACCCAGTTCAGCCAGGAGACGGCGGGGTCGGGAGAGCCTGCGGTCATGCGCTGGTAGCGCGAGCTCAGCTCTTGCGGGGTGCTGGGAGTGCCGCCGATAAAGAGGTGCAGGGCCGGGTCGGACAGCACGGCGGCCATCTCCTGGGCGTGCTCGACGTGCAGCGGCAGCAGGTCCAGCCGCCGGGTGCTGATGGCCTGGGCCGCGAGGGGGCTCAAGCCGCCACCGCCCCGGGGCGTTCGAGGAGCCGGCCGCGTTCGAAGCGGGCTCCGGCCCGGACCAGGGCGGTGAGGTGGGGCGCGTTCCCGGCCCGCCACCGCTGCTGGGCGGCCTCGACCAGTTTGCAGACCATGCCGGGGCGGCGCCCGGGGGCCATCCGCCGTGCGCCCTCCCGACCGAAAGTATCCAGCGGCGAACTTCCGCTTGGCGTGCTGCCGTATTCGTTCAAGACCGTAAGCACGGCGTGCCTTCCCGACCGACGCGGCAACGCCAGCCTTGCTCGATGACCTGTCGATCGATCCATCGGGAAGGTACGCCTTCTTCCCCCAGGAGTGATCCTTGCGGCCCCGTATGGCCGGCGTCGAGCCAGCGGAATGACGAGAACAGGACAGCCCACCCAAGGGCATGTGCTCCCGCAGCCGGTCAGGAACTGACCCGGTGCTGGGCACGTACCGCTTCCGAGCGGTCGCCCGGGAGGGGTGAGCGGTCGACACGCTGAGCGTCGGTCACCCACAGGGATGGGCCCGACAGTCCAACTGTGACCGTCCGTATTGGATCTAGTGCACATAGTTACGACCTCTTTAGGGTGAAAGTGACGCCAACGCCGTATCCCTGGAGGATTCGTGGCACGCTTCCGCACTCGTCTGGCCCTGCTCGGCTCGGCCGCAGCCCTCGCCGCCGGCGCTCTCATCCCCACCCAGTTCGCCGGAGCCCAGCCCGCCGCCGCGGCCGAGGAGTACCAGTGGGTCGCCCTCGGCGACTCCTACACCGCCGGCGTGATCCCAGCCGCCGGCAACATCTTCGAAGTGCCGCGCGACGGCTGCGAGCGCACCGACCGGTCCTACCCTCAGGTCATCGACCGCGACCTCGGCGGTCTCTTCGAGCTGACCAACGTCAGCTGCGGCGCCGCCACCATCGACAACGTCACCGACACCCCCCAGCACCCGATCGGCCGCCACCTGCCGCCCATCTCCGAGGACCCCGACTACCCCTTCCCGGCAGTGCCGCCGCAGTCCGAAGCGGTAGGCCCCGACACCGACGTCATCACCGTCGGTGCGGGCGGAAACACCCTCGGCTTCGCCGACCTCCTCATGCAGTGCCCGCAACTGGGCGGCGATAGCGGCGGCGTGGGCACCCCGTGCAAGGACGCCCAGGCCGCCGGCATCCCGGCCCGGCTGAAGAAGGTGCGCCAGGACTACGACCGGATGCTCAGCGTGCTCCACGAGCGCGCCCCGCACGCCAAGATCCTGGCCGTCGGCTACCCCACCATCGTCCCCGGTGACACCTCCAAATGCAGCTTCGGCGACCTGACGCAGTTCGGCACGATCACCCAGGGCGACCTGGCCTGGCTGCGCGACGACGTCCTGGAACCCCTCAACAAGGCCATCGCCGACTCGACCGGCACCCAGGAAGCCGCCAGCTTCATCGACCTCTACGACTCCTCCCGGCACCACAGCGTCTGCGACGACAGCAAGTGGGTCGAAGGCTTCGTCACCCTCCCTGACCAGCTGTCCTTCGTACACCCCAACGCCCTCGGCCACCGCAACGCCGCCGACCACGTCGAAGAAGCGATGCTGAACACCCTCGGCTGAGCCCAGAGCACGGCAGGGCTCGGTCACCCACTCCCTGCCCCCTTCGGATCGGTCGGCAACCGACGCGGGGACCTGCCGCCGGGACCGTGAGCAGGTGCGCGGAACGCGGTGGCGCCTCGCGGAATACCACCCGCGTCGGCCGTGTTGGCAGGAGTGTGATTGTGGAGGGGACAGTGTCCCCGGGCCTCACCTATTGCCTGCAGGGAAGATCGTTCGGCTGAAGCCTTGCAGAGCCTTTCGCCGCGCAGGCGACCCGCCCTTCACGATCACGCATGCTGATCAGCCCCGCCCGGTGAAGCTTGTGGGCGGGGCTGACTGCTGCGCTTCCCGGACACGCCGAACGGCCCGATCGAGGGCCGTTCGACCGGCACTGCATGAGGCTTAGGGATGGTCTGGTTGCTGCGCCGGAGGTACTCCGCCGCCCTCTCCTCCACCCTTGGTGCCCTTGTCAGTGCCGTGCGGGTGACCGCTTTCGGTGCCGTCCTCTTCAGCTGCCTTCATCTCGCGGCTGTCCTCGGGGGTGGCGGCACCCTTGTCGTTGCGCCGAAGTTCCGGCTGCTGTGGACTGGGCATGCCCTGGACCTCCTGTCCGTGGTGCTTGCTCCGGGTGGCCGGGTGCCCAGGGAGGTCCGGGTGACGCAGAGCGCCCGCAGATTCTGATGCTCCACCGCGACCAGGCCCGGAGGGCGATGACGCCGCCCGGGGGTTACCGGTGGTCGTGCCGCCTCGGCGGCGGTTCCAGGGGTGAGGGGGGTCGCTCAGAAGATTCATCTCTGTCGAGCGTGCCCCAGGGCCCAGGCTGTTCGGTGATGATGCGGCTGACGTCCGTGATGACCTGGTCGGAGATCCAACCAATGGGTTCGATCTCCGTCACCAGGGGTTCGTTGTCCGGTCCGCGGGCCGTCTCGGAGCCGTGCAGAACCCAGGGTCGGGTGCGCGGGTCCTTGATGTGCGGCAGGTGGCAGTAGTCGTACAGTCGGCGGGCGACCCAGATTCGCGCGGGCCGCTCGCCCCACCAGTCCTCGATGTCCAGCGGGCTGGCCGACAGACCCGGCAGCTTGATCCCGGTGAGATCGTCCGTACTGCTTGTCTTGGGCAGGTCGCTCTCCGGCCCACGGGACCAGCGCACGTAGAGGCCGCGCCGGTGGGTGATCAGCTGGGTCAGCTCATCGAGGCTGTTGAACGTCGGCAGGGCAGCGGTCGTGTCCATGAACATGGTGCTTCTGGGTCGATTGCAGGGGCGGTCAAGTGGTCAAGAGGGAGTTTGTCTGCGGCAAGCATGGGCGTCTCCCTCGTCACCATCGCTCACATGGGTCATGCACCGACCCGTGTGCCCCGGGCGTCGGCAGCCAATCCGCTACGTTCCCAGACCGGCGGCCGGCCAAGAGGTCCGGGCCGGTGTTCGACTCAGTCGGTGATCAACACGAACCTGCCCCCGGCATCCGCTGCGGCGGCTATCGCGTGGCATCCTCAGGCGCAACGGCGTGTCTGCCTCTCCCATATCTCGCCGAGCCCGGACCGAGCCGGGACAGGTCTCGCTGATTCGCGTACCTTCTCCTGGGTTCCCGTCGCCTGCTGGGGGAGTCGATCAGCTGGCGCTGCTGTTGTGACCGTCTAGTCCACTGCCAGTCCCCACGGTGCCTGTGTCCCAATGGAGTTCGGAGTTCCGGCTGTGCTTTTCGATGTCACCCGCGGCGAACTCGCCGGCTTCTTCGGCGAGGACCGGATCGCGACCTTGCCCGCCGGTGCCTTCCCGCCTGCCGCCGCGGGCACCGAGGGCGCCCGCCTCCTGCAGACCGTCGGCATCCCCACCGGTACGCTCCCGCTGCGCTGGCCTGACGAGGACAACGGTCTGCTGCCCCCCGTGCAGCACGTCGTTCACATCGAGGACTTCGAGAACGCTGCGGAGGGCGCAGGCGCCTGGCCCGTCTTTGGCTGGCTGCTCAACGCGCACCTCGCCCTCGATCCCGTATCGGGCAAGGTGCACGCCTTCGACCCCGACGAGGAGACCGTCCAGGAACTCCACGCGGACGTCTCCTCACTGATCCAGGTCACCTTCCGGTTCCAGCGGCTGCTCGAGGAGTTCGCATTCAGCGGCGACGAGGGCGACCAGGACGCCGACTTCGAGCGCCTGGACGCCGAGGTCGATCGCATCCGTCAGGAGACGAGCAGCATCGATCCCGTCCCCTTCCAGGACGAAGAGACGGTCTGGTCGGTAGTGGGCGACGAGATCGCCATGGGCCAGCGCTTCCAGGCCAGAGGCTTGGGAGCCCGCTCACTCACCAGGTGATCGCCGGACGATGCCGCCCAGGCACGGCGCGGTGTCTGCGCGGTGCAGAAGCCGACATCCCCCGACTGGTCTCTCATGGCGGAGCACGACTCGCACCCTGCCGGAGTGGACGGTGTAGGCGCCGCCTGGGGCCGCGCCGGTTATCCAGGGCCTGATCGGGGGACGCCGGGCGCCAAGGCGCCTGTCGCGCTCGACCGCCACATGAGGGCGGGTTACAACGGGACCTCGGGCGAGAAACCCGTCGCGCCTGCCCACACCCCGACCGGATCGAGACCATGACAGATTCCCGGCCTGCCGCTGCGACGGTGCGGATCGTGCTGGTCGCCGACCCCGGAGTGGCGTCGGAGATCGCCCAGGGACTGGCCGAAGAGCTGCCGCAGCAGCTGAGGCGGCGGGTCCGCGCCGACATCGACTGGCAGGTGACAGCCCGCACGGCACCGCTGGTCGCGGACGAGCAACTGGAAGTCTCCTCCGTGACCGACGTCGTACGCCCGTTCCTCCCCGAGGGCGACTGGGACGTCGGAGTCTTCCTCACCGATCTGCCTCGGCGAGCCGGCCTGGAGCCGGTCAGCATTGAGGTGAGCCCCGAGGACCGCATCGCGCTGGTGTCCCTGCCGGCGCTCGGCTCCTGGCGGATGCGACAGCGCGCCCGGCACGTCGTCGCGGACGTCGTCGGCATGCTCACCCGGGCACATGCCGATCTCGTTCCGTCCCCGGAGGAAGCCGGCAGACTCGAAGCCGCGGGGCCCGGCGAGGACGACCGCAAACGCTTCATCGTGCCCGGCCTGCGCGGCCATCTGAGTCTCGTCACCGGCATGGTGCGGGCCAACCGGCCCTGGCGACTCTTCACCACCCTCTCCCGCGCACTGGCCGGAGTCTTCGCCACCGCCGCCTTCGGCCTGATCAACTCCTCGGCCTGGACCATCTCCTCGGGCATGGACGCGGGACGCCTGATCGGGTGCTCCGTCGCCTCCCTCACCGCCCTCACCGCATGGATCATCATCGATCACGACCTCTGGGAACGCCCTCACGATTCACTCTCCCGCCCCTTCTCCCGCCTCTACAACACGGTCACCTGCGTGACGATCACCTTCGGTGTCCTCTCCCTGTACGTGGTCCTGTTCCTCACCCTCTTCGGCGTCTCCCAGCTCACGCTGGTCCCGTCGGCCTTCGGCAAGGTGATCGGGCACAAGGTGACGGTCCACGACTACGCCGGGCTCGCCTGGTTCGTCAGCTCCATGGGCATGGTCGGGGGTGCGTTCGGATCCGGACTCGAGGACGACGGCACTGTCCGCAACGCGGCGTACGGCGAGCGTCAGCGGCAGCGGTGGCAGAAGCTGCGCCAGGAGAAGAAGGTGCGGGAAGCGAAGGAGGGCGAGAGCTAGTGCCGCATCAGACAACGTTTTCCCTGTCGCGGTGCGACACCGTCGTGGTTCCCCGACGCCGGTCACGACGTCTCGATTGAGGAACAACTGAGCGGCTAGAGTCGGGAGGCCACCCCTCACGGCAGAATTGGAATCACCGTGTCGACCGGACAGCACCCCCCCACCATCCGCCCTGCAACCGGGGAAGACATCGATGCTCTCCAGGCTCTCGCGCGTCGCACGATCGATACCTGTTACCGCGGGTTCCTCGGCGACGAGGCAGTGGACTGGTTCATCGGCAGTGGTGCTTCGGACGCGCACGTGAAGAGCCATCTGGAGCAAGGTGGCGTGCACTGCCTCAGCCAGGACGGCCGGATCGTCGGCCTCTCAGTGCTCGATGGCCCCACGGTCGACCTGATGATGGTCGACCCGGATCATCACCGTCGAGGACTCGGCCGCCTCCTGCTTCGGCACGCGGAAGGAACGCTCCTCGCCCAGTACTCGACCATCCGGCTGGAGACCTTCCCGGACAATGCCAGGGCCAAGTCGTTCTATGAGGCGTGCGGCTGGGTTCTCGGGGATCGGCTGGAGGGTGAGGGGCCGGCCAAAGTCGAGTACACCAAGAACCGCACGGGCAGCTGAAGGCTGCCGCCCAGGTCGGATCAGGCAATGTTTGCCCTGTCGACGACGGCGCGTAGGCGCCGGTTCTCGGCATGGCGGTTTCGCCAGATGATGTAGCGGCGGATCATGCTGCCCTGTTCCTTGTGGCCGGCGTGGTCGGTGCCGTCGAGGGTGAAGTAGCGCAGGGCGGTGAACTGGGCCTCGATGCGGTTGAGCCAGGAGCGGTTGGTGGGGGTGTAGGCGATCTCGACGTTGTTCGCCGCGGCCCAGGTGCCCACCCGCTGGCATCTCTTCGTGGTCAGGTGCGGGGAGAAGTTGTCGCAGACGATCGCAATGCGCGTCTCGGGCGGGTAGAGGCTGCGCAGGTAGTGGCAGAACTCCACAAACTTGGTCCGCTTCTTGCCACCCGGACAGGGTGACGGTCACAGGCAGCCCGGCACAGCACCGAGACGGCGCGTCCCATCACAACAGGGCAAACGTTGCCTGATGCGGCACTAGAGGGCTCCTGAGCCCGGGCCGAGCCCTGCCCATGTCCCAGGTGAACCGAGACGTCCGTCACCCGAAGTGACCCCGCACCAGGCGTTCGACAGCCCGAGGCTTCACGGCCGCACCCCACCGTGGCCGGCCGTGTGATTCTCTGCCGCCATACGGACGACGAAGTAGCTGGACGAGTTGCGTCGGCTCCCCGAATGGGGCCACCTGTGTGGGGATCCGTACTTGTCTTGTCCGTACTTGTCTTGTCCGTACTCGTCCGTCCTGATCCGCCGCATGCCAGTCTCGTCAGGGGGAAACCGTGCCATCTTTCACCGATGCCGCATTCGGGGAGCCCGATCTCGGCGCCGCGCGGATGCAGATGGCGCTGTCGCTGGGCTGGCACATCATCCTGGCCTGCCTGGGCGTGGGAATGCCCGCGATCACACTGATCGCGGAGTGGCGTGGACACCGCACAGGAGATCTGAACTACCGGCTGCTGGCCCGGCGCTGGGCCCGGGCGATGGGTGTGCTGTTCGCGGTGGGCGCGGTCTCCGGCACGATCCTGTCGTTCGAGATGGGCTTGCTGTGGCCGGGGCTGATGGGGACGTACGGCGAGGTGATCGGCCTGCCGTTCTCGCTGGAGGGCATCGCGTTCTTCATCGAGGCGATCTTCCTGGGGATCTACCTCTACGCCTGGGACCGCCTGCCGCCGGTTCCCCACATGCTGTCCGGGCTGCCCATCGTCGTGGCCGGGGTGGCCAGTGCCTTCTTCGTCGTGACCGCCAACGCCTGGATGCAGCAGCCGACCGGCTTCGACACGGAGAACGGGCGCATCGTCTCGGTGGATCCGTGGGCAGCGATGTTCAACCCCGCGACTCCGCCGCAGACCGTGCACATGATCCTTGCGGCGTTCATGGTCGCCGGCTTTCTCATGGCGGGTGTGTACGCCGTGGCGATGCTGCGTGGCAGACGCGACCGCTACCACCGTCTCGGCTTCCTCATTCCCTTCACGGTCGCCGCGATCATCACCCCGGTGCAGATCGGAGTCGGGGACTGGGCGGCCCACTTCGTCGCCGAGAACCAGCCCGTGAAACTGGCCGCCATGGAAGGCGTCTTCCACACCGAGCGTGGAGCCCCACTGCACCTGGGCGGCTTCGCCATCGGCGGCGAGCTCCGCTATGCGCTGGAGATCCCCAACGGGCTTTCCCTGCTGGCCCATTGGTCGCCCGACGCGGAGATCGTCGGACTGGAGAACGTACCGGAGGCCGACCGGCCACCGGTCAACATCACGCACTGGGCCTTCCAGATCATGGTCGGTATCGGCTTCGGTCTCCTGGCGCTGTGCGCCTGGCTCGCGCTCACCTGGAAGCGCCACCGGGACCTGCCACGCTCACCGTGGTTCCTGCGCGCCTGTGCCCTGTCGGGTGTTGGCGCGGTCCTGGCACTCGAAGCCGGCTGGACCGTCACCGAAGTAGGGCGCCAGCCCTGGATCGTCTACGGCATCATGCGCACCTCCGAAGCCGTCAACCCCGCTCCCGGCCTCATCTGGGGATTCGTCCTGGTGGCGCTGGTGTACGCGGTCCTGACCGTTGCCACCGTCTACGTCCTGCGACGCCTGGCCCGCGACGAACCCGTACCCGTCGCCCCGCAAGAGCGCGACGTAACCGACTACAAAGTCATCTGAGGTTGCCGTGCAGCTGCCAGAGATCATGCTCGCCGTGCTGTGGATCGGCATGACGGCGTACGTCCTGTTCGGCGGGGCCGACTTCGGCGCCGGGGTGTGGGACCTGCTCGCCGGAGGAGCCCGACGGGGCCGCGACCAGCGCGAGCTGGTCGAACACTCCATCGGCCCGGTATGGGAGGCCAACCACGTCTGGCTGATCTTCGTGATCGTCCTCACCTGGACCGGCATCCCGTCCGTCTTCGCCGCGATCGCCTCCACCCTCTACATCCCGCTCACCGCCGTCGCGCTCGGCATCATTGCGCGCGGCGCGGCCTTCGCGTTCCGCAAAGTGAGCCGCGAACTGTGGCGGCAACGGCTGTTCGGCGCCACCTTCGCCTTCTCCTCACTCGTCACACCCTTCTTCCTCGGCACTGTCGCCGGCGCCATCGCCTCCGGCCGCGTACCACCCGGCATCGCGGCCGGGGACCTCGTCACCAGCTGGGTCAACCCCACTTCCCTCATCAGCGGCGTACTGGCGGTGGGGACCGCGGCGTACCTCGCCGCCGTCTACCTCACCCGCGACGCCCAGCGCGTCGGTGACGAAGCCCTCACCCAGGCTTTCAGGCTCCGTGCCCTCTACACCGGGGTGTTCGTCGGCGTGATGTCGGCCGTCGGGCTGTTCGTCCTGCGTGCGGACGCCCGGCCGGTGTTCGACGACCTCACTTCCGGCGCCGCCCTGCCTCTCCTCGTGCTGTCCGTGGCCGCCGGTGTCGTATCCCTGGCACTGCTCGCATGGGGCCGCTCCTACCTGATGGTCCGGCTGACCGCTGCCCTCGCGGTCACCGGACTGCTGTGGGGATGGGGCATCGGCCAGCACCCCGTACTGCTCCCGGGCATCACTCTCGACGAAGCAGCCGCGACCGACGCCGTGCTGGGAGCCAGCCTCGGCGCCCTGGCGGTCGGCGCCGTCCTCCTCCTGCCATCCCTGTGGTGGCTGTACGCCACTTTTCAACGCGACCGCACCGGGGAACACGGCGAGCCCACACCCCGCTCGTGACGGCGACGAACGGAAGCCCCCAGAGGCTCAGCCACCATCGCGGCAGGATTGCGAGAGCACTCGCTCTCGGCGCGGATCGGTGTCAGCTGCCTCGCCACGGCCGGCGAGTGACTGGCCACCGCACCGGTCATACGCGCCTGGAGAAGGTCGACCGTGCTCAAGTCGCAGCCACGCAAGTCGGCCAGGCGCATGTCGGCGTGTACGACTTGGGGCCGTGGCGCACCGCCCTGTGATCGCTGAGTGCCTCCCGAAACTGGCGATGAACGTTGCCCACGCCGGCCTGCAAACCTGCGCTTCGGTGCTAACAAGTCACCCAGATCTGGAGTTGGTCGCCGGCGGACACGGTGACGCTCCCTGTTTCACCGTTCGAAGCGCAGGTGAAGGTGGTTTTCCCCCGCGGGCGCACTTGGAACTTCAGGTAGGCGCCTCCACCGGGCGCGTAGCTGCCCATGTTCAGGCCTCGGCCGGTGATGCCGTCGCTCGTCACCGTCCACCGGTCGTTCGTCTTGGACGTGGCCGCGTACGTGCTGCCCATGACGTACTCGGCGCCCGGTGGGATCGCGACCGACACGACGACGTTGTCTCGCTGGCTCTCGGTGTTGTTCTGGTACTTCACCTTGTAGGTGACGATCTCGGGCGGATCGTCTGGTGCGGTGAGGAGCGAAAACCCAGCGCTGACCGAGGCGATGATGAGCCCGGTGACGACGGCCACCTTGAATTCGGATGATCGCCACCAAGGGCGCGACTCGTCACTCGACAACTGCTTCCCCCTCCTACGAAAGGGAGCATGCCGACGTGGTGCTCTGAAGGCACGAACTCCGGGCAGGTTGCTGCAAACCCGTTACAGGCTCCGCCTGATGTCCACCGTCAGTGCTTGATCCGTCCCTGAGGACGGCGAGGGCCAGGAGAGTGGGTGCAAGCAGGTGGGAGGTCAACTCGACGTAGGTGTCGGCTCACGCGGCGACTGCGCCGCCGCGAAGCGGTCAGGCGTGGGAAACGGTCACGCGCTGGTCGTCTTGGCCATCAGCGCGCTGTATGTCAGCTGCAGGGCGTCTGCGCCGGCCAGCGCGGTGAGCGCCCCCATGGCGGTGCGAGTGGCGCGCGGCCAGAGCAGTTGCCCGGCGGTGAGGGTGGAGGCCACCCAGACGCTCATGCAGAACGGGCACGTCACCAGCTCGCCGACCGTGTCCTTGACGTCTTCGGACCGTGCCTCCTCATGCAGCTCGGCCGGGCCCTGCGGGCCCTGGAAGGTGGTGAAGGGCGCCCGAAGCGGGCTGGTCACCGACGCTTTGCTCAGCAGTCGGCTCAGCCGGAACGTCGCCACCGCGGTCAGAGCCACGTCCCAAGGCAGGGGCCGGTCCGGCAGCGGACGGCCGCGCATCTTGACCACCGTCGCCCATCCCGCCGTGTACACGCCGAAAGCAGCCATGGTGACGAGATAGCCGCCCAGCGGGCGGTCTTCTTCCGCCGAGTAGGTGCGTTCGGTGTGCTGCCACCGTCGCATCAGACGCTCCGCGAAACGACCCTCAGATGCTGCGCCCACGGTCTACTTCCTCTTCTTCCTGTGTCGGTGCCTCGTGCGCTTCGCGCTCGTCCGGCCTCTGCGTGCCGTGCTCTCGGCGCGGCCTGATGTCCATGTGCCCGTCGACGACGCCGGTGTCGAAGGCGGGTTGGGGTGAGGTGGCAGGGCCGCGGACATTCGCGCCGTCCGAGAGCCGGAAGACGCTGCCGTGCCAGGGCGACAGGGCACACCCGTCGGCGGTCGTCCGCTGCAGCCGCCCGTACGGCCGGAGGCATGCTCTCGTCGAGTGGACCGGTAGGCCATTCGGCTGTACCCCCTCGAGCGCTCCAGCCTTCGGCCGGGCGCGGTCGGAGCGCTCCAGCTCAGCCGATGAACTGACGAATGCCGGTCGGGTGCTCAGCCGGCACCTCACCAAACCCTGGGGAGCCGTCAGCGCGCTGCCACCGTTCAGCCCGTGAGCAGGCGGGCCAGCGCGTTTGCTCCGCCGAGGCAGACCAGGACGGCGCAGACGCCGGCCGCGTGGCGTTTGAGCAGGGCGCGGCGGAGGCTGGCGTAGCGGGCTTCGTACTCCTGCCGCAGTTTGCCGGCCCGTGAGGCCGTGGCGAGCAGTAGGTCACGGGTGACGTCGAGACGTCGGCGGACGTAGTGGCCGGTGAGTTCCTCGACTTGGGCGGTGGTGAGCCAGGGCATCCGCGCGCAGAGATCCTCGGCCTCACGTCGTGCCTGGTCATGGTGCGCGCGGGCGAGGAGGAAGCCCTCGGCCTCATCGGCCAGCCCGCTGTCCCTTTCACCGTCCGTCAGTGGATCTCGTCCGCCTCTCACGGCCGTTCGCCCTTGTGCCCTTCCGCATCCACGACGTCACGTCGTCGGGTGTTCTCGGCTTCGTCCAGCTGGGCCAGATCTGGGTGGTGCAAGTCGAAGGCCGGGGATTCGGAGCGGATGCGGGGCAGCGTGACGAAGTTGTGCCGCGGGGGCGGGCACGAGGTCGCCCACTCCAGGGAACGCCCGTACCCCCAGGGGTCGTTGACCTCGACCTTCTCGCCCTTCTGGGCGGTGCGCCACACGTTGTAGAGGAAGGGCAGGGTGGACAGGCCGAGCAGGAAGGCGCCGATGGAGGAGACGGTGTTGAGGGCG
The DNA here is from genome assembly GCF_014701095.1 of Streptomyces tuirus. Lineage (NCBI taxonomy): Bacteria > Bacillati > Actinomycetota > Actinomycetes > Kitasatosporales > Streptomycetaceae > Streptomyces > Streptomyces tuirus. Next base: position 92,136 of record NZ_AP023439.1, on the reverse strand, counting down.
GTGAAGCCGTCGGCGGCGAGGTAGTCGGCGTAGCGGCGGGGCATGCCTTCGGCGCCGAGCCAGTGCTGCAACAGGAAAGTGGTGTGGAAGCCGACGAACAGGGTCCAGAAGTGGATCTTCTCGATTCGGTGGTCGAGCATAGTGCCGGTCATCTTCGGCCACCAGAAGCTGAATCCACCGAACATCGCGAACACAATCGTTCCGAACAGCACGTAATGGAAGTGGGCAACCACGAAATAGCTGTCGTGCACGTGCCAGTCGAGCGGCGGAGAGCCCAGGATCACGCCGGTCAAGCCGCCGAAGAGGAAGGTGACCAGGAAGCCGACCGCCCACAGCATGGGTGGTTCGAACGACAGCGAGCCCCGCCACATCGTGCCGATCCAGTTGAAGAATTTCACGCCCGTCGGCACGGCGATGAGATACGTCATGAAGGAGAAGAACGGCAGCAGCACCGCACCGGTCGCGAACATGTGATGTGCCCACACCGTCACCGACAGCCCGGCGATGGCGACGGTGGCGCCGATCAGACCGGTGTACCCGAAGATCGGCTTACGCGCGAACACCGGGATGATCTCGGTGATCACGCCGAAGAACGGCAGCGCCAGGATGTAGACCTCGGGGTGGCCGAAGAACCAGAACAGGTGTTGCCACAGGATCGCCCCGCCGTTCCCCGGGTCGAAGATGTGCGCACCGAACTTCCGGTCCGCCTCCAGCGCGAACAGGGCCGCGGCCAGAACGGGAAAGGCGAACAGCACCAGCACCGAGGTGAGCAGCACGTTCCAGGTAAAGATCGACATCCGGAACATGGTCATGCCCGGTGCGCGCATGCAAATGATCGTGGTGATGAAGTTGACCGCCCCGAGGATCGTGCCGAAACCGGCCAGCGCCAGTCCCATGATCCACAGGTCGCCCCCGACATAGGTGGTGCGCTCACCGCCGCTCAGCGGCGTGTAAGCGGTCCAGCCGAAGTCAGCCGCACCCTGCGGGGTGAGGAAGCTGGAGATCACGATCAGGCCGCCCAAGGCGAACAGCCAGTACGAGAGCATGTTCAGCCGGGGAAAGGCGACGTCGGGTGAGCCGATCTGCAGCGGCATGATCGCATTGGCGAAACCGGCGAACGTGGGTGTCGCGAACAGCAGCAGCATGATCGTGCCGTGCATCGTGAATGCCTGGTTGTACTGCTCGTTGGAGACGATCTGCAACCCCGGCCGGGCCAGTTCCGCCCGGATCACCATCGCCAGCACCCCGCCGATCAGGAAGAACGCAAACGACGTGATCAGATACAAGTGCCCGATCGTCTTGTGATCCGTGGTCGTCAACCAGGAGACGATCACCTTCCCTCTGCCGCGGCGCTCTACCGCTGGTACGGGCGCAACCGGCTCAGTGTGTGTCGCCATCAGTCCTCGATCAGCAAGCGTGCACGGACGGAGAAAGGGCAGGACGCATCCAGCCGGGAGGAAACTAGCCCTCGCGCCGCATCACCACGGCCTGACCCTGAGCTGAATGATCGAAGGAACCATCCAATCGAGCGACGCCGAGCGCCGCTCACCGAATCCCCGGCGGTGCGGGCGGGAGCGCCGGAGAACCGCGCACATAACGACGCCAGATGGTGAACGGGCTACGCGTCCTACCGGCCTGAGGGCGTGCAAGCGCAACAGATCGCGCAGACGGTCGTAGAGGCTGAGCGGCAGGCCCAAGACGGCGTAGCATCGTCTCCTACGCGGTGCCCAGCCGCTGCAGCTGATGGTGTCCAGGGCTTCCTCCTCATCCCGTATGTCCTACCGGACGAGATAATGAAGGCCTGCTCTGACTTCCCCCGGCGCTCTGCCGCACCAGGATCCAGGCGCTCGATGTCGGCCACCAGATCATTGATCGGATTGCGCGCCGCGCCGATCCTTCGCTGGCTGCGCTCGCGGACCTTTCCCGGCCGCCTGATACTCGATGCGGGCCGCAGCCTGGGGCCCAGGTGCTGAAGGACGTCGACCATTCCGGCCCTGACCGATGAGGAGATTGCGTCATGCGCTCCCGAAGGAACCCGCTGACTCCCCTCGCGGCGGTGACGGCCGGCCTGCTGGCCGGGGCGGTGGGAACGGTGTGTCTGGATGCCGTCCATTACTTGAAGTACCGGCGGGCAGGCGGGACGGACAACCCGCTCGCCTGGGAATTCGCCCCGGTCGAAAGCTGGGACAAGGCTCCCGATCCGGGGCAGGTGGCGAAGCGGGTGATCGAGGGCTTCACGCAGCGCCGGCTTCCTGACGATAAGGCCTGGCTCACGAGCACCATCGCTCACTGGGCCTACGGATCAGCGGCGGGCGTGGCCTACGGCATCGTGGCCGGATCACTGCCCAGGCCCTCCCCTGTATACGGCGTGCCTTTCGGCGCTGCGGTGTTCGCCGGTGACTACGTCACTTTGCCGATCGCAGGGCTCTACAAGCCGATCTGGCAATACGACAAGAAGGCCCTGGCCTGGGATTTCGGCGCGCACGTCGCCTACGGCACCGGCACCGCAATCACCTTCTGGCTGCTCGCCCGACTCCGCACCGGTGCCGACCGTCAGAGACGGTGAGCCGCCTGCCAGCCGTCGGCCAGGGCCCGGAGGGTGGGGCAGGCCTCGCCACCCGCCTACTTCTGGCCGCCGCCCACCGGCTGTGACTCGGTCGCACAGAGCTTCGTTGTCTGGGCATGACATGTGAAGAGCTCCGCAACTTGATCATGCGCCTGCTGGCAGAGGAAGGTTGTTTTGCATCGGTGGAGCGCTGGCCGGATGCCAGGGCGTATCAGCTCGGTTCAGTGGTCAGTAGTTGCCGTTGGAGAGGATCTCCCCGTTCTTGTCGTAGACGGTGACGATTCCGTTGTTTGAGTCGTAGCAGGTTGCGAATGCTGAGGCGATCAGCTTGCCGTCGGCTGCATGGGGGCCCACGATGCCGCCTGTGTAGTCGGTGAAGACCTCGGCTGAGTCCAGAATGTTGTTTCTCTCATCGGCTCCAGTCACTTTCGTGACGTGCTTGACGGCCGTCTTCTCTGTTGGTGTTCCCTTCTGAGCGACGCACTCTTTGAATATGTCTGCTTGGCTCCGCGTGGGCTCTTCCTTCTTCTCCCTTTCGCTCTCATTGCTCTCCGGCTGGGACGATGAGGTGTCCTCAGTGCCGGGGTCCTTCTTGCTGTCTTCTGAGCTGCCTCCGAGAGCCGCTGTGATGCCGATGATGATGGCGACGATCAGGAGTCCAAGGCAGCCGAATCCCACGGCCTTTCCGGTACTTCTCTTCTTCGGCGGTTGCGGCGGAGGGGCTCCCCAGCCGGGTGGTTGCTGCTCCGGATATTGAGGCTGGCTCATGACATACCCCTTGTGTTTCTAAGAGGAATGCGTACATCCATTTTATGCGGCGAAACTTGCGGGAGCCGGGTCCTTTTGTGGAGCCCAGTGGTCGGGTCGGTGCGGGTGCAAAGTGCCTTTTCGTTGCGGGAGCCAGGACTGCCCGTGGCCTACATCTGAGTATCAAGGGGCTGTGCCGCCGGCGCGACCGAAGGGGCTGAGGACGCCGTCACGCCGGCTTGGAGGCACCAGCGCCGTCCTGAGTGCCGAATCCGATTCGCAAGTCCCGGATGTACCAGTCGAGTCGTGTCCCGTCCTCGCTACGAGTGTGCTTGCCGGGGGCAAACCCTGCCCGGCGGGCGACTGCGGCAGAAGCGGCATTCTCCGGCGCGACCCGGATCACCGCCTCCTGCCCGCCCTCGCTTGCCGAGTATCGGGAGACCAGGAGGACCGCGCGGGTGGCCAGGCAGCGCCCTCTCCAGGACGGGTAGAGACCGTAGGCGACATTCACCTGACCGGGAGGCAAGTCTTCTGCCACAAAACGCAGGTCGATCGTCCCCGCGAGCGTATTCTCGGTGCCTACCCGGATGCCGAAAGCGCGGAGTGGGCCGGCAGTGTCCCACTGTTTCCGACAGTGCCGGATATAGGTTTCGACGCCCTCGCGTGTGCCGGGACCGCCGCTGAGCCAGCGGACCAGCATCTCATCCTCCCCCGCGAGGTGCGCTTCCGCATCGTCCAGACACAGCGGGGAAAGAGTGATGACCCCGTCGGACAGTTTCACTTCATGCATCCGGCGATTCTTGACGTCGGAGCGGCATCGAGCCATCGGATTCCTCGGGACATCGCGCATTACCACCACCGCAGGAGATACCTCTCGAGGTGGCTGCTGTGATCACGGCGTCGGAGCCTTCTCGGAAACCCCGTTCACCGAGCTGAGCCCGCGTCAGTTCGCAAGCCGATCACCGCTTTGCGCCGCGAAGGGTGCGGATGGCCACCAGTGAGCCCGGTGATACCTGATGTGCCCAGAGTTGCAAGAGGGAAGCGCGCCTGCCTGTGCCGACAGGTCAAAGAGCGAAGCCGTGGGTCACTCCAGCAGAACAAGGTCAAAGTCTGACAAGCAGGATGAACTCGCCCAGGCTGGGTACGCGGCTCGCGCAGGCGGGGATCCCGCGATCTGCTCGATCTCCTCCGATGACCGGAGAACGGAAAATCTATGGCCTACTATCCGTCCCAGAGGTTGTCCTCTGACGTCTCCGACCAGGAATTGTCCCGCCTCCCGAGCGACAGCGCGGGCACCGAACGGCGCGGCCCCCGTCCCCTTGCGATGCTGGATCCCCACGGGCTGCTGGCGCTGTCCCGCACCCTGTTCACCTGCACCGAGCAGAACGAGATCGTGCGTCTGGCCATGCGGCATGTCAGTGCCCTTGGTCCCTACCGCGCCGAGGCCGGATACCTCGCGACGGACGACGGGTTGTCCCGCGTCCCGGGCCACGACGCGGGAGCGCGAACGGTAGACGACGCACGCCTGAAGGAATTGGGCGAGGCTGACGGCTCCGTTTCCCTTCCGGAGCGGCCCTGGGACTGGGCGTTCGGCCTGCGTGGGGCCGGCGGTCTGCTCGGCTACATCGTGGTCTCCTCCCGCTCCGGACCCGATGAGGAGGGGCACTTCCTCCTCTCGACCCTTGTGGGACTCACCTCGGCGGCCCTGTCACTGGCGGCCACGCGCGCCTGGCAGCGCGACTGCGCCGGCGAACTGAGCCGTCTCCGTACAGAACGGGACACGGCACTGCGGCAGCTGGACGCCATGCGCTCCGAGCTGCACCTGCAGAAGACCGTGGACGACACCCTCGCCGGTGTGGCTGCCCGGGGCGGCGGCGAGGACGCCATCACCCAAGCGCTGTACGAGCTCACCGGGCTGTCGGCGCTCATCGAGGACCGGTTCGGCAACCTGAGGTCCTGGGCCGGTCCCGAGCGGCATGTCCCTCATCCGGTGCGGTCTTCGACCTACCAGGAAGAGATGCTGCGGCAGGTCGCGCGCGAGGCGGGCCCGGTCAGGGTCAAGGACCGGTTGATCGCCCTGGTCAGGCCGCGGGGCGACATCCTCGGCGTACTCGCCCTCGAGGACCCCGAGGTGACGGCCGACGAGCACACCATGTTCGCCTTGGATCACGCCCAGCGGTCGCTCGCCCAGGACCTCATGCATATGCGCGAGCTCACCGAGGTCGAGCTGCGGCTGCGCCGCCAGCTGATCGACGACCTGCTGGAGGGCACTGACGAGACGAGCGCCTACGCCCGGGCCGAAGCCCTCGGCCACGACCTGCAACATACCCATTACGTGGTGGTGGTGCACTGGCCGGGTAACGCCCCAGACGACTCCTTCACCCGGGCCGTCGAGCAAGCGACGGCCGCCACCGCGGCCCGTCCGCTGATCACCCGTCGCGGCGACCGAGTGGTCCTGCTGACCGAAGCAAGGCCCGACGACAACGCCGTGCACACGGCGCTGGCCCATGAGCTCGGAACGCCCTACGGAGCGATCGGGGTGAGCACCCGCTGCGACTCCCCGGACGGCATTCCACGCTGCTATCAGGAGGCACTGCGTGCTCTGGGGGTGCGGCAGAACTCCCGCCAGCGCAGCGGGACGACGTTCTTCGACGACCTCGGGGTGTACCGGATCCTGGGACCCGGAAACGATCTCCGGGAACTCGAAGGCTTCGTGCGGGAGTGGCTCGGCCAGCTGATCGACTACGACGCAGAGCACGACACGGAGTTGGTGGAAACGCTCTCGCGCTACTTCGACTGCGGAGGCAACTACAACGATGCGGCCGCCACGCTGACAGTCCACCGCAGCACCCTGCGCTACCGGCTGCAGCGCATCCGTGAGCTCAGCAACCACGACCTGGCGGATGTGGACACCCGGCTGAATCTGCAGGTGGCAACACGCGTCTGGAAGATCATCCTGGGCGGCGGGGGCACTGACCGCGGAGACCCGGGCGCCGGGCAGCCGGTCCCCCTGGCGCCCAGGTGATCAGGTGATCAGGGTCTCCGAGTGCTGGATGAGCCGCTCGTAGGCGTGCTGCGCTGAGCACTTCTTCGACCGCGCCCGCTCTGGTCGACGCCCTCGCAGACGGCTGGACGCTCGACTAGGTCCACGCCGTTCGAGGGGGGCGGCCTCTGGGCGACGCGCCGGCTGTGGCGCGTCGCCCAGAGCCCGCCCCGAGAACGCCAGACGGCCGCCCCCGGACGTTGCAAGCCCCGCAGCCCCCGCCACGTCAGCCCTGGCAGCCGCACCCGGAGGCGTTCTTGGCCTCGGTGACACGCAGGGCGGGGTCGGCGGATGTCTCCGTCGGGGTGCAGCAGGCGTGCACCCCACAGCAGGCATCGGCCGACTCCGTCACCCCGGGCCCGACGACTGCCTCCGCAGGCTTGACGGCGCGGACGATCGCGGAGTGCATGCCGTCGGCGACCTGGTGGGTCGGGTTGATCTCGATGTCCGTGAACCCTGCCGTTTCCAGCCCCGCGCGGTATTCGGCGAAGGACAGAGCGCCGGCGATGCAGCCGACGTAGTCACCGCGCTCGGCTCGCTGATCGGTGGTGAGGGCATCGTCCGCGACGACGTCGGAGACGCCGATCCGGCCGCCGGGCTTGAGAACGCGGAAGGTCTCGGCGAAGACGGCGGGCTTGTCGGTGGACAGGTTGATCACGCAGTTGGAGATCACGACGTCGATGGTGTTCGCGGGCAGCGGGACCGCCTCGATCGCGCCCTTGAGGAACTCGACGTTCGTCGCGCCGGCCTTCGCGGCGTTGGCGAGGGCCAGGGCGAGCATCTCCTCGGTCATGTCGAGCCCGTACGCCTTGCCGGTGGGGCCGACGCGGCGGGCGGAGAGAAGGACGTCGATGCCGCCGCCCGAGCCGAGGTCGAGGACGCGTTCACCCGTGCGGAGTTCGGCGACGGTGGTGGGGTTGCCACAGCCGAGGGAGGCGGCGACAGCCTCGGCGGGCAGGGCGTCGCGCTCATCGGCGGCGTACAGCGTCGAGCCGAAGTTGTCGTCGACCTCGACCGGCTCGGGCCCGCAGCAGGCGGTGCCGCCCTCAGTGACCTTCACGGCTGCCGCGGCGTACCGCTGGCGGACTGTTTCACGCAGGTCGGTGGTGGTCTGCTCGCTCATGACTCACTCCACTCCCAGATGACGGGCCGCAGCGCGGGCCCGGAAGGGCTTGTATTGACGTTCATTGATGCAACCTTGCGCCCTGGATCGAAAAACGTCAACATAGAGGCATGTCGAAACAAGAGCTTGAGGTGATCGGCCAGGACGCCGCCTGCTGCCCGGGTCTGTCCGCCGCGCCCCTGGACGAGAACCAGGCCGCTGACCTGGCGAAAGTCTTCAAGGCGCTGGGCGACCCGGTCCGGCTGCGCCTGATGTCGATGATCGCCTCCCGTGGCGAGCGCGGGGAGGTGTGCGTGTGTGAGCTGACCCCGGCCTTCGACCTGTCCCAGCCGACGATCTCCCACCACCTCAAGCTGCTGCGCCAGGCCGGCCTGATCGACTGCGAGCGCCGTGGGACCTGGGTCTACTACTGGGTGTTGCCCGGTGTCCTGGACAAGCTCGCCGCGTTCCTGACCACCACCCGGCCCGCCGGAGTCACCGCGTGAACGCCTCCCTCGGCCACCGCGTCGCCGCCGAGGCGATCGGCACCGGACTGCTGGTGGCGGTGGTGGTGGGCTCCGGCATCCAGGCCACCGAGCTGTCGCACGACGTCGGTGTGCAGCTGCTCGCCAACTCCCTCGCCACGGTCTTCGGCCTGGGCGTGCTCATCCTCCTGCTCGGGCCCGTGTCCGGCGCGTACTTCAACCCGGTCGTCACGCTCGCCGTATGGTTCACCGGCCGTCGTGATCCGGACCGCCTGGCACTGCGGGACGTTGCCGCGTACGTGCCCGCCCAGATCGCCGGCGCGATCGGCGGTGCGGTCCTGGCCCACGCGATGTTCTCCAAGCCGCTGGTCAAGCTCGCGTCCCACGACCGATCCGCCGGTCACCTGTTGCTGGGCGAGGTTGTCGCGACGGCAGGGCTGATCCTTCTGATCCTCGGACTCAACCGGATCGGCCGCTCCGCGCTCGCCCCGGCCGCGGTGGCCTCCTACATCGGGGCCGCGTACTGGTTCACCTCCTCCACCTCCTTCGCGAACCCGGCGGTGACCATCGGCCGGACGTTCACCGACACCTTCGCCGGCATCGCCCCTGCCTCCGTCGCCCCGTTCATCGCGGCCCAACTGCTGGGAGCCGTGCTCGGGTTGGGGGCCGTCGCTGTGGTCTACGGCCGCCGCCCAGCTCCCGTCCCGGACGAGGCCGTCGTCCCGCTGGGCGAACCGGAACCCGCCGTCTCCTGACCGACCGTTCTCCCGAGAAAGTCCTCGCTCATGAGCTCTTCCGCCGCGTCGCGTCCGTCGGTGCTGTTCGTCTGCGTCCACAACGCCGGCCGTTCCCAGATGGCCGCTGCCTTCCTCGCCCACCTCGCTGGCGACCGCGTCCAGGTCCGCTCTGCGGGCTCGGCTCCTGCGGACACCGTCAACCCGGCGGTCGTCGAGGCGATGAAGGAAGTCGGCATCGACATCTCGGCCGAGACCCCGAAGATGCTCACGGGGGAGGCCGTCCAGGCGTCCGACGTAGTCATCACCATGGGGTGCGGCGACGCCTGCCCCGTCTTCCCCGGCAAGCGGTACCTCGACTGGCAGCTCGACGACCCCGCGGGCCAGGGCGTTGAGGCCGTACGTCCAATCCGCGACGCGATCGAGACCCGGGTCCGGGCGCTGATCTCGGAAGTGGCACCCCGCTGACGGCCCGTTCACTCGCGCTGCTCCAGGGCCCTGATCAACTGCCGGTTGGCTTCCCGGGCAGCCTCCAGTGCGGCCTCCCGCTCCTCCGGGGACGCGTATTCCAGGTCTGGATGCGGAGGTCTAGCTGGGTGATGGTTTCCGTGGGCATGCAGGCGCCCCACCTTCCGTCCCGTGGCTGGCTACCAGGGGCATCGGCTGATGCTGGACGCTGTCGGCCGAGCAGGTTGCGCGCAACTCACGCCAGGGTTGATGCGGGGGAGTGAACAGGCCGCGTGGCCCGTCCCCGCGGCCTGCGAGGACAGGGAGGATGTTCCGCATGCGCGCTTTGGTGATCAACTGCACTCTCAAGCCGTCCCCGCAGCCGTCGAACACCGAGGCGCTGGCCGCCACGGTCATCGAGGCGCTGCAAGGCCACGGTGTGGAGGTGGACGTTGTACGGGCGGTCGACCTGAACCTGAAGCCCGGGGTGCAGAGCGACATGGGGGAGGGCGACGACTGGCCTGACGTGCACGAGAGGCTCATGGGGGCGCAGATCCTGGTGATCGCGTCTCCCACTTGGCTGGGCCGTCCTTCGTCCGTCGCTCAGCGCGTGCTGGAGCGGATGGACGCGATGCTCAGCGAGACCGACGATCAGCAGCGCCCGGTGGCCTACAACCGGGTGGCCGGTGTGGTGGTGACCGGCAACGAAGACGGTGCCCATCACGTCATCAGTGAGATCAGCGGCGCCCTCGTGGACATCGGCTACACCATCCCCGGCCAGGCGTGGACGTACTGGCATCTGGGCCCCGGCCCGGGGCCCGACTACCTTGACGACGACCGCGGCCACGACTGGTCGGCATCGACCGGCCGGGCCATGGCCTCCAACCTCGTCCACACCGCGCGGGCACTGGAGCAGAACCCGCTGCCGGCCCCGCCGTCCTGAACCCCCGACAGAACAGTTGGCCCGTCGAGAAGACCACCAACACAGTCGGGCGCGCGGTGCGCTCGACACGCGAGCGCAGGCGGTGGCGCCGGAGGCGTGCGTCCGCGCAATGAGGCCTTGGCCGTGGCCGCGGGCACGTCAGCGGCCTGTGCCAGGCCCGACACTATGCCGCCCGGGGCAGCGACCGCTGGTGTCGGATCGTAGGCTGCTACCCATGGCCGACACCAAGACTCCGACACCCCATGACGCCTTCGAGCTGCTGCTGGCCGGCAACCAGCGCTTCCTTGCGGGCACCCCTGAGCACCCTCACCAGGACGCCACGCGTCGTGCGCAGATTGCACCTGCCCAGAAGCCCTTCGCTGTGCTGTTCGGGTGCTCCGACTCCCGGTTGGCCGCGGAGATCATCTTCGATCAAGGGCTGGGAGACCTGTTCGTCGTGCGGACCGCCGGGCATGTTGGCGGCGCGGAGGCGCTGGGCAGTATCGAATACGGCGTGAGCGTGCTGGACTGCCCGCTGGTTGTGGTGCTGGGCCATGACTCGTGCGGGGCCATTGCGGCCGCCTGCGCCGCCGCCGACGGTGGTCAGGTGCCCGCAGGATTCGTCCGGGACGTGGTCGAACGGGTGACTCCCAGCGTCCTCGCGGCCCGCGCCGCCGGGCGCCACCAGCCTGAGGAGATCCTCGCCGAGCACATCGAGCGGACCGTAGACCTGCTGCTGGAACGCTCCCGCGTCCTGGCCGATCGAGTCGCCACCGGCCAGACGGCTGTGGTGGGCCTGTCCTACCGCTTGGCCGACGGCAGTGCACAGGTCGTCGCGACCCGCGGTATCGACGCCGCAGCCCCCGCGGTCTCGTGACCGCCCGGCCCGGATACCAGCCATGCCGGCCTGCCCGGACATGAGGCGCGCCCAGCCTGAGCAAGACACTGCCGATCTACAACCTCGACCGCTCTGCCTGCCCACGCAGTGACGAAAGCGGCCCGCAGAAGTGCGCGTCCTGCGGGCCGCAAGTCGGCTTCCGCCGAGGTGGGCTACCTCTGGGCAAGATCCTGCACAGCAGCTGTGCAACTCAGTCGCGTCCGGCATTTGCGCGGCCCCGATCGCGATCTCCGGGAACACAGGACCCATCCCTGTGTTGCGCCTCGAGTGCAGCACCACACTCTGAGGGCCGGGGCCTGGCCCTGGGCTCGGGCAGGTTCCATGGCAGGGCCGCGGGTCAGGCAGCGCTTTTTCCTTTTGCGGCGGCCTCCTGTACGGCTGAGGTGTCGATGAGCCCTTGCCGGCTCGTCTTCTACCGACCGGGGTCTTGCCCGGGAGGGCTCGATGAACGAGCCGGACGAGGAGCCTCCACTGAGCACGGCTGCATGCAGCAGTCGGCTGGGGTCGCCGTTCCGACCGCGTACAGCTCCCGGCCACCGCCGAGCAGCGACCAGCAACCGCGGGGGACGGGAGCCGGCGTATGCGCGGCACAGCACGGAGGGTCGGCGGAACTGCTTTGGCCACGGTGGTCCTGTCAGCAGGGCTGGCGGCCTGTACGGACGACAACGGCGAGAGCGCCCGCTCGTGCACGGGTGGGACATACGCCTGGTCGGATGTGCGGCGGTCGGAGGAGCTGACCGAACTCGCAGCCCCCATCAGGCTGGAGAAGAGGACGGCGTCCTACTCGGCCCGCCTCAAACCGGTCGGCAAGACCGGCGTAAGGCCCACGGTGAACGGAACGCCGCGAGGGGTCCGGGCTGACGACGTGATCAAAGCTTTGGGGAAGCACCTGCGGGTGGGGGAACCGCTCGCCGGGCCGAGCGAGCGCGACGTGCCCGAAGAGGGTCTGGGACACGTCTTCGAGGCGGCGACTGGGGATCTCAAGGGTGCGAACTACTCGTGGGCCTATCGCAAGGCCGTCGAGGCCGACTTCGCCTATACCTGCGGCTCGAACGCGCCGGTGAAGGGCCACGTCCGGACCTGGGAGGAGACTCGCACCGGTTTCCTCCCCTGTTCCTCCGGCCCACCCGAGTTGATGAGCGGTCGCCAAGCCGCCCGTGAGAGCTGCCCCGAGGGATCGGAGGCGGCCAAGGCCTTCTGACCGGCGCCCCACACCGCACCCACCTGAACCGGCCCGCCGAAGCGTCCGTGCTTCGCCACATCAGTCGTTGAAGAGACTGCGGACGACAACGCGCAGGTGCTGAGGGGTGCATGCTGTGAAGACCGTCCGGTCAGTCTGGCTTGTGCCGCGGGAGTCGTTGTTCTCAGTCGCTAGGCAGGCGATGCGCAGAGCTAGGGTGGCCAGACGATTACTGGTTGGCTGACTGGGAGGACACGTGGTCCGGGGGCGTTCGCCGCGTTTAGGGGTTGCCGCGTTGGTGTGTGTTCTCGCGGCTGGGGTCGGGTGCTCGGGAGGGGAAGCGTCGCCTCCTGGCCGGGCCATGTCCGATGAGGCCCGGTCCTACCTGTCCAGCGCCTTGGACCTCATGGAGGACAACGCGCTTCGCCGCGGTGACGTCGACTGGGACGAGGTACGGCGAACGGCCTTCACCGAAGCCGGCGACGCGCAGCGTCCTTCCGATACACATCAGGCCATCACGGCAGCGCTGGACAAACTAGGAGACGGGCACAGCGAACTCTTCACCCCGCAAAGGGCGCAGGAGATGTCCGGGGACGAGCAGGTCCGCCAGCCTGTGGAAGGCCGGGCGCTGCCGGGCCGAGTGGGGTACCTGTCGCTGCCCTCAGCGCGGGGATCGGAGAAAGTCCTTCAGCAGTACGTGCGGGAAGGACGAGATGCCGTGGCGAAGGCTGATCGCCCGAACGCCTGCGGCTGGGTGATCGATCTCCGTCGCAACCGCGGTGGCAACATGTGGCCGATGCTCGCCGTCGTGGGGCCGATCCTCGGTGACGGCGACGTCGGATCATTCGTCGATGCGGACGGCAAGAAGACGGTGTGGTCCATCGAGAAGGGCAGCCCTCGTCTGGACGGTGATTCCACCGGCTGGGGAACAAGTCCTCCCGTGGGCGGCGGATCAGCCCCTGTTGCGGTGCTCACCAGCCGTTCCACTGCCAGTTCCGGGGAGGCGGTGACCGTGGCCTTCCGCGGACGCCCTGATACGCGCTCCTTCGGGGAGGACACCACAGGCGTCCCCACCGGCAACGCACGGCATCGACTGTCCGACGGGGCGATCCTCAACCTGACAGAGGTGAAGGACGCCGACCGCACGGGGCGTACATACGACAGCCCCATTCCGCCTGACCAGCCAGTCGTCGACAACCCCGGGCGCAGAGGAAGCAGGGACCCGGTCCTGGGCACGGCGACAGAATGGCTGTCCGAGCAGCCCGGCTGCGCGTAGGCGCGCAGGGCCCTCCAGTTCTTCATCCGGGCGAAGGCCCGCCGAGCAAGCCGCGTCGGCGTGATTGCGAGGTTCGCGTCAGACCAGTACACCGCTGCGTTGGTCCTGATCGATGTAGCGTCGGAAGCCTTGGGCCAGGGGCTTGAAGCCGCAGGATTCATAGAACAGGTGGACGTACTCGTCATCGGCCGCCAGCAGTTGCACCTTGTAGCAGCCAGCCGATTCGCCCAGGCGCATGGCAGCCTCCATCAGCTGCTTCCCTATGCCCTGGCGCTGACAGGAGTCGGTGACCACGACGTTCTCCACGAAGAGGATGGACCGACCGCCACGGGTGAGGTTCGGCAGGACCATGCAGTCCGCGGTACCGACAACGACCCCGTCAGCCTCGGCGACCAGCACCGTACGTCCCCGCTGGCTGGAGATGCTCGCCCAGATGGCATCGGCTGATTCCTGGGTCAGGGGTGCATCATCAGGGTTCAACTCACTGTAGAGAGCGAGCAGTGATGGCAGGTCCGACCCGACTGCTGACCGCACGGTGATCTTCATGTACCGAAGCCTAGAACGAGCATCCAGGTCCCTCCCGGTTTCGGTGATGGCGGCGTTGAAGGTGAGGCGGTCCACGATCGCTCGCAGAGGCGGCGCGAGGAGCCGGACAGGCCCGTGACCGTCGCGCACGCTCCCGTCATGCTTCTGTGCGCCTACTCCAGCACCAGTACACGGCCGCCCGTCACCTCGTTCACCTGGGACCGACAGTACGGGGCACGGGGACCAGGCCATGTGGACACCACTCAGCGAAGCACGGGTACAACGAAGCGTCGGACTGGGCGTGGTCGCAGCCGCCCTGGTCGCCTTGGCCGTCGTCTTGGCCAGCAGGGGCGGCGACGAGGACGAGGCGTCGATGTGGATCTCCTCGATCTCCGCATTCGTCTCAGTCTGCGCCTTCGTGGCCGACCTCGTGCGCGGACCGGCGGACGATCGGACGAGTGCCGACCGGCGACGACGGGCTGCTGACGAACTCGTCGATGCGGTGCAGGCCCAGTGGGCGGTCGAAGCACGACTGCGCCGTCTGCAGGACCCGGAGCCGCTCAGCGTGCACTGGTCTCGCGTCGGCCCGCCGCTCGCCGACCACGGGCGGAACGTCTGGCGCGGGCGTCCCCTGCCCGCACCACGCGACGGCGACCAGCAGCTTGACCGGATCGCCGAGATGTTCAGAGACCTGCCTCTCACCGCCTGGTCGTGCTGGGCGAGCCGGGGGCGGGCAAGACCGTCCTCGCCGTCAAGTTCGTCCTCGGCGCGATCGACGCCCGGCGGACCGGCGACCCCGTCCCGGTGCTGTTCGCCCTGGCGGGCTGGGATCCCCGGTCCGTCGGTCTGCGCGAGTGGCTGGCCGAGCGGCTGGCCGCCGAGTACCGGCCGCTGGCGGCCGTGCGGGGCGAGCGCACGCTGGCCGAAGAACTACTGGACGCCGGACTCATCCTGCCGGTACTCGACGGTTTCGACGAACTGCCTGCGGAAGCGCACCCGGATGCGTTGCGCCTCTTGAACGCCGAACTCGACGAGCGGCTGCCCGTTCTGCTCACCTGCCGTACGGCCGCCTGGGACAGCGCAGTGCGCGGCGATGCTGACGTGCTGACGGCCGCCGAGGTCGTGGAACTGCGGCCGCTGGAGCGGGCTGCAGTGCGGGACTACCTGGAGCGCACGGCACGTTCGATCGGCGAGACCGCCCCGGGCGGAGAGCCTGCCACGGTCTGGACGGCCGTCCTTGATGCGCCCTCCGTCCCCTTGGCCGCCGTACTCACGTCGCCGCTGATGGTGACACTGGCGCGCACGGTCTACGGGGACGGCTCCCGCGATCCGTCCGAACTCAACGACGAGGTTCGCTTCCCCACGGCCGAGGACATCGAGAAGCATTTGCTGGATGCCTTCGTCCCGGCGGCCTTCGCCGACCGTGCGAGCCCCTGGGGTCCGGAGGCTGCCGACCGCTGGCTCCGTCGCCTCGCCCGCGAACTTCCGAGCCACCGCCGCGACGACGTGGGCGGCACCGGAGCGGCTGGCCGCACCAGTGCGACAGGCGGTTCGAGTACGACCGATGTCTGGCGACTGGCCTGGTGGGAGCTGCCCGCCGCGATGCCGCCCGCGCTGCGCGTGCTCGGCCCGGCGTTCCTGGCGCTGCTCGCCACCGCGACGCTGCTGGTCCCGCTGGCGGTGTTCGGCGGTGGCGTGGTCGCCAACTGGGACAGCACGCCGTCGGCGGTACTCAACTTCGCGGGCATCTACGTGGGCATGTGCTTCGGAATGGCCAAGCTGATGCCCGCCACGGCCCGGACTGTTCAGGGGCCACGGCAGTTGGTTCGCATGGCGCTGGTGATGACCGCTGCGGCTGGAGTCGTTGCGGTGGCTCTGGGCCTGCTCGTACCGCCGCTTGTCAGCTCGCGACTCGGCGCCGTACTCACCCAGCGGCCCGCCTGGTTCCTCAACGGGTGCTGTTTCGGCCTCGTCCTGTCGATGATGTTCGCCGTCGGCGGCTTGCCCCGGCGCCCCCTTCCGCTGGGCCTGCCGTGGGCGTACAGCCCGGACGGTCCACGGGTCGTGCGGGCGCTGGGCGGCGTGGTCGTCCTGGCCGGATGTGTGATCTACGGCTGTACCACGGAGGTGCTCCCAGCCGCGACCTGCGTGGTCACCGGACTGCTGTTCTTCCTCGCGGGGATGCGGCGCGGGGAACGGGCGGCCGAGCAGTACACAAGCCCGGCCGTCGTACTGCGCGCCTTCCGGAAGGGACTGGTGCGGGGCTTCATCGCCTGCACGCTCATCAGCGTCTGCGCCGGAACCGTCGTGGGCTGCGTCACCGGCGCCTTTGCTGCGTACGAGATCCACTCGGCCGGTCGGCCGTCGAACGACGACGTGATCCATGGATGGCAACTCCGGGAGACCGACGACGGCCGCCGTGCCGTCCGCTCGACGCGACCGGAAAGGATCCTTTTGGTACGGCGTACGGCGCTCGCCAATCCGTTCGTCGTGAACGACGGGGCCCGGATTTCGTACAACGACAAACTCGGCGAATTCACGGGGAAGCCGTGGATCCAGAAGAAGGACGATCGGTGGGTGGTCCTCTGGAAGGGCGAGCCCGGCACATGGCGGGACAAGCCCGTCGACGCCCACAACCTGGTCGTCGCCCTGCCGCACGACGTCAAGGTGTGGTTGGTACGCCGTCCAGTCCGGGTCATCCTTTTCGACGCCGTGTGGCCCTGCCTCGGCTTCGGCATGCTCGTCGGCACCATCGGCGGCTGCGCCTCCGGGGTCTACCGAGCCCTGAACACCCCCTCCGACACGATCCGCGCCGCCGGCCCGCGCAACACCCTGCGCACCGACCGCGCCGCCACCTTGGGACGCAGCGCGTTCGCGGCCCTCGTTTCGGGGGCGGCCTGTGTGGTGCTGATCTCGGTAGCGGGGCGCGGCAGCACGCTGGGCACGATGCACACCGAGGTATGGCTCCAGGTCGGCACCAGCACGCTCGCGCTGAGCGCCTGGGGACGGATGGGCGCGGCCCGGATCTGGCTGGCCCTGACCGGGCGGACGCCGTGGCGGCTCATGCAGTTCCTCGCTGAAGCCCACCGCCGTGGAGTGCTGCGGCAGTCCGGCGCGCACTACGAGTTCCGCCATGTGCGGCTCCAGCAGCGTCTCGCCGCCACCGCGGATGCCGATGACCTCGGGGCCCGCCGAGAGCCGTCCCCGATTCCGTGAGCCGTTGCGGCCCATCGAGGCCCCTACCGCAGGCATCCAGGCATCGCTGGAGATCTTTGCCGGTGCGGGATACGCCGTGTCGTGACGGGTTGGTGTCCCGTCGGGCGTGCAGGCCGTGAGGGTCTGCGCAGCGGGTCCGGCATTTCTGTAACCGGACAGGCATGCCGCTGAGCGTCCTGCGGCCCTCCGCCGGCCGCTTCGGCGAACGGCGCGAGCACGCGCACCGGTCGCCCTTGCCCGCGGGAACGTGTCTGCGCCTGCTGGGTCACCTGACCGGGCTGGGCGCCGGGGCCGTCCACGCCTGCCCCGGCCGCCGCGGGCTCGGCTCAGGCGGCGGTGCTCAGGGCGGGCTGCCCCGCCGCGTCGCTCTCCTCCGTGCGGAGCATCACCGGCGTCGTGGCCCGGCGCTGCCGGAGCAGGTAGCCCGCACCGATCGCGCCGGCGATGAGCAGGCCGCCGGTGACGAGGGCCCCGCGGGCTCCGGCCAGCTCCATGAGGAGACCGAGGACGGGCGGGCCGCCCAGGCCCCACACCGTGCCGATGCTGCCCCACACGCCCAGCACCCGTCCCCGCAGATGCGCGGGCGGGTCGGTCTGCAGGACGGCCGTACCGGCGGTGTCGGAGACGGACTCCACCACGGCCATCGGCAGCACGAGCACGATCAGTATCGCAACGGAGGGTGACAGCCCCGCCACTACCTGGAGCAGCGCCCCGGCCGCCGCGAGTGCTCCCACGAGCCGCACGGTCGGCCGGCGCAGCCGGGCGGCGAGGACCGCGCCGAGGATGCCGCCGGCGGCGAGCACGGTCGAGACCGTGCCGAACGAGCCGGCCCCGCCCGCGAGCGGCCCGGTGACGAGCACGGCCAGGGTGAGCTGGTAGTTGCGGCCGAACACCGCGCTGATCCCGGTCACACCGGCCAGCGCCATCAGGCGCGGCCGCCGCGCGAAGAACCGGAGCCCCTCACGCACGGTCATGTCGGTGCCCCTCTGCTTCCGGTCCACGGCGACCTGCCGCACCGCCCCCGCCGCCGGACGTAGGAACGGAATGACCGACGCCACGAACAGGAACGACACCCCGTTCGCGAAGTACGCCACGGACGTGCCGAGGAATCCGACCGCGACACCGGCGAGGGCCGCTCCCACGAGCCGCCCCGCCTGGTGCACCAGCGCCCCGACCCCGATGGCCGAGGGCACGTCCTCAGCCGGGACGAGATCGTTGCCCAGCAGCGCGCACGCGGGGTTGTCGACGGTCGCGACGACGCCGGTGACGGCGGCCAGCACCATCAGGGAGGTCATGTCGAGCCGGTCCAGCGCCACGAGGACGGCCGTCGTGAACGCGATCGCGCCGAGCAGCGCCTGGCTCACGGCCGCCGTCAGCTTGCGGGGCCACCGGTCGACGGCCGCGCCGCCGAGGGCGCTCATCAGCAGGGCGGGGGCGGCCTGCACGGACATGGACAGCCCCGTCGCGGCGGCGGACCCGGTGATCTCGAGGACCAGCAGGTTCTGCACCGTGAGTTGCATCCACGTACCGGCGTTCGACACGAAGTTCGCGACGGACCACCAGCGCATGCTGCGGTACCTCAGCGACCGCCAGGGCGAACGCGAGGCGGCCTTGGCGGGCGCGGGGGACGGCTGGACAGGGGAAAGCGACGAAGACACAGTGCGGTACTCGCAAGACGAGTCGGAGGACTCAGCAGGGGGGACGAGGGGAACGAGAAACACCGGCTGCGCTGCGCGGTGGCTCCCCTCGCCGGATTACGGCGCCGACCATCGTGGCAGAAGCAAACCCACAGTCGGCCTCGCCCTCCTCGCGGCCACCATCCCGAGAAGTCCAGAAATGCCCCGCCATCAGGGGATTTATAGCCCTGAGTGGGGTTGCTCACAGTTGTCGATCACGGCCTGATTTCCGGCCGCATCGTGTGGCGGCGGTCACAGATGACGGCGATCTTCCCCTTGCGCCGCAGGTTGCTGATCGTGGTGCGGACAGAACGGCGCTTGACGTCCTTCCCGCCGTCCTCGTCGAGGGCCGCAAGAAGGTCCGTCTCGGACGCGGGGCCGTCGGCAAGCGCGTCGAGGATCTTGTCAGCATTCGTCCTGGGCGTCTCTGGCACCGCTTCGAGCTCAGCCTCAGACGTGATCTCGTTCCCGGAATCCATGGAGCAGGTCTGGCACATGCCGCAGCTGGCTGCCCTCGCCCTGGTGGGCGTGACGATCGCCGTCCTCGGTGCCCTGATCCCGGCGAGGTCGGCAGTTGTGGTGAGGAAGAGGCGGATGGGCGGCGCGGGCGGGGCCGGAGCTCGCCGGGTTCCCGGGTCGGTGCGGTCGGCCGGTTCGGCCGCGCACCGCCGGGCGAGCAACGGGTGTTGGGCTCAGGATGAGCGCACGCTGGTGGAGGAGACCGGCTCCAGACGGACGCAGCAGTGACCGGGGCTGGGCGCCAGGCGCGCCTGGAGGCCGCTTTCGGCGAGCCCGTTCAGCAGGCCGCGGAGCAGGTGGAGGTTCATGCCGCACACTGTCTGGGTGTGCTCGCGTGCGAGCGCGTGGAAGGGGCAGTTGCCCAGGACGATGGCATCACCGTCAGAACGGGGTTCGAAGCCATTGGCTTCCAGCACGGCGAACACATCCGCCTGGCCTGGGCCGGCGAGTTGTGTGCCCAGCCCGTGGGCCTTCTTGTGCAGAACCGACCGAACTGGTTCTCCTGTGGATTCTGATTCCTCCAGTGCCTGGGCGAGGAGACGTCCGGCCAGTTCGTAGTGCCGCTCCGGGAGGCTGACGGTGACCTGCTTGGCGGAGCGCTTGTAGAGCTTGGCGGGCCGGCCTGCTCCGGGCCCGGAGCGGCCGCTTCGTCGCTCGTAGACGACGTCGAGCAGCGATTCGTCGGCCAGGCGGTCCAGATGGAATGCCGCCGTCTGCCGGGCAAGGCCAAGGGTTTCGGCGGCTTCGTCGCGGCTGACCGGCTCCGGCTGGCGCACGACGTGGTCGTAGAGCCTTCTGCGAGTCGGTTCGTCGAGAGCGGCGACGGCGGAGACGTCGGGGCGGGCTACTTCCTTCGAGGGGTCCACGAACACCAGTGTAAAACCAACAGCCATTGACTAAAGAAGGCTCCCGCGCTTCTATCGTTAATGAGAGTTGTCGATAGAAGGGTGGGCGTCATGTCGTCCCCAACCACAACCACCACATCCGTCACCCCCCGGCGGCCCGCGCTCAGCGATCCCGGCTACCAGGCGTTCGTCATCCTGCGCGCCGGGTTCACCGTGGCGCCGATCCTGTTCGGGCTGGACAAGTTCGCCAACCTGCTCGTTGACTGGCCTGCCTACCTCGCCCCGTGGATCAACGACATCGCTCCGGGCAGTGCCCAGGCAGCCATGTACGCAGTCGGCGCGATCGAGATCGTCGCAGGCCTTGTCGTCGCGCTCGCCCCGCGCTTCGGCGGTTGGCTGGTGGCCGGATGGCTCGCCGGAATCATCGTCAACCTGCTGACCATCCCCGGCTACTACGACGTCGCGCTGCGCGACTTCGGCCTGCTGCTCGGCGCGGTGGCTCTCGCCCGGCTCGCTCAGCGCTACAACGGCAAGCAGCAGTCTCACTGACGGCAGGCGACAGCCCAGGGGAGGTGACGAGCGGGTGGGCCCTTCCATCGGCTCACCCGCTAGGTGCGAACCCGGACCGGCTGGCCGCTGAAGGCATAGCGGGTCGGGCTGAATGATCTAAGCCGATTTCGCCTCGGCGTGGGCCGGCCGGAGATCAGGGCGCGCTCTTCGATGCCCCGGTAACAGCGGCGTGGCCATGAGGCGGCCACCGGCATCACGGGCGACGTCGACGCCGACGCCGACCTCGACCACCAGCTCGGGATACACGCACGAACCTTGTCTGGACGTCGCCGACGAGGGCCGCGCGGCGTGAGCGGACGGCAGGGATTCCGAGGATGAGTGGGCGCAGCGCTTGGACGTCGTTGACGTTCGCGGCGGACACCCCGACGACCACGAGCAGCCCCTGTGCGTCGGTCAGAACATGCAGTTTGCTGCCCGCTGTGCCTCGGTCGACTGGATTCGGCCCTGTCAGCGCCCCCCCCTCTTTCGCGCGCACCGAGGCGGCATCGGCGATCACGGCACTCCAGTCGAATCCGCCACGGCTCCGGCCTCGTCCAGGACTACGCGGTGCAGTTGACACCACACTCCGCGGTGCCACCGCTGTGGGCCAAGTGGAGGCCTTGGTCTGATCACTCCGCCACCTCAGAATGGGCGCATGGCCTCTCTGTCCATCGACCCGCGCCCGCTCAACGCCGATGAGCGCGCAGTGCTCGAAGCCATCCTGTCGGCGGAGTTCGCCGGCGCCTCGCAGCTGCGGACTCAGCTGGACCGCACCGAGGTGACCGCCATCCGGGGGCCCGATTCCGTGAGCGTTGGCCTGCGGGTCCGGGAACCGTGCGAGCATGCGGCACTGCGGACAGAGCTCGTGCCCGTCGACGCGCACGTCCATGACCCGTCCGGCACCTACGTCGGCGAGATCCTCGTATGGACGGACCGCGGAGCCACGCTTGCGGCCCTGGAGTTCGCCTGGGTCACCGACGAGATGCCCACGTCTCTCCCGGCCGTCGTGGACGGCCGGCTCAGCTGGCCGTCCTGACAGCCGCCCGCCCCCAGCGCCTGTGGCCCCGCAGCGGTCGAGATCTCAGAGTGTCGGTGACCGGTGATACCTGTAGCGCGTGGAAGATGCGATTTTGGGTGCGGTAGCCCTCCTGCGTGAGGCCTTTCCGGCAAAGGTCCGGCACAGCCCTCTGGGCTGGGAGGCTCTTTGGGTGTGGGAGCGGAGGCACGGGGTGGTGTTGCCTGAGCCGTACCGCACCTTCGTTGCCGAGATCGCCAACGGCACCGACGACGGGCCGCCGGACGAGGGGGGTCTGCTGCCCGTGGGAGAGAGGCCAGCCAGCTGGGCTCTCTGGGAAGCGGACTACTGGATGAGCCCGGAGCCGTTCGATGGCACCGCTGCACGCGTGCCCAATCAGCCTTTCCCGCTCGAGGAGGAATGGCAGTGGGAGTACGACTACTACGACCACAGCCTCCACTCGTTCCAGTTGCACCAGACCTACCAGCACGGCTCGGTGCTGCTGGGCAGCGACAGGTCCGGTGAGTACTGGACGCTGGTGGTGACCGGGCCGCAACGCGGTCGGGTCTGGTGGCTCAGAGACGGATGCGCCACACCCTATGCCGACTCCCTCTCCGCTCTGCCGGGGGGCGATTTCCTGCACTGGGTGAGGGACTGGCATGTCGGACAGGGCTGGTGGCGGGCCGAGTAGCCTCACCACCACTCCCAGCGTCGGGGCCACGACCGCTCGAACAGCCCCTTTCAAACTTGGTTGTCTGAGACGGACCCTGTCCGACACGCCAGCGTGAAGCCACCCTCGCCGTGCGCCTGCGCCCTTCTGTGATCCTCAGGCGCGGGCAGGCAGGACTGCAGGCAGCCCAACTCGCAGGCCGGCGGTCGCGCCTGGGCGGCGAACCGTCGTCACAGCCACCGGGCGGCTCGCGCAACCCGGGTCACGACCGCCGCGTAGCCGACTCCGAGTGCCAGCGAGGCGAACAGGGCGGTGAGCGGGAAGTCCTCCTGGAGGTAGGGGTAGAGCTGGTAGTGCGTCAGGTAGATGTACAGCGAGCTGCTCGCCAGGACGCCCGCCAGCGCGCTGAGCGGGCCGAGGCTGGGCAGGACCGGCACCCAGATCAGCAGCCCCAGCCCGGCGATGACGAGGGCCGTGCGCAGGGGCTGGTCCTGGAACAGGCCGGGCACGGTGAGCAGCAGGACCGCCGTCAGCAGGACCCGTTGCCGGACGGTGTCCGCACGTGCGGCCGCCCACCCCAGGGCGAACAGCCAGAAGACCACCGAAGGGCTCAGCTGGGGACGAGCGGACGCCAGGTCGAGCAGGTCGTAACGGCCGACCAGGCTGATGGCCATGACCGCCAGCGGCACGCCGAACGCGTAGCGCCGCTCCAGCCGGTCCACGAGCGGTACGGCCATGAGAAGGGCCAGGGCGATCAGGAAGTAGACGAGGGCCTCCACGAACCAGTAGGCCCAGTCGAAGCGGTCGTTGCCCTGGTCGAGGAGGGTGTTGAGCAGCAGGGCGTTGGCGGGGTCGTAGAAGTCGGTCAGGAGCACCGCGCCGGTGATCCAGGCCATGCTCGGCACGGCGATGCGGGCGATGCTGCGCCACAGGCGTCGTACGCGCTCGCGGCGTGGGGCGTCGGTCAGGAGAAAGCGGGCGAAGTTGTAGCCCGCCACGCCGAGGAGGATGTGGGCGAAGCCCTTGATGTCGAAGACTCGGACGTGTGAGCCGACGATGAGGACGATCCCGACGGCGCGCAGGACGACGCCGGTCTCGACGGTGCGGCGGGTCCGCCAGGAGTCGGGGCTGGTCCAGGTGTGCAGCGCCCTGCGGAGCCCGCGACCCGGCCGCGGGACGGATCCGCCTCGTGCGTCCGGCGTCTGCGGCACGGGCGCGATCAGGGTCCGCAGATCGCGGATGGTTCTCGTGTGCCAGTCGGCGGGCAGGCGGCCCAGCGCCTCTTCCAGGCGCAGGGACATCTCGGGCCTGCATACCGTCCGTCGTCTCGCCGTCCACCTGGCGGCGGGCGGGCGCCTGCCCGAGCCGCTGCATGACGCCCAGCGTGCGAGTGACGACCCGCTGTTGAGCAAGCTCTACAAGACTCTCCCAGGCGATCCTCCGGGCCCGTTCGACCACCTCATCCATCATTCGGACTGCGAGGGGTACTACGTCCCTGTCGACTTCACCCACGTCATCGTCGATAAAAGGGCACCGGGCGGCTACCTCGGTTCTTCGGTGCGGCTGCTGCTGGAAGCCCGTCGACTCGCTGAAGCCCTTGGTCTTCCGGAAGACCTCGATCCGCACTCCGAGGAGGTCTTCGAGGCTGCCGAGGCCGAAGAGCCGGCAAGCGAGGGATGGCAGCGTTACGGCGTCGAATCCTACGTCTGCCTGCAACTTCTCCAGGCTGCAAAACTCTCGATCGCGACCGGAGCGGCCATCGCCTTCACGTGAGTGCACGCTGCATGACGTGGTCCATTTCAAGGTGACGCTCGGGGCAGGAGTGCTGGCCGCGGCGCCGAATACTGCTTCCTGACAAAGTTGCCAATGTCGATCTCGGGGAGCATGGCGAGTTCGACCAGGCGTTCCAGCTTGGTGCGGGTGCCTTCGATGTTCGGCGAGGATGCGGGGAGTCCCGGGTGCTCGGGCAGCTCCGGCGGGGATGCGAGGAGCCGGTTGGCAAGGCCGGCGACGGTCTTGCGGGTGATCGCGAGGTGCTCTAGGTGGGTCTCGGCCTCTCGCAGCCGAGTCTGCTCGGGATGCTTATGAACGAGATCTGCTCGAGGAGCGACCGGTTTCAGGGACCGCGAGCAGCACGGTGGCAGCCTGCCTCGTTCAGGCCCGACGCTGTCGTACAACGGTGACCATCGGGTACTGGGCGAGAGAGCACGGTTGGCTCAGGGAAGGTGAAGGAGGTGGGAAATGCGTCTTTACCACAGCCGCCCCACCGACCCGGGCTATCGCCGACTGCGGCAGGGGCGCGGTTTCCGGTACCTCGACGCCCGCGGGGAGCCACTGCACGATCCGGGGGAGCGGGCCCGTATCCGCGCTTTGGTGATACCGCCGGCCTGGCGTGACGTGTGGATCTGTACCCGGGCGAACGGGCACCTGCAGGCCGTAGGCATCGACGCCGCCGGGCGGCGGCAGTACCTGTACCATCCCCAGTTCCGTGCCGAGCAGGAGCAAGCGAAGCACGCGCACGTGCTCGATGTCGCCGAAGTGCTGCCCGCGGTCCGGGAGGCAGCCGAAGGTCATCTGAGAGATCGCGGGCTGACCCGAGAGCGGGTCCTGGCCACGGCGGTGCGTCTGCTCGACCTCGGGTTCTTCCGGATCGGCAGCGACCGCTACACCGATCTGAACAGCAGCTACGGCCTGACCACGTTGCTGCGTGAGCACTCTCGCTGCCAGGCCGGTGCGGTGTTGTTCACCTACACGGGCAAGCACGGCAAGGAGGTCGCCCGGACGGTCACGGACCCCGCGTCCTGCCGCACCCTTGCCGCGCTGCTGCGGCGCCGCGGTGGAGGCGACCGGCTGCTGGCCTACTGGCAGCAGCGCGCCTGGCACGACGTGAGCGGTGACGACGTCAACGCCTACCTCAAGGAACTGGCAGGCCTTGAGATCACCGCCAAAGACTTCCGTACGTGGCACGCCACCGTCATGGCCGCCGTGGCGCTGGCCGTCTCGCAACCCGTGGCCCACAGTGAGAGCGCCCGTCGCCGGGCCATTGCCCGGGCGGTCAGGGAGGTGGCCGGGTATCTCGGCAACACCCCGGCGGTCTGCCGCGCCTCCTACATCAATCCACGTGTGATCGAACTGTTCGAGGAGGGTGTGACGGTCGCCGCTGCACTGCCTCACCTCGGCGACGGGGGTACCTATGGCATCCCTGCCACCCAGGGGCCTGCCGAGAGAGCCGTGCTGCACATGCTGGAGACCGGGCGCCGCCCAGACGGGTGACGGCCCGCTGCCTGGAGGAGCCTGTCATCGTCACCCCGCAGCCACGGAACAGGGCTACGCCATCCGTACCGCAGGCACCCACCGACGGGTGGTTCCGGACCGAAGAGTTCTCCAGCCTTCGGTTACGCCGGATCCGCTCGAACAGCTCAACACGCTGAAAAACCGCTGACACGGGGGATCACATGCTGCCGAAGAACCGCGTCCACCAGGTGGGCCGCGCAACGAAGTGCTCGAGCGAGCTGGGGCCCTCGTAGTCGCTCTCCAGAAGTTCCTCGGGGACGTTCACGTAGCCGAGCTCGGACAGCGCCCGCTCCACGGTGGCGAGGTCGGACAAGTCCAGTGCGTCCTCCTGTCGAGCCTCTTCCGTGCCGAGGAAGGCCCCAGGGTTGTCAGCACAGACCTCGGCGAGAGAACCGAACTTGCTCACGCAGACCACGATCCGGGTTCCGCAGATCGTCGCCTCCGCCGGCACGCGAACACGCCCGTACTCGCTGGAGTCCTGCGTGTCCTGCTCGAACTCGCACTGGGTTCCGAAGTCCGTCTCGAGCCGGCGTACCAGTCTGCCGAACGCGAGGCTCGCTGCGGCGCGGTCATAGTTCAGCGGCCACTCCAGCCGCTCGGGGTCGTCAAGTTCACGCAGGAGAGCCAGCAGTTCCGTCTCACTCATCGGCATCCGTCCATCCTGCCGTCCGGCGGGCGGAACAGAGAACCGACGGAAATGGAGCGACGGGCCGGACAGACCGTCCAGGTGGGATCCCTGACAGCCGTGCTGGACCAGCGCAAGCTGCTGGCCGGGCGGATCGAGGAACTCCTGGAGGCCCATCCTCTTTCGACGGTCCTGACGACGATGCTGGGGATCGGCGTCAGGACCGCCGGCCCGCATCCTGATCGAGGTCGGCGACGGCAGCACCTTTCCGACCGCCCGTCACCTCGCCGTCTACGCCGGACTCGCCCCCGCGACCCGGAGCTCGGGTTCGTCGATCCACGGCGAATAACCGTCGTGGAGGGGAAACAAGCAGCTCAAACGGGCCTTCTCCCTCTCCGCGTTCGCCGCACTCGGCGACCCCGCGTCCCGGGCCCAATTACGACAAGAAATTCGCCCAGGGCAAGCTCCACACCCAGGCTCTGCTCTGCCTCGCCAGGCGCCGGGCCGACGTCCTCTTCGCGATGCTCCGCGACCGGACCTTCGACGAGCCCCAACCGGCTGCGGCTAGGTGAGGAGCCCAGACCGCTCGGTCAGTGCTCCGGCCGAAGCCGCTGACGAGCGGCCTCAAGCCGCTGGTCATAGGCCGGCGCGAACAGCTCAGCAAGCGCTTTGTCCAGCGCTCCGGCAATTCGATGGATCGGTGCTCAGACCGCCGGATCGTCGACAACGCGGCTGAGGTCCGTCATCTGGAGTCTCTCCAGCCAGTGCGACAGCACCAGTGCCTCGTCACTCGTGAGCTTGATCGTGACCTGGCTATCAGCCATGCACACTCCTACGGTTCAGCCCACATAGGGCACTCCCCCCGCGTCGGCGGAGAGGACGCCCTCACCGCGTCCCGCGGGGCCCGCAGTTCCCAGGAACTGCGGGGCCCCGATCGGTCTCCTTCACGTTCAGGTGGCGCACCGCCAACTTGTTTCCGGCAGCAGCGAGTACACGGGGAACGGGGTGCCCACCCACTCGCCGGGGTGGACCACATCCTTTGTCCCCCTGTAGTCCCGCTTCGACCATGCACACCAGTCGTGCTGGGTCCTGTTCTGCACCGTTAGGCCTCCGTGAGGAAGCCCGACGCGGCCGGTGTCGTCGGTACCGTTGACGAAGGGCTTGGAGGCGCCGGACGGAACCGTTTGGCGAACGGTCACAGTAGCCGCGGGGGCGAACGCATCCCGGACCCAACTTCGGTCGGCATTCGGTCATTGGGGCCATTCGGGGTGATCTGACGAGTTTCGGCTTGACTCTTAGTGTGGAAGCGGGCCGCGTCCCGTCGTGTCCCCAAGTGCATTGCTGCGGGCCGAAGTTGGTGCGAGACACCATGACCCAGTGGCGGGGAAGAGAGCCTCGCCGTTTGTCATGAGGGCGATGGCGGCTGCCTGCCCTGCGGGAATGTGCGTTGTGGGCGACCGTTGCACCGTGTTGCCCGGTGCGGGCGTGGTCGTTGCCCGCGCAAGGGGCGCAGGGGAGCGGTACCAGCGTGCATTCGGTGCCTCCCATGTGCGCCTTTTCCCCGTGGCACGCCAGGTGGATTCTGTCTCTCCCAACCAGTGCACCAAGGGCGGTTCCAGTGACGACGAGCAGAACCAGCGACCACACCGCTCCGACCCCCGAACCTGATGCGGAGCCGCCCGCGGGCCGTCGTAGCCGGCGGAGCACCGGGACGCGGTTGGCCTACGCCGTTGCGATTGTCAGCGCCGTGGCGGCAGCCGTCCTGTCCCCGCTCGGGGAGCATGTCGTGAAGTATTTCCTGGACGACCCGACCTGCCCGGGGGAGGCGTGCGAGGGGAAGAACCCGCAGAACCAGGGGTGCACAGAGGACGCGCGCACCCTTAAGCCGGCCGGCGGCAACCCCGCGCTTCTGCAACTGCGCTACAGCGAGGAGTGCCAGGCGGTCTGGGCGCGGATCGAGCGGGGCAACCCCGGCGACGTGGTCACGGTGGAGGCCGCCGGCGGCGCCAAGCGCAGTGCGGAGATCGAGTACGGGGACGACAAGTTCACCAGCATGGTGCGGGTGGGCGACGGCGAGTTCCAGGTCACGGCCTGCGCGGTCCCCAAGACCGGCGGCAAGAGCACGTACCGGCACTACTGCATTCGCGCCTCCGAGGCGACCGCCTGGCGGTGACTCGTGCGCGTTCAGGCGGGTGGTCGGGCCGGGTGGCCAAGGCCCCGAACCGGCCCCGCCCCCACGCGGACGGTCAGCGGCTCAGCTGCAGCTCCACCGACACCGAGTTCGCTCCCTTGAGCCCGAAGTCGAAGTGCCGCCGCTCACCCATGCCGTCGGCGATAACGCTGCGCCAATGGTGGCCGCCGCCCGGCCGCACATCCACGATCGCGGACCGGTTGTCCACTTGCATCGCCGAGGCACGTCACCAGGCAGTGGACGTCCTTGCCCGCCTCCAGCCCGAGCATCGGCCTGCCGGTGCCCGCACGTGCGATGGACCTGACGCAGCTGGTGGTCAGTGAGCTGTTCACCCATGCGCTCAAGTACGCTGCCGGGCCGGTGCTGATGGAGCTGCGCATAGCCGGGGGCCAGACCGGCGCACGAACGGCCCGAGCCGCGCGTCCTCATCCGCTGTATCGCCGTCCCAGCGGGAGGGGATGCTGTCCTTCTCGGGCGCTCAGAGCGTGAGCACCGGTCGGGTGGAGAAGTTGTTGTACAGGCCCCTCTCCGTCCGGTCCGTACACGAACTCGGCCTTCTCAGGGTTGCGGTTGGCGGTCGCCAGGGGCAGCCAGGCCAGCAGGTGGCCGTAGCCGCCGCACACCGACTCGCCCCCGTCGCCGCCGTGAACCGCGGTGTGCGACTTCTCATTGTGAGAAGTCCATAGGGTCAGGGCTCTGACCTGCTGATTTCTTCCGTTCGTGGAGGCGCCACGCGCTTGAGGAAGGTGCGGGCGCGGGGAAGGCGCATGAGGATCATCGTGGACAGACCCCCACGTGTGTGTGGCGAAGACACCCGCGCCTACGACGAAGGTCTCCGCAGGCCGGGCAAGCACCCGCGCGTGGGGGGAGAGACGGGCCGGAATGGTTCGAACTGCTGTACCCGACGGGCAGACTCCCACTGCGTGTGGAGAAGACCCTTGGTGACCTTCGGGCTTGAAGATCAGCGGGCTGTCTTTTAGTTACTTACATGTGCTGGCTGTGCTGGTGCTGGATGTTGCCTCACAGTGGTTGCCTTGCGCGGTCCTGAACTGCCCAGCTACTAGTCGTTTTTGGGACTGACGCGGTGGATCACGGCTGTTAGCTGTTCGCGGAAGCGGCTGGCTTGACTGCGCGCACTGACCGCTTGAGCCTCGCGTGATCACAATGGGACGCTGTCCGGTGCGGCGCCGGCTGCAGGGCACCGCTGTGCGGAAGTCCCATCCGTCGGCGCAGGTACTCAGTCGCGAGAACGGCGTGGTGAAGGCTCTTGACGATGCGTCCGTCGGCAAGCGCACGGCCCTCCCAGTCCGGGTTGGTTCGGGCCCAGTCGATACTGCCCAGGCGCTGAAGGTACGGCGCCCACTTGCGGAAGCTTTCCGACTGTCTGAGAAGGACATTGCCGATCGAACCCAGACAGTGCAGAGCAATGCCGTGACTGTGCAGGTAGGTGTTGCGGACCTCGGCCGCGTGCAGCACACGGCGGCGGACCATCTCCCATTGCGGGATCACGGCATCCACAGCGCCCCAGTACAGATCAGCGAGCTGGAGCTGACGTGCGGTATCGGCTTCCATGCCATCCAGCAGGTTCCGGTTGCCGTAGTACAGGGCAGACAGGGGGAACAGCTTGCCGGAGCGCGCGTTGACAACTGCACTTTCCATCTCGACAAAGCCCTTGAACGTTGGCGAACCCGCGGCGAGCAGACGCGTCATCGCTGCCAGAGTGTCCGCGCCGCGGGAAGGGGTTGCAGGCGACACCGGCCACGGCAAAGCCGCCCTGAAAGCCAGCGCGGTCGCCTGCTCCGTGCGCAGTCCGCAGGCGCGGTCCCAGGCAGCGGTCCGCGGTCCACTCCTGAACGGCCGTCCCGCTGACCCCGCATGCTTTAACGAACGCCGCGAGATGGCGGCGGGACGCGATGGCCTGCTGGCTCACCACGCGATGGAGCGTGCTGTGTGGCAACTCGCCATGCCCCCCAGCTCTCTGCGCAAGTGCGCGCAGTGACGGCACGCCAGCACTTCGGCGCAGGTTGATCATCGCCGCGTGCAACCCGGCGAAGTCCGAAACGTACTCGGGGCGTACCACAGTCGGTGAGAGGACTGCGGGAACCGCCTGCACACCGGCCTGCCGTGCTCGGCGCCACAGCCTCCTGGCTTCGGCGACATCAGCCCCACAGACCCTGGCGTAGGCCTCGACAACCTGCAGACGCGGGATCCGGTTGCCCTGGGCTGCGCGCGAGAGCACGCTGTGCGTGTAGCTGGTTCGCTCGGCCATCCGCTGATACGTGAGCCCTGCGCGCTGACGCTGAGCACGCAGCCACAAAGGGCGGCCTGGGCAAGCTGCGCGAGCGCCCGCGTGGTGAGGGCTGGCGGCCGGGCGAGCCGTGGCGCGCACTGTCCCGCCCGACGTGGCGGCCGGACATCCGCGCGGCGGTCATCTCCCGCACGCGCATCAACCTGCACCGCAAGATCGTCAAGCACGCGGCGTTCACGGGGCAGTACCCGGTGGCGATCCTGTCCGACTGCGTGGTGTACGCGGCCGACGGCGAGAGCCCGCTGGACTTCCTGCCCTACCGCGAGGGCAAGCCGCTGCCGGGCGGGTTCCAGCTCGGCATCAACCCGGGCCTGGTCAAGCACGAGGGCACCCAGAGCGTCCTGTGGGGCGAAGAGGTCCGCGAGCGATTCGACGCCCCCGAGCTCAACCTCGCCCGGTACATCAAGGACGGCACCGTCACCGACGTCGACAACGGAGAGTAGGAGAGGGCGACGATGAGCCTGTTCGGGGACGGCCTGGAAGCCGCAATGCAGAAGGCGTTCACCCGCCCAGCGCCCAAGAGCGCGCCCGCGCAGATGCGATACCTGGTCAAGCAGCTCAAGGGCACCAAGGCGGTCGCCCAGATGCTGCGCATCTCCCAGCGCACCGTCGAGCGGTACGTGAAGGAGCAGATCAAAAAGCCGCGCACCGACCTCGCCGCGCGCCTGGAGCGCGAGGTCAAGGCCCGGTGGCAGCCGCAGATCCGGGCCAAGGCCCGGCAGCAGGCGGCGACCACCGGCGGCATCGTCATCGACACCCGCGCCCGCCTCGGCTACACCGCGCCGATCGGGTCGACGGACCAGGACCGCATCCGGCACCTGACCGTCGCCCTGCCGCCCCGCTATGCCGCCCGCCTCTTCGAAGCCCAGGAACGGGGCGCCACGGAGCAGCGCCTCCAGGAGCTCGCCGCTGAGGCACTCAAGGAGGTGTACTTCCAGGACGGCGGCCGTCGCGCCGGAAGCCTGGAGGAGGTCCGGTTCACGGACATCGAGCACCTGGAGTTCGACCTGTAGTGGCAGTCCCCGTACGTCTTGGTCCCCTGGTCCGGTTGGTCCGGTTGGTCCGGAGGGCCTGCTGGTTCTGGCCTCGCCCGGCGCCCAAGATCGGGAAGCGGGGAAATCCTCGGCGCGTGTCAGTGGGTGGCGCTGCCGTCCGTTCATGTTCATGCGCAGCCGCAAGCGGCGTGATCCGCAGGCGGCGGATCTACGAGGATCGATAGACGAGTCGCTGCGTCCCGGACTACATGGAGAAGCGCATCCGCGGCCCAGTGGGCGGCGTCGCATTGAGCCGATCCGATTTCGCCCGGAACGGTCCGCTCCGCCACCCTCTTCACAGGGGCCTCACAGGATGACGCAGGTCTGTGCTCTTTCCGGTTCGCCAGCCGGTTCTTCCACTTAGCCCTTCGATTTCGGCCACTTGTTCGACTGGCGGTGTACCGACAGCGGCGGCTGTGCCTACGGTGGCAGCCGCGCTGAACGGTCCAGACCAACGGCATGTGGCGTCCCACGACACTGGGTGACGTTCTGCCAGGCCACGAGCCGCAGATCGGCTGGACGACGAGCGCACCGCACCGGGATTCGACCCACCCGGTGCGGCCCAGTACGGCACGGAGAGCAGCGTCACGGCACTAGGCCCGCACCCTCCCTTGTCATCCTGAGGGCGTCGGCCTTCCCCCTTCACGCCCGCGCTGCTCTCCGTGCCTCCATAGGGGCAAACACGAGGGGAAACTGTGTACTTAAGAATCAACGGCACGTCCCGCAAACGTGCCCGCACCCGGGCAAGGCGTGGCGCCGTCGCGGCCTCGGTCACCCTGGCTCTGGCAGCAGGCGTAGTCCCCGCGATGGCGGCCGAACCGGGGCCGGGCAAGCCGTCCTCGGCGTGGGGCAAGGACGGCGCGAAGGCCGAGATGCCGCCGGTGAAAGTCGGCACGACCGAGGCCCCAAAGTCCATTCGGGCGAAGGCGCCCACGGCAGAGGTTGCCCGATGGCTGGCCGCGCAGAAGGAACACGCACATGCCGCGACCGGTGACCCGCGGCGCGCCGGGGATGCGCTTGCGGCAGTGGTACCCAAGGGGCAGGGGCAGGTGCCCTGGCACCTGATCTCGGATGTCCGGGTGACGGACTCCCTGGTAGCGCGCGTCAACTACTCCACCGGCAATCTCATGCTGGCGGCGACCGACTTCCAGATCGCCGGCGTCAGCCAGTCACTGCAGCTGTCACGGACGTACAACTCGATGGACGCCCCCTGGGGGAAGGTCTCGCAGCGCTGGTGGCAGGGCTACGAGCGCTACCTGCAGATCGAGAGCGACAAGGTGGTGCTCTACGACGCCACCGGCGGCTCGGTCTCCTTCGCCAAGAAGGCCGACGGCACCTTCACCACCCCCGAGGGCTACCGCCTGGACCTGAAGAAGACCTCCAGCGGCGAGTACACGCTCACCCAGCGCGCCTCGGGCATGAAGGACACCTACAGCGCGGTCGGCACTCTGGTGAAAGTGAGCGACCGCAACGGCGGGCACGTGCTCGTGGACCAGCATGACGAGGCCGGCGAGCAGAAGGGGTTCAAGCTCACCGAGTCCCGCTCCGGCCGCTGGATCGACCTGGTCAAGACCGACGCCTCGCAGTGGCAGGCAAAGGACAACTCCGGCCGCACCGCGGTCTACGACCTCAACCCTGCCGGTGACCTTGCCGAGACCACCGACACCGAGGGCAAGGCCACTGCCTTCGGCTATGACTCGAACCGCCGCCTGACGAAGATCACCACGCCTGAAGGGCGGGTGACCGTCTTCACCTACGACAGTCACAACCGTGTGACGTCCATGAAGCGGGCCACCACGTTCGACGGTTCCGGGGAGACCGGCCCCACCTACCTCTACGACTACTCGTCAAGCACCCCGAACGCCGCGGGCACCACGACGGTCACCGACCCCGTTGGCGACACCACGACGTACAAGTACGCGGCCGACGGTGAGATCACCAAGGTCACCGATGCCTTGGGGCGCTCCCGCGACCGCACCTATGACGCGAACCGGAACGTTGCAACCGCCGTCGATGCCATGGGAGTCGGGGGTGCACCGGGCAACGTGACGACTTACGGGTGGGACGCACGCTCGAACCCGACGACAGCGAAGCTGCCGACCGGCGCCACTTCCTCGCTGTCCGCCTACCAGACCGTCGCCGGCGCGGACGTGCCCGGGAAGCTCGACACGGCGGACGGCGTCTCGGTCAGCTACAGCTACGACTCCGCGGGCAACACCACCAAGGAGACGGTCTCCGGCGCCGAGGGCGGCACCCGCTCCTTCACGTACAACCCCGCCACCCCCACCTGCGGCGGCTTCGAGGGCCAGCGCTGCGAGGTGAAGGACGCCAACCAGAACGCGACGAAGTTCTCCTACGACGCCAAGGGCAACCTGTCCAAGGTCATCCCGCCCAAGCCGCTCGGCGAGACCAAGTACACGTACGACAGCCTGGGCCGCACCGAGACCGTCACCGACGGCCGCGGTCTCAAGACCGTCTACGTCTACGACAACCGCGACCGGATCACCAAGGTCTCCAGCACCAACGCGACCGTGACCTACGCCTACGACGCGGACGGCAACCTCAAGCAGCGCTCGGATGCGACCGGCATCACCAAGTACGACTTCGACCCGCTCAGCCGGGAAACGGTCCGCACCCTGCAGGACGGCTCCCAGACCGTGCTCACCTACACGGCCGACGGCAACGTCGAAACCTACAAGGACCCCTCGGGCACCGTCCGCTACACCTACAGCAAGACCAACCGGCTGGAGTCGCTGACCGATCCGTTCGGCCAGAAGACCGGCTACGAGTACAACGCCAACGACGGCCGCACCAAGATCAGTTACCCGGGTGGGACCGTCCAGTCGATCACCCTGGACAAGGCCAACCGGGCCACGGCCATCAAGGCGACATCGCCCAAGGGCACCCTGATGGACCTCGCCTACACCTACACGTACACCAGTGGCACCACCACCAAGGACGGCACGAAGATCCGCACGCGCACCGACGCGGCGACCGGCCTCAAGCGCACCTACGACTACGACTCAGCCGGACGCCTGACCTTCACCAAGGAGACCAAGGGCACCACCACCAACAGCAGCTGGCTCTACTGCTACGACAAGGCAGGCAACCTCACCTCACAGGGCACCGCGGCCGGCTGCCCCGGCGGCTCCACCTACTCCTACAACGCCGCCAGCCAGATCACCGGCAAGAACGGCTCCTCGACCAACTGGTCCTACGACCAGGACGGCAACGAGACCGCAGCCGCCCCGACCCCCGAGACAACCCGTACCGGCGGCCAGTGGAGCGACTTCTCCCAGCAGACGTCGATCACTCACGGCGGCACCACGTACAAGGGCCGCTACGCCAGCACGGACAACTCCGAGCGTACCCAGTTCGGCGGCATCGCCTTCCACCACGGCCCGCTCGGCCTGGCCTCCCAGACCGCAGGCGGCGTGGACACGAACTTCACCCGCGAAGCAGGAGGCACCCTCAACTCGTTCCGCACCAAGGACAAGACGTACTACTACCTCGCGGACTCCCTCGGCACCATCGAAGCCGTCGTGAACGCCGACGGCGAGAAGGCCAACACCTACACCTACAGCCCGCGCGGCGTCACCACCGCCAACGAGAAGGTCTCCCAGCCCTACCGCTTCGCGAGCGGCTACCAGGACCCGACCGGGCTCTACCACTACCAGGCCCGCTTCTACGACCCGAACCTCGGCCGCTTCACCCAGCCCGACCCGTCCGGACTCGAGGCCAACCCCTACCTCTACGCCTCCGGCGACCCCACCAACATCATCGACCCCACTGGCCTGTTCGGATGGCCGGACATCGGGGAGGGCATCGGAGCGTTCGCCGGAGGCATCATCGGTGTGGCAGCCGTCGCCGCGGTGTGCTCCACGGGCGTTGGGTGCATCGTCGCCGGAGCAGTCGTGGTCGGCGTCAGCTCTGGATCCGGCGCGGCCATCGGATCCGCTCTGCTCGGTGGAAACAACGAGGACCGGAGCGATGCCTTCATGAACGGAACTCTGTGGGGAGCGCTCGGCTCGAGTCCAGCTGGAGCCTGGCTCGGACGCTTCCTGTGAGGTAAGCGGCATCATGGACGAGGGCCTGCGAGCACTCCGCCTCGCAGGCCCTCAGCAGCACGAGAGGAAGGCTGCTATGAGGAAAAACTGGCCCAGCCTGCGCCGCCGTTGGCGCGGCGCATTGATCACGAGCACCTTCGGATGCATCGTGGCAGGACCGACGGAGCTTCTCGACTCCGGCATCGGGTGGAGCGTTCTGCTGTCCGCGCTAATAGGCGGTGTCGCAGGAGGCGTTGTCGGCTTTACGTTTCCCTCGCTCCTGCCCCGCCGTGAGAAACAACGCCCCCTTCCGCCGCCGCCACATCCTCCAGTCCCGCCCCCTCCTCCATAGGCGGCGGGCAATGTCGTATCACCCAGTCATACTGACGCTTCCGCTCGTCGTACTCGGGCGGCGAGACCCAGCAGACGTAGGGCCGCGCCTGCGCGCCCTTGGCGGACAGCGCATGCTGCGGGGTCAACACCTGCTGCACCTCGGCTGAGCTTGTTCTTCAACCCTTCAGCCGTTGTAGGGCGATAAGGGTCTTCTCGCGGCGGACGGTTTTGCCCACGTCGTAGCGGGGTGCCCGGTCTCTGTCCTTCGTTCCGGGTGGCCCCTGGGCCGGGCCGGTAGGGTTTCGGCGCTCTGGTGGGGCAGGGCATGTGCTGGCGGGGGTTCCGAAAGGTCCGGCGGACCCGGGCGGGGGGGTGATCCGGTTCGGTGTGGCTGGCTTCTCCCACGGGTGCCGCAAATCCTGGGTCAGTGGGCGGGCGAGCCGGAGCTGGGCGTAGGCGGCGATGATCAACCAGGTCCACCGGTCGGCGGCTTCCGGTTCTCGCAGCCGGGGCTTCCTCCAGCCGAGGGTCTGCTTGAACAGGCGGAACGTGTGCTCCAGGTCGAACCGGCGGAGGAAGGCCTGCCAGGCCCGGTCGACGTCCGCGTCGGTGGCACCGGTCTTGGAGGACCACAACCACACCGCTGGAGCCGCCCGGCCTTTCGACAGGTGCTCGACCTCCAGGCGGACCAACGTGCCTTCGATCAGTGGGAGTTCGCCTTCGTGGTCCAGCCAGGCGGTCCGGTGGGTCAGCCGCGGGTGCACGCGGTCCCATGCCTGGGTGACGACCTTGCCGTAGTTCGACGTGGCGGTGCGTGTGGTGACCGCTGGTTCGGGGTCTCCGGCCTGGTGAAGCGGAACTCCGGACCGTGCTTCGGTAGGCCGGCTAGTGATCACTGATGCGATGTGGGACCGGATCGAGCCGCTGATGCCGGCCGATCCGGTCCGCGGCCGACGGTGGGCCGACCATCGCCGAACCCTCGAGGCCATCGCCTGGAAGTACCGCACCTGTTCGCCCTGGCGAGACCTGCCGGACGAGCTCGGCTCGTTCCAAACAGCTCACAAACGGCTGATCAGATGGGCCGTGGACGGAACGTGGGAGCGGATCTTTGCCGCAGTCCTGACAACGGCCGACGAGAGTGACGACATCGGCTGGACGGTGTCGGTGGACTCAACTGTCTGCCGGGCTCACCAGCATGCCACCGGAGCTAGGAAAAAGGGGCACTGGACCAGGCCGAACCCGACGATCACGGTCCCGGACGTTCCCGCGGTGGCCTGAGCACGAAAGTCCACCTTGCCAGCGACAGCCGTGCACGCCCGCTGGCCCTCCGCGTCACCGCAGGCCAGGCGGGCGACGCACCGGCCTTCGAAGCCGTCATGGCCAGTATCCGGGTTCCACGAAGCGGTCCCGGCAGACCGAGGACCCGACCGGATGCCGTCCTGGCAGACCGCGCGTATTCATCCCGCGCCATTCGAAGTCACCTCCGCCGACGCGGGATCCGTGCCGTCATCCCCCAGCCCTCCGACCAGGCCGGACACCGTCTGAGGCGAGGCCGCGCCGGCGGTCGGCCACCCGCCTTCGACGCCGAGGCGTACAAACAGCGCAACACGGTCGAACGATGCATCAACCGGCTCAAGCAATGGCGGGGCCTGGCCATGCGAACAGACAAACTCGCCATCGCTTACCAGGCCGCACTCCACCTCGCCACCATCCTCATCTGGGCCCGGAGATAGGCCACCGCCTCAGCGATCGACTACCCAACACGCGTCCGCAGGCCAGGATCCCGTACTGACAATGTGTTCCACCAGCCGGAACGCCTCACCGATGGGCACAGTGTCTTCGTCCGGGTACTCGTCGTGCTGCCCATTGGAGAGAACGAACCCCTTGCTCGATCCCACGGCTCCCGGCTTCACGGCATGCTCGCCGGCATCGCCCTCTGCTTCGAGCAACATCACCATCGCCCGGACGGTGTTCGTCACGAAGCCCAGCGATCGTCCCGACGAACTGCTCAGCCATGTCTCCAGCTCACTTCTGTCGACTCTCGCCCGAAGTGTCTCCAGCACTACCTCGGACGACACAGGGACAGTGCCGCCGTCATTGATCACCCAGGACTCGATCACGAGCACGACAATCTCATGGACGCATCTGAGAGACAGTCCCTAGAGCATTCACTGAAGCATTCACCGACGCCAACGTGCCGGCTCCTGGCGTGCCGTTGCAGGTCGGCCGTGTCTGTTCCTCCGACAACAGCGAACCTGGAGCGCTCGGCAAGGGCTGGCAGCTGCCGTGGGAGACGCGGCTCAAGATCGAGTCGCTCAGGTAGCGCAGGGCGCGGCTGGACAGATCGATCGACGACGGGAAGGCAAGCAAACGAAGCTCCTGGCCAGCATGCGTGATCTCGGTCGTGACCCCAACTACCAGGAGCTTCGTTGCGTCGTACAGCTGGCCAGCTCGCCCACGGCGCGATCAGGTTGGAAAAATGCCTTGAGAGAGGGCGAGGCCTGTTTTGTCGATGCTCACCCGGCTCAGCCAGCCGCCCGCAGCGGGCATCCGGTGCCAACACGTGCTTCGAGCTCGGCCCGCAGGGCGGCAAGCTGCGCCATACGCGCATCGATAACCTTGATCTTCTCCTCGAACAGCGCGGACAACGCCTCGGCGGTGTCGGGCAGTTTCCGCAGTTCCTCGCCGGTCTGTGCGATCTCGGCCAGCGAGAAGCCGAGCGTCTGTGCGGTGCGGACGTACTGCAGCCAG
The DNA here is from genome assembly GCF_014701095.1 of Streptomyces tuirus. NCBI lineage: Bacteria > Bacillati > Actinomycetota > Actinomycetes > Kitasatosporales > Streptomycetaceae > Streptomyces > Streptomyces tuirus. The sequence continues at coordinate 53,139 of NZ_AP023439.1, read as the reverse complement.
GGCACTGCCTCCGGCGGGAAGTCGCGATAACCGTTGGCCAGACGCCGCCCCGTGACGAGACCGATCTTCTCGTAGAAACGGATGGTGTCCCTGGTCAGTCCCGCTTGCGCGGCCAGCTCCCCGATACGCACGGCTCTCCCTGAACTACGGACTTGACCTTGGACAGTACTCCACTGTTTACCGTCGTGGCGTCCGTGCAGGAGACAAGCAGGAGCCTCGCCGTGATCCGTCTTTTCGCCCCTCCCCACCCCGCCTATCTGCGCGTCGTACGCACAAGTGCTTGGTACGACCTCGTGGTCACAGCCGGATTCGCCACACCGTGGACCTACGCCCTGGTGCACGACTCGCTGTCGAAGCTAGGTGACGCGCTCGGGCTGGGCGCCCTGCCTGCGCTCGACCCGATACAGATCCTTTACGCGAATCTGATGGGTTCAGTGGTGGTCGTCTGGGCGCTCCTCCGGGTCATCAACCCGCTGCCAGTGCACGGACTGTTCGACGGCATCGCGCGCACGCTTTTCGCCGCGTGGCAGGCGTATGCGCTGGCACACGATGCCCCGCGCTGGCTGTGGCTATTCTTCTTTGCCGAGGTGGCGTTCGGCGTCGTCCAGCTTGTGCCGTGGTGGCGGGCTCGACGCACCGACCTTATGGACCCCTCTGCCGGACAACCGCTCGGCGACGCGGGCCGGTAATACCCAGACGAATCCCTTGGTCGAAAACCCATTCGCCAGTGGCCTTGTCACTCCGCTAGGAGCAACTGCGTGCCAGCGCACCAGGTTGGAAAAGGCTCAGTGTAGGGGCACCAGCCGAAATAGGCCGGTGCCCCTACGCTTGAGTGCCGCCCATTGCCATCGGTCCATCAGGGATGAGATTGTGAACAGTGACTTGTCGCCCACCCACAGCGCCGTCGAGCTCGGCAATCTAAGAGCTCGCAACAGGATCTTGTCGATGTGCCCTGGTCGAGCGTGCACGATGTGACGATTCCGCCGTTCGTGTCGTGTGACGACTCGGCCTTGGATGGTGGACGACGGCTTGTGGGCACGGATCGAACCTCTCCTCCCGCCCTGGCCCAAGCGGTCACCGGGGCCGAAGCCGGTGGATGACCGGCTGTGCTTGCAGGGCATCTTGTACGTCCTGCTCCACGACATCGCCTGGCGACTCCTGCCCCTGGAGCTGGGGTTCGGATCCGGACAGACCTGCTGGCGGCGTCTGGACCGCTGGCAGCGAGCCGGAGTCTTCGAGACTGCACCGGCTCCTGCTCGCCGAGCTGAACGCCGCTGGCGACCTCGACTGGTCCCGCGCGTGCGTGGACGGCTCTCACGTCCGCGCAAAAAGAGGGGGAGCCGCGACTGGTCCGTCGCCGGTCGACCGGCGGAAGACGGGCAGCAAGCACCACTTGATCTGCGACGGCAAGGGCACTCCGCTGCACGTCATCACGACCGCCGCCAACGTCAACGACATCACCCAGACCCTCGACCTGGTCGACGGCATCCCGTCCGTCGCCGGAAGACCCGGCCGACCACGACGGCGACCCGAGTCCGTTCTGGGCGACAAGGCGTACGACTCCAAGGCCGTACGCCGACAGCTGCGGCACCGCAGGATCCTGCCCGTGATCTCCCGCAAGGGCGCCCCGAACATCAAGGGTCTGGGCAAGCTCCGCTACGTCGTCGAACAGACCTTCGCCCTGCTCCACCAGTTCAAACGTCTTGCCATCCGATGGGAACGCCGACTCGAACTCCACGATGCCTTGGTCTCGTTGGGCTGCAGTCTCATCTGTTGGAGACGCCTCAAGAAGGCCAGATCACATCCGCGTTAGGAACTACGAGGTCGCCTTGTCCCCACATGAAGCCGCCGCCGCGCGACACCGTTGGATGAGGTCGGTCGTGGAGACGCCGGCCGTGTACCGCACAAGCTGCAACTTTCCCGCGGCGGCCACAGGCCCGAAGACCTCTTCGACCGAATCTGCCGTGAGGTCGTCACCATGCACGACCACGTCGATGCCGTGCCGCTCCAGGAACTCGTTCGTGACACGGTAGGGCGCGTCCGGGAGCACCACATCGACGTACCGGCACGCTTCGATCACCGCAACCCGCTCCGCCAGGGTCATGATGGGCCTGCGCTTGTACCCGGCTACGACCTCATCTGAGAGCACTCCGACAATCAGCCGCTCCCCGAAGTCCCGCGCGGCCCTCAGCAGCGCGACGTGCCCTGGGTGGAACAGGTCTCCAACCATGTCGACGTAGACGTTCCCGCGCTCAGCCATGCCTGTTGCCCTCTCGACGGTCCCAAGCCGACCAAGACTGGGCCAACTGCTCTCTGCCGTCAACCATCTCTCATCGACCTCCGAAGCGGCTCACGAAGGCTTGCTCATGATCTCGTTACGAGCTCTAAGGGCTGACCGGCGAGGAAGCCGAAGGGTCGTGCTCGATGTCGTCCACCAGGCCGTCGCGCTGCTCGCCGCCGTCAACGACGACCCGACCCACCTGTTCGCCCACAAGGGCATGACCAGCAACAGCCTTGTCCCGTTCGACTCGGTCAACAGGCGCCTGAACGATTTCCGTGACCACCTCAACGAGCTGTTCAGCACCCCGGACACCCCCTACGTGCCGCTTCACGCGGCCGCACCGGCGCCCGATAACGGCACGCCCGCTCACGACGAATCGGAGGGTGAGGAAGGGGAAGAGGAATGCGTGCCGTGGCGACTGAACACCCGGCAGTTCCGCCGCACCCTGGCCTGGCACATCGCACACCAGCCGTTCGGCGTCGTCGCGGGGGCCCGGCAGTACCAGCACGCCGAACTCGCCCTGTTCGAAGGCTACGCAGGCACCTCGGCCTCCGGCTTCGCGGCCGAGGTTGCCGCCGAGCGTGCCATCGCCCAGCTGGACTAGGTCGAGGACCTCTACCGCGACTGGAACGACGGCCACCGAACCAGCGGTGGCGCCGCCGGCCGCGTGAATGCCGAGTTTGACCGAATCCGCCGGGAGCTAGGCGACCTGCCCGGCATCATCGCCAGTCCCGCTCGGCTACGCATCATGCTGCAGCACCTGACGAAGACCCTTCACCCAGGCGTCCTCAACGACTGCTTCTATCAGCCCTCCACCGCTCTCTGCGCAAAGCGAGCCCAGCACGCGGGCCAGCCCCTGCCGCTGCTGACCATGTGCCTGACCTGTCCCAATGGCCGCCGCTCCAGCACCCACCTGCCTCGCCTGGCCACCGCCCGCGCCCAGGCCCAGCGCCCGCGCGACGCCCCGGCAGGGCTGTCCCGCCTCCAGACCGCCGCGCTGACCACGCACATCGCCGACCTCGACCACGCCATTGCAGAACTCACCGCCACCGGAACCCCCGACGCATGAATGACCCTTCGGCACTGCGGCTGCGACACGCCCTGGAACACGCCGGCATTCCCGTGCGGCCGGGCACCGACCAGGCTGTCGTGCACGCCTTCGAGCGGATCGTGACCGGCAGCCCCGAACACACCAGCGGCGCTCTGTCTGTCTCCACGCTGTGCACGGAAGCCGGCATCTCGCGCGCCACCTACTACCGCTCACCCCTGGCGAAGATCATCACCGGACTGCTCCGGGCACCGGACGCGCCCCGCCCGCAGACGGACACCCTGACGGCGGACGTCGCCCGCCTCAAGAAGGCCGACCGGACGCTGCGTTCGCAACACGCGGCCGAGCAACGGGAGGCGCGCGCAACCATCGCCGCCTACGCCAACCACATCCAGGCTCTGAGCCTGCGTAACGCCGAACTCGAAGCGGAGAATGCCACCCTGCGCGAAGCCCTCCACCGCGGCGGCTCCGTGGCCTCCCTCCCCGTGACGCCTCGAATGCTGCCGCCGGAATGACTGCCGCGCCTCTACTTCCTGCGAAGGCTTCTATGCTCTTGATCAGGGAAAATAGGGCTGCCTTGAGGCCGGGTGCCGGGCAGTATGACGGTGTGGCTGATCTGCTGTGGGATGACGTGAAGTGTTTCTTCGATCCGGACCTGATGGGATCGCTACCGGACGTGAGTGTCCCTGATGCCTCGAGGAATAACTGGCAGGAGGTACTGGATCTCGTCGTGGAGAAGGGCTGGAAGTGCCAATACTCCGAAGGAGAGAGGGTGCTTCCCCTGCCCCAGGCGGAGGCTGCACTGTCTCGACCAGCGGATACTGAGTGCCCGAGCCTGCGTGTCTGGCTGAGAGCTGATGTGCTGGCGATCTTCCGCTTCTACTCAGACGAGGAGATCGATTTCGACGTTGATCTGCGCGAGTTGCAGGGACAGGAGCGACTTGAACTGTTCTGCGGCTTCTTGCGGGAGATCGGGCGGCGGTTGGGTAAGCCGGTGCTGATGCATCCGGAGGGTGCCCATGGTCATCCGGTGCTCGGATTCGATGTCGAAGCAGATCGAGTCGTCCTCCTTGCGGAGCCACTGGTCAAGTGACTGCGGCTAAGGGCCGGAGTTCGGTGGAGAGTGCGGGACAGCACCCGGTTCAGCCTCCGAGGCGGTGTGCAAGGTTGAGTAGATCTGGCGCGTGCAGCACCCGTCCGTCGAATCCTGGGAGGGGGACAGGGAGCGGTTGGGTCCAGCGGGCGGGGATTGCGTCCAGCCCGTAGTACGCCCCCGCGAGGCCTCCGGTCACCGCGGCCACGGTGTCCGTGTCACCGCCGAGGTCGATCGCCGCGCGTATCGCGTCTTCGAAGCCGGTCGTGGTGCGCAGGGCCCAGACGGCGGAGCCCAGACAGGGCCAGACGGCACCGCTACTCGGTCGCCTGCTCGGGGTGCCAGTCGGGCGCGAGGACGGTGGCGTAGCGGCCGCGGTGGTCGGGGTGGACAAGAGCCAGGACGTCCGGGAGCGCGGCGAGGGGGTCAATGTCCTCGAACGTGACACGGATGAGCTCGTGGAAGATCGCGGTTCCTTCCCAGGCCGCGCGGTCGCCGTGGGTGAGGGCAGCGATACGGCGGGCCGCCTCCATGGTGGCTTCTTGGCCGACGGCCGCGAAGTGGACTGCGGAGGTCGACGCCCGCATCAAGGAGCCGTTTCCCGCGGCTCGTTGGTTGACCTGGAAATGGATCGCTGCGGCGAGGTCCCAGGGCATGCCGTTGGTCAGGACGTCTTCGGTCTGCAAGCCGATGTCCTTCGGCTCTGATGCCGCCCACCGCTGGAAGCGGGCGAAGATGTCCGGGAGATCCAGCCCGCCCCGTTCCAGCAGCGACTCCGCGACCAGGACGGCCATCTGCGTGTCGTCGGTGGCCTCGCCGGGGTCCCAGCCACCACCTCCGCACATCTCGCCACCGGCACCAGGCGCGGGAAACCGCGCAGAGAACGCTCCCTGGGGGCCAAACTCGAAGGGGGCGCCCAGAGCGTCACCCACCGCTGAGCCGACGACCGCGCCAGCGGCCCGCTGAATCCACTTCATTCGCGCAGGTTATCCGCGCCGCGCCGACGGCTGTCCTGTCCCAGATAGGTGTGGGCAGGGCGAGGACCTTGACCTGCGGTGCCTAGAGTTGAGCGGGACACGAGAGCGGCCAACGTCCCACTCCGCCGTAGGCAGGACGATGAGTCGCTCACGGCGCCAGCGGTGGCCTAGTCACCACCTGGCGCGCAGCACGCCGTCGCTATCCGGCAAGGCAGCATGGAACAGCGGGTGGCGCTCGTCGAGAATCAGGGGCAAAGAGCAGGCTGCTTTCGCGCCCGCGACCAGGGAGGCGAGCTGTTGGTGATCGGTTTCGTCGATGGTGACGTGGCGGATCGTTCCGTTTGGTGCCTCCCAGACGAAGTCCATGGAGGCGTCCGCGGGCAGCGCAGCAAGGACCTCGTCAACATCGGGGTTGAGGTCCGGCCAGATCGTCAGGAGCGCGCGAGGACCGAGCCCAGCGCGTACCGGGTCGAGATTGCTCGCGGTGAGGCGGTGCCAACGGGTCGCGTTACGGATGTAGGCCTCTTCCAGGAGCAGCGTCTGTTGCGACGCGAGTTCGACGCGGACTCGTTCCCAGAAGTCCTCGTCGGCAGCCTCGGTCACTTCAGGTTCCTCAAGATCAGCCGCGTAGGGGGAGGCGCTGATCGGTTGTGCAAACAGGCCGAGTTCACGTGTCTGGGCGACCGCTGCGTCGCAGGGTCGGTCGCTGCTGACGTACACGTACTGGTCCCACCCGACGTGGATGGTGAACGTGTCCTCGCGCTCCAACCGGCACCAAGCCCCCTCGTCGCGAAGCATGGTCCGCACCAGCTCCAACGCTACAGACAGTGAAACTTCGGCGCCGTCGTAGTAGCCAGTCAGGTCCGGCGGGAACAGGCTGGCGAGGCCATGGCCGTCAAGCGGTTCTTCCAGGCCGAAGTTGACGAAGCCGGCGACCTCGGGTTCACGGATCTCCAGTGTGTCGATGCCCGCTTCCCGTGCGAAGGCGGCGATCGCTTGCAAGTAGGCCGCCTCGACCGGTCCGTGGTCGCTCACCGTGTCCTCAGCACCCGTGTAGTGCCCGCGCTCGTCACGGTCGGCGGGGTTGTACTTGGTTATCTGATGAACGAAGGACGGCGGCACGAAGCTCCCTGAGCTGATGAGGCGGGGCCTCAGCATAATTCGTGCCATCAGATGCAGATCCCGCCTACACATCACCGGAACGCGGGCCACTCACCCACAAAGGCGTGGGACTCCCTACACATAGCTGGGGCAGGACTCCGGGCCTCCGGAATTCCGCCGACTGACGGCACGACCGTAGGAGCCCTCAGCCACCGACACAAGGCCGACGGACTCGGAACCTGCCTACAGAAAACTGGAACGCGGGCGCAATCGCCTACAGAAGAGCGGGGACTGCCTACACATCGTTGGGACCAGGCAACGGCCGCACGACCCTATCTCCTTCCTCGGCTCCCCGAACCATCGGCGGCGAACGCGTCTCGTCTACGGAGGTGCGCCGCCTGAGACACCTTGGGTCTGAGACACCCGTACAGGTCACATAACTCCGTCCATAGCGGTCGCGTCCGGTAGCTGCGCGGCGCCGGCCACGATCTCCGGAAACGCCGGACCCGTCTCGGTGCCGCGCCTGGAGCGCAGCACCACCTTTCCGGCGTCGACGGAGACCAGCGCCCGGAACCCGTCCCACTTCCGCGACGGCTGCCAGGACGCGCAGCGCGTCGGCGGGGGCGGCGACCTGGGCGCGGACGTGAAAGCCACCGACCCCCTCGGGCGGCGCTGGTCTGTTAACTGCACCTCGGTTGGGTCGTTGAGCGGGCCAACGACAAACCCGCCAAGGAGCCCCATTGCCCAAGGACCTGCGACACGAACTGATCGAGGGACGTCACGACGTGCCCCGTATCGGTTCGGTGGTCCAACTGCCTCGCAAGTTCCCGCCGTACGCCGTGGTCGATGCTGACGGCGTCCTGGTCGCCCCAGCCGAGTCGTACCTCAAGGATCTCGCCCTCGGTGACAACAGCCCGGCCACCTGCCGCAGCTACGCCTACGATCTGCTGCGCTGGTTCCGGCTGCTGTGGCTGCTGGACGTCGACTGGGAGAAGGCCACCGAGGCGGACGCCGCCGCCATGGTCGGCTGGCTCCGGACGGCGAAGAACCCGCAGCGCCACCGCAGCAATCCGTCCGCCCCACCGCCCGGGTCGGTGAACACCCGCACCGGCAAGCAGTACCTGAAGGCTGGATACGCCCCGAGCACAATCAACCACGCTCTGACCGTCATCAGCGGCTTCTACGCCTTCCACCGGCACTACGGCCGCGGCCCGGTGGCCAACCCGGTTCCGGAATCGGTGCAGCGCCGACGGGCCCTGGCCCATCGAAGCCCGGACGAGCCGACGCCGTTGCACCGCCGGGGCCGACTGCGGCAGCGGACCTCACAGAAGCAGCCGCGGGCGATCCCCGACACGATGTGGGACGAGCTGTTCGCGGCCATGAACCACGACCGTGACCGAGCCCTGCTCCAGCTCTACGTCTCCAGCGGAGCCCGCGCCAGCGAACTGCTCGGAATCACCATGGGCGACATCGACTGGTCCGGCCAGCAACTGCACGTCATCACCAAGGGCACCGATCTTCGCGAACTGGTCCCCGCCAGCCCACAGGGCTTCCTGCTGCTGGCCGCCTACCTCGACGAGGCGGGCGTTCCCGCCGCCGATGAGCCGGTCTGGCGGACCCGTCACGGCGCCGAGAGGTCCCTGACCTACTGGGCGATGCGTCGCACCCTCCAGAGGGCGAACGCCCAGCTTGGTACCAACTGGACCCTCCACGACCTCCGGCACACCGCTGCTCAGCGGATGGCCAACGACCCCCACCTGACTCTCTCGGAAGTACGCGCGATCATGCGACACACCGCCTTGGCCACGACAGGCATCTACCTAACGACCCGCGTCGAGGACCTCTTCGACAAGCTCCAGGAGCACTACAACCGGCCGCGCGTCGAGCGGTCCTTCGCTCCGGGCTACGACCCCGCTGACGTCCGGGCGGTGTTCGGTGGCTAACGTCCAGGGCACCCTTGCCTCGACCTACACCGCCCGCAATCGCCGGACTCTGTTCCGGGGCATGGACTTCGACGAGCCGGTCGCCACCCGCTTCCCGGATGCCGCGGTCAAGGCCGCACCGGCCCCTCGGCCGGACAGCCCGCCAGCACCCTTCGGCGATCTGACCCAGGCCTCGATCCAGCATCTGTGCTCGCTGGTCGAGCAGATCGTGCCGGGTCGCACCCCCTCCACATACGAGAAGCGCCGCCGCGGCCTGCGGCTGCTGTTCACTCATCTGGAAACCCGGCCCGGAGCTGACTGGCAGACGAAGTGGGAGGCCAGCCCGTTCGACGGTGACAAGGCACTGCCGGTCAAGACCTTCGTCACCTCCGACCGGGCCCAGGACCGACATGACGTGACCTCGGCGGCAAAGCTGGCGTTCTGCGCGCGGGTGATCCAGCCCTCGGTCGGCGGATTCCGTGCGAACACCTTCAGCGACTATCCCGAGTGGTTCGGGCCGGCCAGCCGCGACCCTGCCCTGGACGTCTTCTATGCAGCCGTCGACGCCCGCCCTGACCTGGGGTTGAGTTACCGCATCCGTATCAAGTTCGACGTCGCTTGCGCGCTCACCACCCAGGGCATCGCCTTGGAGCACCTCACTCCAGAGGCCCTGCTGCACTACTCGCTGGAGTGCCGACGTCTGGGTGTCACACACGGCGCCAGGGGTGATCAGTCGCGCTTCGCGGCTCTGGGCGCCTGGGAGATCCTGCATTCGATCGGACACTTTCCGCCCGGCACCCCCTCCACGCTGCGGAAGTTCATCTACACCGGGCAGCTCACCCCCGAGCAGATGGTCGACCGCTACCCGCTCCGCAGCCAGGCCGTCCGGCAGGTGATCATCGACTACCTCGTCCGCCGGCAGGCTGATACCGACTACATCACCCGGGACGGCCTGGCCCGTCTGCTAGCAGGGACCTTCTGGTCGAAGATCGAGAAGATCTGCCCCGGACAGGCCGACCTCACCCTCAGCCAGGACGTCTGGGACCAGTGGAGGGCGGAGATCGCCTTCTGGGAGAAGGACCGTAGCCGAGAGCGAAAGAACATCGAGTCGATTCTCCTGGCGATCCGCGGCTTCTACTTGGATCTGCAGTCCTGGGCCGTTGACGAGCCCGAGCGCTGGGGCTCTTGGGCGGCTCCCTGCCCGGTTCGCCCCCAGGATCTGAAGGGGTTCTCCAAGCGTCGTCGCGAGATGAGCCGGCGCATGGCCGACCGCACCCGGCAACGGCAGCCGTTGCTGCCTGACCTGGTGAAATACGTTTAGGAACGGCACGAACGACTCCTGGGGCTGCTCGAAGCCGGGCGGCAGGTCAGTCTGGGCGAGCCCTTCGAGTACGACGACCGCCGTTACCGCCGCAGCAACTCGAAGAAGGACCAGCGGCTGGTCAAGGTCGAGGCCGAACCCCCCGTCCGCGTCCATGACGAAGAAACCAGTGAGCTGATCAACATCACCCTCGCTGAGGACTCGGCGTTCTGGGAGTGGGCCGCGGTTGAGGTCCTGCGGCACAGCGGCATCCGCATCGAAGAGCTGTCAGAACTCACCCACCTCAGCATTCGCCAATACGAGCGACCCAATGGCGAGATCATCGCCTTGCTAGTGATCGCCCCGTCGAAGAACGACCGCGAACGAGTCATCCCCATGTCAGCCGACCTCTTCCACGTCGTCGCCCAGATCATCCGCCGCCACACCCGCGACGGCCGGACGATCCCGCTGGTCAGCCGCTATGACGGGCACGAGAAGAGCTGGTCAGACCGCATGCCCTTCCTCTTCCAGCGACAGGTCGGCACCATCCGCAGCGTCCTGGCGACCGGCACCATGCTCAACATGCTCCGCCGGACCTGCCAAGAGATCGGCGAGACGGACAAAGCCTTCGCCGGACTGACCTTCACCCCGCACGACTTCCGACGGCTCTTCGCCACCGAGATCGTCAACGGCGGACTGCCCATCCACATCGGTGCTGCGTTGCTCGGCCATCTCAATCTCCAGACCACTCAGGGATACGTCGCGGTCTTCAACGAGGACGTCGTCGCTCACTACCAGCAGTTCCTGAACAACCGCCGGTCCCTGCGGCCGGCCATCGAATACGGCGAGGTCACCAAGCAGGAGTGGGCTGAGTTCGAGGAGCACTTCGAGAAACGCAAGGTCGAGCTGGGTAACTGCGCTCGCCCTTACGGCACCCCATGCCAACACGAACACGCCTGCATCCGTTGCCCGGTCCTCCAGTTCAACCCCAAGATGTTGTCCCGGCTCGAAGAGCTGGAGAAGGACCTAATCCTGCGGCGCAAGCGGGCCGAACTCGAAGGATGGCTGGGAGAGATCGACGGCATCGACAAGACCCTGGCCTTCCTCCGGGCCAAGCGCATCGAGGCCGAAAGGATCAAGCAACGAACCGCCGTCCACCTCGGCCTGCCCCACGTCCGTCGCCCCCAGGACTGATCAAACTGTCACCGAAGGATGACGCTCACGCCCTGTTCTTCGAAGATCTCCAGGAGCAGGTCGAACAGCGCGACTTCGCGTTCTCCGGAGGGCACACGCTCTTGCAGCCGTGCCTTGGCCTGGGCTGAGGAATCCCAGTGCACGGTGAACGGCGTGGTGGCACCCCAGCCCCCTCTGAGGCAGTCGGTCAGAGCATCGAGGTTCCAGCCGAAGTATCCGCCGGGGCCGTTGATGGCTTCACCGATCGCGCAGTAGAAGCTGTCTCGGTCAACGATGTGCCGACCGTCCAAGGTGAACACCTGGCCTGCAGGAGCGTCGGCCTTTCCCTGGCGTTGGTACTCCTGGGAGCACAGCGTCACCGACAGCCATGCTCGTCTGTCCTCGGGGGCGAGCTCGTGCCACATGCCGGTGCGGTCCAGATGACCCGTGCGGATCAGGTCCAATACTCGTTCCGCTCCGGCCACGGCGTTCTCGCACCACAGCGTCATCGTGAGGTCGACGAGGCCGGCCCCGCAGGCGGAGGGCTTGACGTCGATGACGGTGACCTCGTTGACGAAGTAGGACCCCATGGTGGCACCGTCACCGTCGAGGAGCTGAAACCAGGCATTCCCCGCCAAGGCGCGACGACTGCCGACGTGGCTAACGCTCTCCAGTAGGCCGCCCTGCGGGAGGCAGCCCGTGAGGTGCACTCGGCGTGTTCCCTCTTCGTCCAGCAGCGGCGTGAACAACCCCTCGGCCTCGTGAGCAAAGCCCCAGAAGTCAGCGTCGTCCTCATCCGAGGTCAGGGCGTACTTCTGCCCCTCACCGCCCCGCCCTGATGTTCGCATTGCGCCCCCCATGAGAGCGCTGATCCTACCGGCGCCCCGTTGACCTGACACGCGGTCGCCAGCCGGTCCGTCCCCTGATACTTCGGAGGTTCTTTGACGAGTCACGGATCCTCCTTAACCCGTGAGAGTGAAGTGCAGAGAAGGGTGATCCAGTGCAAGCACCGCCGCAACGGCGCCCGAGGCTCGGCCGTGGGCACACCGGATCTGCAGGTCCTCAACGGCACGGCCCGGCCAGTGCACGGCGCGGACGTCGCGGTGATCGTGACGAACGGCAGGGTGACCGGGCTGGCAGTCACCTTCGCCAAGCAGCAGCGGCTGCACGTGGTGGACCGCCAGACCCTGGCGGTATGGGCCTCGGGCTCCCGGCCACTGTGGGAGCTGCTGCGGGCCGTTCCGCCCCCGAGGCGGCCCACGTCCCTTAGCTGAGTTGCGGAGCTTGGCAGGGGGCGGCGGCCTTGTGGTTGAGCGGAACCGGCAAATTTGCCCGGTTCCGCTCAACCACAAGGCCGTTCTCCGCGCCTCAGTGCTGGGTCAGTCGAGGATGCGAAGGTCCATGTCGGGCTGGCAGTGGGGACAGGCGGGGAGCCCGGAGGCCAGGAGCCGGTGGGCTTCGTCGCGGTTGATGGCGCGGCCAGTTGCCGGCGTGGACCTGGACGGGCGGGCGTCCAGTGCCGATACCGAGCTGGACGATCCAATCCGGCCTGGCGGGCCGGACGCGTCGGCCGTGTTCTCGTTCGGCTTCCCGCCGCTGGAGCTCGGCGATCTTGCTGTCGATGCCTGCCAGCCACATCGCGTGCCACACCTCAGGGTGAGCAAACGCTCCAGGTCAGGTGCAGGTGTGACTGAGCGCCGTAGATGGCCCGGATGGACGACTCCGATGCGCAGCTGCGCCCGCCAGCCACCTGGAGAAGTTCCTCCTGCCGCCTTCACCACCGCTCGTACGCGGTGAAGGGCCGCGCCCCTTGGCCGTGGCAGAAGACAATGACGAGGTCCTCGTACGGGAACAGGCTGACGACGCCGTCCACCGAGTCACGGAAGGCGCGGTCTTCCTCTTCGTCGCCGGTGGCGGCGTCGAGGACGCGCAATTGATCGCCGTACTTCGAGGAGCCCCAGATGGCCATCACCCGACCGCTCGCCGCGTGCAGCCCGACGAGGCGACCGCCGCCTCCGACGTCCTCGCGCCACAGCTCTTCCCCGGTAGCCAGATCGAAGGCGACGAACCGGTCGAGTGTGGACTGCCGCCCCTGGTAACGGGCGGTCGCATAGAGCCGTCCGTCGGCTACCGTCGCGTCGATGATGTCGCCGTGACGGCCGACTTCGTCGACTACTCCCTGGGGCCGGCCGCCCGGCCCGAAGGCGCGATAGGAGTATGCTCCGCTGCCCTCCTCCTTCCCCACCCGCACCACGACGGGGTCGGCCGACACCAGGGCCGCGCCCGTGTCAGCGGGCACACCGCGGCGGGAATCGAGCGGCACGGTCCATCGTTCCTGCCCGTCGGCTGGGTCGAAGGCGACGAGCTTCATTTCCTCGCCACAGTTGACGACGGCGAGGACGTGGCGCGCGGCGGCCAGGCCCGGCTGCGCGACGCACCCCTTCGGCACAGCGGCCGTCCAGCGCGCCGCGCCGGAGCGCAGGTCCACTGCCCGCACAGACCGGTCGCCGCCGTCGAGAAACACCCCGAGCCCGGCTCCTGTCTCCACGGCGGCGGCCATAGCGGTGGTGCGCCACAGCTCACGGCCGGTGGTGAGGTCGAGCGCAGCAAGGGTGCGACAGTCCGAGCGCGGTTCGCCGTAAAGGAGCAGCGCCACCGACTGGTCGGCGGTCGGGCTGGTGGCGCAGATGTCGGCCCGGCTGGGCACATACTCCCAGCGCTGCTTGCCCGACCCGGCGTCAAACCCAGTGACCGCGTCGAAGCGGCTGCGGACCATGGTGTCGCCCACAAGCCAGGCCCGATTGCCATGCTCGTTGGCATTGCGGTCGTACGGGGCCTCCCAGGCGGTCGTCATCGACGCGCCCGGCCAGTAGCCCGAGTCGCTCAGGAACACCCAGGCGCCACCGACGAGCAAGGCCAGCCCGCCAGCCAGCGCCGTCATGCAGCCCAGCCCACGCCGCCATCCCGTCAGCGGCCCGCTGCCCCCGCTTCTGCCCCCGCCCACGCCCTCCGCCATACAAATCCCCACCCCTGACCATTTGTTCGAGCGGCTAACAGGGTAGGCCGTATCGATCACGACGTCCGCCCATAAGGTGCCCGGCTCACCGCCCCCAAGGCGGCACCACCCCGCGCGCCAACCTGAACGCACAGCACGACGTATCCAGTGCTCATAGAACGGGTCCATTGCTCAGTCACAGCAGGTCGTCGAACACGTTCCGTTCCACGTGTGACTGAGCGTCGTAGTTGGCCCGTCTGGCCCAACTGGGTGCTCAGATCCGGAGGCGCTGGCGAGCGGTTAGCCGCCGTGGAGGCCCCACTCGTCGAGGCCTCCGTAGAGGTGAGCCTCAAGGTATTGAGGCGCGTCAAGGCCAACAGCTTCGCCGCGGTAGAGGGCGATCAGCGAGTCCTGGCCTCGCCACCACGTGTCGGTCAGGCCCTGCACTTCAGGTACCGGCTCGTACCCGCCGAGGCAGGGACTCGACGGCCTTGCCCCTGATCTTGGTGACGGTTTTGGCCCAGCGTCCGGCATGGGCGGCGAGCGCCAGGGACTCCACCCATCCGTCTGTGTTGGCGTGCAGGGGTGACCAGCGGTTGGCGTCAATCCCGAACTCGCCTTCAGGTCCGATCATGAATCCGTAGGCCATGGCCACCCGACCGCTCCCGGCCGGGAACGACCAGCCCTCTGTCTCCGAGCCCTCGGGATGGTCGGCGTCCAGGATGCGCGGGCCGCCTTCGTAGAACGGGGCCGGCGGCAGGGCAATGCCGCCCCAGCGGTCCTGAAATTCCAAGGCCCGGTCGATCTCCGCTGCGGGAATCCCGCGCCCGACCCAGTCGTCGCGGTGGCGCCGGATGCCCTGCATAGGGACACGGATGCCGTCCACCTCGACGAACCTCTGGGCTCTGCGGCTCAAGCCGGAAGGCACGACCGGGATCGACGACACCGATGTACCGGCCATCACTGCTCCTCGCTGCTGCCGGAGTGGAGCACGGCCTCCGCGATCTCCCGCACGCGGTCCAGGGTGATCCCCGCGCGCTGTTCAACGGAGAGGGGATGGTCGGTGGGCTCCAGTTCGACGTAGGGGCGCTCGCCAACCGGGCGGGTGTGGATGTGGGTCTTGAGATTGAGCGTCGTGGGCGAATAGACCAGCAGATCAGTGGTCAGCCAGCCGAAGTACGGCTTCTCGGCCTCGCGGCCGAGCGTGTCCCACAGGTCCGCCGAGCGGGAGAAGTTCTCGCGGCTGAGCGAGACCCAGACCCCCAGGAGAACACCTCGTCGCTATCGACGATCGGTATCTCGATCATGCCCTTCACGAAGTAGTGCTGCGCGTGGACCACGCACTGGTCCGAGGAGAGCAGGCAGTTGTCGGCGTCGGCGAACGCCGGATCCCACACAGCCGGGGCCTCGGCCGAGTAGTTCATCGGCAGCTCAGAGTGGTGGGCACCGCAGCACGAGCAGGTGAACCCGAGATCACTGGTCATGGCACTGGAGCCTAGTGACGGGTTTCGACACCGGCTCGGGCAGGAGCCCCTCCCGTCCCGCTGCCCTACGGGGCGCTCAGTCACAACCGGTGTGACCGAGCCCCACACCTGGCCTGGTTGGAGAACATCAATGCACAGCACCGGCTGGCCCACCCGGTGCGAACCGAGTCACCACCGGGCGCGCAACACCCCGTCGCTGTCGGGCAGGACGGCGCAGAGCAGCGGGTGGCGTTCGTCGACGTACAGAGGCAGGGCGCAGGCCGCTCGCGCGCCGGCCACCAGGGCGGCGAGCTGCTGGTGCTCAGTGTCGTCGACGATCGCGTGGCTGATCGTCCCGTCCTGCGCTTCCCAGACGAACTCCCCGGAGCCCTCCTCGGGCAGCGCGGCGAGGGCCGCGCTGACGTCAGGGGTCAGATCGGGGCGAGACGGTGAGTAGGGCGCGCGGGCTGAGACCGGCGCGCACCGTGTCGAGGTTCTCTGGCGTAAGGCGGTGCCAGCGTGCGGCGTTGCGGACGGTGGCCTCCTCCAGCAGCACCGTCTGTCGTGAGGCCAGCTCCGTGCGCACGCGCGCCCAGAAGTCCTCGCCGGCGGCCTCCGTCACTTCCGGTTCCTCAAGCTCTGCTGCATAGGGTGAGGCCGTCATCGGCTCCGGGAATAGGCCGAGTTTCCGTGGACGGGCCACGGCGTCCGCGCAGAGCCGGTCGCCGCCTATGTACACGTACTGGTCCCATCCGACGTGCACGGTGAACACGTCCCCTGGCGCTGGGGGAGCGGGATACCGCGGACTTCTAGCACCGCCAGACCGATGATGTCCAGCCCCCGCCCGAATCCCCCGCTTTCGACCACGCGGGAGCGTGGCATCCGGCAGATCACCGGATCACCAACACCTCCACCACACACTTCATGCGGATCCTGCGCCACCTTGCCCAGCAGACCGTCCGTTCACGACGACCACCCGGAGTCAGCAAGCTCATGGCCTACATCCCGAACGCTGTGGCGGCCGGCTATCTCCGCGAGCCCGACTCCGAGCTTCCGTTGCCCGGGCACGAGTTCGCCCGCCTCATCAACAGGCTCCTGACCGCGGCCGACCGCCCCTCCACCTGGGACACCCGGCCAACCCGCTCCAAGACCCCTGCGTACACCAGGGCCGCCGACGGCGAGCACCGGCAGACGATCCCGGAGCAGATGGGCACCGTCAAACGCTGACCACGCAAGGGCGGCCCGGCCCGGACAACATCACGGGCCCCGGGGGAAACAGCCTCCCCGGGGCCGGCATATGGAGTTGTGCTGCTCAACGACCGTGCGCTTCAGCTGTCACGCGTGTGCCGGTCATCGGTCACGCAGCTTCCACCGAGCTCGGGTTCGGCGCTTGTGGAGGGGCAGCGGACGGCTTCTCATGCTGCTCGGCACCGGCGGGCACATGGACCTCGTCGAGCTGGTGCGCGACCTGGTGCTGAAGCACCAAGAGAACTCCGGCGCCGCAGTGCTGCACGCCACCGCCGCCTAGCGGGACGGCGAGGTCGTGCTGATCACCGGTGCCAAGGGGGCCGGCAAGAGCACGGTGCTCCTGGAGTTGGTGGAACACTTCGGCTACCAGGTGCTCAGCGGCGACAAGACCGTGCTGCACGAGCTGCCGGACGGCTCGGTCGTCGCGGCCGGCTGGCCCGACTACCCGCCTCGGCTACGGCACCGTCGCCAAGTACCCCGGGCTCCGGGAGGTCGCGGGCATTGGCGACGACTACGTGCCCGCCGAAGGCCACGCCTTCTCCCCGGTGGGCAAGTTCGCGGTGGACCCGCTGCCGTTCCGTGAGCGCTTCCCCAGCGCCCCGGTCGGAGTGCGGGTACCCGTCGCGGCGATCCTGCACCCGGCCATCGGCCCCGGCGAGCGCACGGTCGTCGAGCCGCTGACTGGCAGCCGTGAGGACCACGCCGAGGTAGTGCGCGCCAACGTGGATCCCCGCAACTACCACGCCTTTCTCGGCCTAGCAGCCGCCCTGTGCTGCTACAAGCGACTCATCCGCCTCACCACGTAGGACATGGTCTAACCTTGTTCTTTAAGGTACGGCCGACCTTGAAGGTTGGCCGTATTGAAGCTCGTCCCCGGAGGGCTCGTTCGGCACCATGATCGTGTGACGAACGACGAGGAAGCCCGAGTGCCATCCATCAGCGCAGGGCTTGTTGTAGGCATGCTGATCGGCATTCCAGTCGGGCTCGTGCTCGGACTGGCTGTTTTCGACAACATGGCGATGGGCCTGGTGCTCGGCGGTGGTGCAGGCGGAGTCCTTGGTGTCACTTTCCGCGCGTCGCGGCGCTCGCAGCGCCAGTCCCCGTGAGGACGCCGCATGGCTGCTCAGCTTGATCTGTAGCTCCGGCGCCGAACGGCATCTCGAACTGGGTCGCTCACCTGGGTATTCTCCGGACGCTGAGGCGGCCTTCGCCTGCACCAGCTGGCGTTGCCCTTCGGGGAGCCGGAGCCAGAGGTCGGCTCCCTGTTCTGACTGCTGAAGCGGGACGACCCCCGGGGCAGCGTCATGGCCTTGCCCCGGGGCTTCGTGCCGTTGGGCGGTCGTCAGGGGCCGTCTCTGAAGGCGAGCAGGCCGGTGACTTCGGCGAGCGCGGCTGCGCTGGGCTTGACGGGGCGGCGGCCATGGGCCCATCAGCGTTCAGTCCCCGCACGCGCAGGGGGATCAGTTGTCGGAGGCTGTGGATAGCGTGAACGGGTATTGCCGCGCGTCCCTGCGTGGCCGTTTCGAGGGAGAGAGGACCGCGAACGTGTCGAGCACGAGCAGCATCCTGCGGGCAGCGGGGGTGCCCGATGACGACCCTGAGCGTGACTGGGTGATCGCAGCCGATCTGGCCGTGGAATGGGTTCGGCAAGAATGCGCTGAGCAGGGCGCCATCGGCGTGCTCGTACTCAACGCCTTCGGCGTAGAACAGCAGCTTCCGTCCTTGCGACGCTTCGCGGCGGAACACGCTGTCACCACACCGCGGGCCTCGCGCCACCGTGTTGGTCGGGGCACGGGGCCCGTTCTGGCGTACGTTCCGGACGAGAGGACCCTCGACTTCGCTGCGGATCTTGCCCGCGGGTCCTCACTGGCTGTCGTGGAGAGCATCCGCGGCTTCCCGCTCTGCGGCTGCGCACCCTCATCGAGGTCCTCGAGCATTTGGGCGCCGACGGTCGGACCGGGATCATCGACGGCACGGAGATCCGTGTGCGTCGCCCAGCCGCGGGCCGCAAGGACCGGGACAAGTTCGTCTCCGGCAAGACCAAGCAAAACGCCGTGAAGTCCATGGTCCTCACGGACGCCGAGGGCCAAGTGCTGTTCTGCAGCCCGGTCCAACCGGGCAGTTGCGCCGACATCACCCGGGCCCGGCAGCTCGGACTGGTCAAGCTCCTGGCCGACGGTCCGTTCCTGGAGATCCTTGCGGATGCCGGCTATCAGGGCATAGGTGCGCAGACTGGCGGACGGGTGGTGACACCGCCACATCGAAAGTTCAAGAAGAACGCTCCTGCTTGGTATGAGGAGCGGCACGAGCAGCAGCGCAAGGCGCACTCCTCACGGCGCATCCGCGTCGAGCACGGCATCGCACACCTGAAGAACTGGCGGTCTCGCCCGCCACCTCGGCCGTCTCGAGCACATGAGCGACATCGTCCAAGCGGTCGCCGGACTGCTCTCACACCAGCAGACCGCCACCCTCTCCCACGGCCGTCAGGCGTGAACCCCGTCAGCACCCCAGACCACGATGTGCCACGGCTAACCATGCACGAGGTCGTTAGAAGCCGCTGTTGTCAGTGGCATCAGCGAGGATCTCGTGCATGACTGCGACTGCTGCCGACTACACGTGGTTCGAGGAATGCTTCCCCGAGCTTGCGGAGGCGTATTGCTTCACCTTGGTGCACGGCCTGCCGCCTGCGGAGGTTCTTCGCCGCCTCCAGGGACGTGAAGAACCTGCGCGAACGGGGGCGGAGGAAATAGTCGAGGCCGCCTTTGCTCTGCTGGACTCCGACGACACCCAGCAGCTGATCGCCATGACGGCCATCCGGGACTGGACGCTGCTGATCGAGCCCAACGGCTACCTCGGCGTCACGGAAGAGAAGGTTTTGCTGGCCTCCGCCGGCACCAGCTGGATCTCGCACTTCGTCAACATCAACGGCGTCGACTCGTTTCTCTGGGCCGAGAACGGGACAAAGCGCCTGTCCTTCGAGCCCGGAGTCCCTGACCACCGATGGGGAACGACCCCCGATGAACTGCTGGAGGTCATGCACCGCATCGGCTTTCAGTTCTGGGCGGAGACCTCCGACACCGAAGAGAACCTTTCCGAAGCAGCCGCATTCGCGCTGGCCGAGCACCTGACCGGTGTTCACATCACCCCAGAACTCCTCCGCGAAACAACCTTCACATGCGGCAGCACAAGGATCAGGTGACCCGGCCGCGTCCTCCCTGCTTGACGACGTGCTCACCAGTGCTGACCGGATCACCCGCGCCCTCAACAGCTCTGACTACCAGGCGGACTTCCCACCCGAAAGCCTGCGGGACGTCGAACTCTTCATGAACGAGCACAGCGACCACGGGATCGCGGTGGCCGACGGCCTCCTCGCAACGGACCTGGGGTCGCGCCTGTTCGCTCTCGGTGCCTACCTCAGTGAAACAGTCCGGCACAGTCTCGGCGGAACCTGGGAGGCCGACGACGAAGACCTCGCAGCGAGGTGAACATCGCTGTCCGCTTGCCCGACGGCTCGATCATCTGGCCCGTCCAGCGGGTGATCAAACGCTTCCAGAACGGCCCTGAAGACAGCATCGTTCCACCTCCCGGCCGACTATGCCCGACGCCTCTTCGACGCACAGCGCGGTATCGGCGACCAGCCACCCAACGAAGTCATCGCCCAAGGGCTCCAAGAGGAGTACTTCAAAGACCGAGGCCGCCGCGCCGACCACCTCGAAGTCGAATTCACCGACATCGACTACATCGACGTCTCCTTCTAACTGGGGCCGACGCCACCTCCGCATGCATGCAGGGTCCTGACGGCGGTCAGGAAGTGGTACGTGTACGGGTAGCTCACTGCCATGACGACGGTCATCGCATCCGGCTGAGCGGCGGGCTGCACAAAGGACTGTGCAGCCCGCCCGTGTGTATTTCGAGGGGTTGCAGCCGAGGCCCTGCGTGTG
This sequence comes from Streptomyces tuirus, assembly GCF_014701095.1. Lineage (NCBI taxonomy): Bacteria > Bacillati > Actinomycetota > Actinomycetes > Kitasatosporales > Streptomycetaceae > Streptomyces > Streptomyces tuirus. The sequence goes on along the minus strand of NZ_AP023439.1, from coordinate 32,597 downwards.
TCCGGGTACCGGTCACGCGAGCAGGGGCAGGAGGGCTCCCAGGAGGGCGACGAACAGCGTCATAATGCTGAAGGCCACGAAGCTCCCGCGGTTGATCGATTCCGGGACGGGGGCGCCTCCCCAGCGTGCGACGCCGAACGCGATGCTTCCCGCGAGCAAGGCGAAGAGCATGCCTATGGCCAGGGCGATCATGAGGAGCACGAGAGCATGGATGCTCACTTGGCAGGCTCCGTCTGATCGCGGGTGCCGTTCGCGTGCGGAGGCCGCAGCGAGGTGCGCAACTGCTGTTCGTGGACGGTCCGGTGGCGGTGGTGAAGGGGCTGAGGGGTCATTTCCGCTCCATGGGTTGTGCCGGTTGGATATGGTCCGATCACACCGGTGGCACGCATGGTTGCGGCAGGTCGCATTTGCACATTTCCGCAGGCCGGCGCACGTTTCCTGGGCTGCAACACGAGGGGAGTGACGGTCGTGGGGGAGAGGCTCCCGCAGCGGCGTGGACTTGCCGAGCTCGATGAGAACCTTCCCGTCGAGGTGCAGCGATGCGCACAACGCCTGCGCGAGCTGCACGCCCGAATGGGACTGCCCTCGTACGAGGTGGCGGAGCGGCTGAGCAGCGACGGCATGAGTGTGGACAAGACGCGCCTGTCGAAGTTCCTCAACGGGCGCGAGGTCCCCCGCCATGCGTTGGCGGCGCGGTTTCATCAGGTCCTGGCCGAAGAAGAGGGCACCCAGGTCGAACCGCGGGAAGTGTCTTTGACGCGCAGGCTGATGTACGAAGCAGCCCGCGCGAGCGGAGCCGCGCTAAAAGTGCGGGAACACAAACTTGCCGACGCGGCCGAAGCGATCGAGCAGGAGCGCCAGCGCACGGCTGAGCAACTGACCGCCCTCAATGGTGAGTTGGAGGCCGAGCGCCAGTTGCGCCGCCAGGCCGAGGAGGAGCTGAAGGATCTGTCCTCCCGGACCGAGGAACAGATCGCCGTCCTCCAGGCGCAGCGTGATGCCGCACAGCGACGTATCGATGAACTCCAGGATCAGGTTGCACAGGCCGAAGCGCTCCTGCGCCTGCAGAGCAGCGAGGCGGCCATGATGTCGCGGGCAGCAGCCGAAACCGCAGCGGAGCTTGCCCGCTGGGAGCAGGCACCTCCGCAGGCTGCAGTGTTGAACGTGATCGCAGAACGCTTCGTCGAACAGGTGGCTCAGTGGCGGGACCAGGACGAGGACCAGACGGCAGAAGCAGCGATCGAGCACCTGAGCCAGACCGAACCACTCACCACAGCGCGAGCAATCTGGTACCAGTTCAACACCTCCCGGCGGATGTTTGACCAGCAGCGCATGATGACCGCGATTGCGCGCTTCGCAGACCCTCTGGAGCTCTACCGTTCCGCAGGTATGGTCTCCTCCGGCAAGATCCACAGCAGCGACTGGACCGGAAACCTGCTTTTCGCGCTCGCAGACCACGCACCTCCTGCGACCGTGCGCCGCTTCCACAAGGCTGCTCGCGAACGTCACAACACGCAACTCGTGGCCGCGCTGAATCGCCAGCTCGTCGAACGGCAGTCACGGGCCGCCCGAAAGGCTCTCATCAAGGACTCCCCTGCCCTCGACGAGGATCTGAAGGCATGGAGGCGAGAGACAGCCAAGGAGCGTGCCTCGGGCATTGCCTTTGCACTTCTGAAGCCCTTCGTCCTGCCGATCTTCTACTTCTTCAACCGTCGTGAACGCCGGAAGCGGGAAAAACAGGAGGCCGCAGCACAGGCGGGTGAGCAGACATGACGGACATCCGGACCGCCGCGCTGGCCGCCCGAACGATGGTAGGACGAGTCGCACCGATGCCCGCTCTGCTCGAGGCGGGGCAGGGCCAGCCCGGCCCCGCACGCTGGACTACCAGCCCCGATGACACCGGCATCAGTGGCGGCTGCTACCCCTACCGCAACCCTGCCAATCGATTTGCTCTTCCGCCTGACCGTCTGGCCCGAGCCTGAGAACCTGCTGGGCGAAGGCGAGAACGTGTGCCGGCCGGTGTTGGGGGCGTGGTGGGTGTTGCGGCGTTGATAGTGTCGGTGGTGGCGCTGGGGGTGTCCGGGTGGGCGTCGTTTGCGGCAGTTGAGGTTGGCGCAGCATGCCAACACGCTGCCGGTGCTGGTGGATCTCTTCCGTGAGCATCGCAGTGTCCGTCTGGCCGGTGCTCGGCAGTTCGTGCATGAGCGGCTGCCGGGGTGTGATCTGTCGGCGGGGCTGGACGGGGTGCCGGAAGCCGAGCGGGAGTTGGTGCGTGAGCTGGCCTGGTTCTACGACAACCTGGGCGCTCTGGTTGCGCACGGTGTGGTGGACATCGAGCCTGTCTCCGGGTACCTGGGCGGGTCGGTGGTCTCGGTGTGGGAAGGGATGCGGCCGCTGGTGGAGGCGGAGCGAGCCAAGCGGGCGGGGAACGCCATGCCGGATCCGAACCGCTGGCAGGAGTACTTCGAGGACCTCTACCACCTGGTCCGTGAGATCCCCGCGGACCAGGCTCGTGCGCGTACTGAGCTATGGCGCCTCCCGCGCTCATGATGCGTGACGCGGTGCTGCTCCAGACGTTCACGCTGCCCGGCTTGCGACTCCTGCCATGACAGGCGACCGGTCAGTGTCTGCCGACTTCGGGATCAAGATGTTCCCGGATCCGTCGGTAGAGGTCGGTGACCGGGGTTGGTGGGTTGGAGTGGTGGGCTGCGAAGTGGGCACCGACGCGGGGCTTGCTCCGGCCGTGCTCCTTTCCGGCCTGTTCGTACAACTCGGGATCGAGCTCGGTAAGCAGGGCTTCGAATTCGCCGCCCGACCTCGGCAACGCCCGCGCCGCCCGCGAGGCGACCGCGAGATCCGCCACCTTCTTGCCTACGGACGGGAGTTCCGCGGAGACCGCCCCTACAAGCTCGAACTCCTCGCCCGGGTCGGCGGCATGACACCCTCCGGCATGCGCACTGCCTACACGAGCAGCGAGATTCAGACCGTGGCCCGCCAGGTCGGCCGCGCCCCCGACGGCTGCCGCTCCCGCCCCCAGGCCGCCCCGGAGCCCGCACGACCGGCCGCTCCGAGACGCCCCGTCGACTTCGATGATGAGGCGCGAGCGGTCCGGTGTCAGGTCCCTCTGTGGGCAGCCGCTGCGCCTCGCCGTATACCCGGCTCCGGGGTCCCGGCCCTTACGCGGTCGGCCGAGGTCGCGACGAGACAACAGGGGTACTTTTCCGGGCAAATCCCGAACAGAGGTTCGGGTGGTCCTTTCTGGCGGTTTCAATAGTTATGCGACTGCCCGCCCGGGTAGTTCCGCACGCTCTCCCACGCCTCGGTCACGGCCGGCGTGTGAAGCCGTTTCCGCTGCCAGACCGGCATCCGGAACGGGTGCGCGGTGCTTCGAGCGGGAACAGACGACCGACCGCCTCCGGCATCGTGTCGTTCTTGTCGGACTCCTGCCTGCCATCCAGGCCTGGGGCCGCAGCCGCGTACTCCCGTACCCGCTGCCGCCCCCGCCGCCCTTGCTGCGGAGCCGGCTGGCAGGACCTCGATGGCACAGATCTTCAGCCCGCCACCCGCCGACGACCCGTACGGGCTCCTGGATCGCCTGCAGCCGATTCAGCCCCCTACCGGCCAGGCTCGCACCGCGCTCGTCAAGCAGTTCAAGGACGACCCGCTCGGCGAGCTCGTCGCCGCCACCGCCCTCGGCCCCGAGGCGGCCAAACATATACGCGCCAAGTTCCCCAAGACGCTGCCCAGCGGGGACAGGGCCGAGCTGCGGATGTTCCAGTCGAGCCCCCTCGCTGGCGCTCTCGTTCTGCAGCCGCGCTTGGCCGATGCCGAGGCATCCCCCGCCGACCCGCTCTACGACCAGCTCATCGAGGCGATCCAGAGCGGTGACACCCTGCCGGACCTGGACGACCTCGTCATCAGCGCCGGCAGGTTCGGCAGTGAGGACGTAACGCTCGGAGGGGGGTTTGTTGGTGGGCCGAGTGTTTGTTGGCCTGGGGTGTTGTGGGTTCGCTGAGAAGTCGGGTGGGTGGTTGGGGCGGGGTGGGTGGGGGTTTGAGCTGGGGTTATGTGGTGTGTGTGGAGTGAGGCTGGGGTGGGTTGTAGGCAGTTCTAGCGTGTAAAGACTCGGTTGGTGTTTTTGCTGGTCAGCGTTGTTTTGGTTGTTCGGTGGGTGGGGTTAGCGGTTGCGGGTGGGGCGTCTGTGTTGTTCGGCGAGGTGGTCGAGTTGTACGGCGTCGAGGGTGGTTTTGGTGATGCGTTCGGTGCCGTCGGTGATGGCGGTGATGGCGGTGATGGCGGTGATGGCCGCTTGGCGGATGAGTCGGGTGAGGGATCCGATGGGGCCGGCGGTGCGTTGGTGGAGGTAGGCGGCGTGGGCCGGGAGGGTTCCGGATTTGTGCTGCTGGAGGTCGAGGGCGCTTTCGATGTCGGTGATGACGTCGCGGAAGGGCTGGCGGGTGCCGTGGCGGGCGGGGAGGGGGCCGCAGGTGATGAGAGTGGCGCGGCCGGCGAGTTGGGCGCCGCGGGTGCCGCTGAACAGGGGGGTGTCGGTGACGTTGATGCCTGCGTAGACGAAGGTGGCGGCTAGGCGCTCGGTGAGGTCTTTGATGAGGTCGGCGGTTTGGGCGCCGGTGGTGGTGCGGGGGTTGAGGCGGTGGATTTCGTCGATGAGGACGAGCTGGACGCCCGCGGCGGTGTAGGTGTGGCAGATGTGGCGTAGCTGACTTGTTTGTTTATTGATCTTGGTTGTGGCCTGGCATTGCTCAGCTGTACTGGGCGGTAGATCTGTTCCGTGGGCGAGGTTTACGCGGAGTCGCGTGTACGGCCCCGGCGGATATGTGGGCTGAGCTGGCTGTTTGGTGCTGCGCAGTGAGCTGAGTGGGGCAGCGGTTTTTGCGCAGTGTGGTTGGCGCGTCTATAGGTACGGGTGCTGGCCGGTCGTGTGAGGGCTGGGGCGGCGAGGGGTGTGTGGTGGTTCAGCCGGTGGTCAGGCGTTGCCAGAGCAGGTCGTGGTCGGCGGGTGCGAGGCGGGGCAGTTGTAGGCGGCTGGCCAGGTCGTGGAGGAAGGCGGTCTGCTGGGTGCGTGCCAGGGGGCGTGGGGGCAGGCGGTCGAGGGTGGTGGCGAGGGTGAGGGTCTCGGGGTAGGTGATCAGGTTCCGGCAGGTCAGTGTGGGGGAGGCCGGGCCTGGGGCGAGGTGGGGGTTGGCGGTGGTGAGTTGGCGTAGGCGGGTGTGCCAGCGGCTGTGGAGGTGCTGGTGGTGGTCGTACCAGCGCGTGGTGATCGTTGATGCCCAGCTGAGAGAGGCCGCCGTGGGCGGGCGGCGGGCGGTGAGGCGGGCATGGGCGAGTTCGGGCAGGGAGCGGATATCGAGGGGGGTGCGCTGTCTGGGGTCGCTTGAGGCTTGCTGGTGGCGGGTGCAGATGAGGGCCCGGGGCAGGTCCGGTGCCGGGTGGATCCACGCGGGGATGGCTTTGTACGGGCTGCGGTGGGCGGTGCAGGCGGTGCACGCAGGCAGCGGCTGCACCGCGGGATGGGCGGGCTGCCAGCGGGCGATGGCGGCGCGGGCGGTGCCGATGGCGGCGGGCGGGGGCTGGCGGGCCAGTGCGCGGGCCAGATGTGCGGACGGGATGCGGGTGAAGCCGGACAGGCGGCGGGTGGCTTCGTTGCTGAGGTGGATTTCGTTGGTGGGCGGGCCCGCCGTGGTGCCGGTGGCGGTGATGTGCAGGCCGTCCAGGAGCTGGGCGGCACTCAGGTGGTAGGCGGCTGCGAGGCGGGTGAGGTAGGAGGCGGTGGCTTCGCGGGGCAGCGGCCTCGCACGCAGCGCGCCGGGCGGGGTGGGCCACATGGTGCTGGCTGATACCGCAGGGCTGCTCGCGGGGTGCGTGGTCACCGGCTGCTGGGCCGGGCGCGGCGGGCGGGGGTGCGGGGCCGGTAGTGCTCCTCGGCGAGGTGGTCCAGCGCGATGGAATCCAGCAACGGTCTGGTGATGCGTTCGCTGCTGTTGAGGATGGCTTCGATGGCGGCCTGGCGGATCAGGCGGGAGAGGCTGCCGATGCGCCCGGCGGTCCGTTCGTGCAGGTATGACGCCAGCCTGGGCAGGCTGCCGGTGCGGTGGGCGCGCAGGTCGAGGGCTGCTTCCAGGGCGGCGATCAGCTCGCGGAACGGTTCGCGTTCGCCGGCGCGGGCGGGCAGTGCCCCGCAGTCGATCAGAGAGGCGCGCCCGGCCAGTTGCGCGCCGCGTACCCCGGTGAACACCGCGCTGGCGGTGACGTCGATGCCTGCGTAGACGAACGTGGCGCCGACGCGTTCGGTGAGGTCCTTGAGCCAGTCGGCGGCCTCCGCGCCGGATGTGGTGCGCGGGTTGAGTCGGTGGATCTCGTCGATCAGCACGAGCTTGACGCCGGCCGCAGTGTAGGTGTGGCAGACAGCCGTTGTGATCTGCGCGGTGGTCATGCGTGAGGTGACGGGGATGCCGAGGTAGCGGGCGAACTCCCCGGCCAGGGTCTTGGCGGTGGCGCCGGGCGGCACCAGCACATAAGCCACCGGCACACTGTCGTCGCCCGGGGCGGCGCGGCGGGTGTGGGCGAGGTGGCAGGTCCGGCCGACCTGCAGCAGCGCGGTGGTCTTGCCGGTGGTGGCCGGCCCGGTGACGATCAGCGACGGCCGGGCGGTGACGTGCTGGTGCCGTCCCAGAATCATCAGCGTGCGTACCTGGCGTGCCAGGGCCTCGATGGCCGGGGTGCGCACGGTGACGAACTGCGAGTGGTAGGCCAGGCGTTCCTCCACTGGCCGTGGCGCCTGGCCCGGCTGTGGTGGCGTCGGGGGCGCGGCGTGGGCGAAGCGGGCGAAGGCGTCGAACGTCGTCACCGTCCCCGCGGCTGGCTCCCCGGTACCGGGGGCGGGGGGATCGGTACGGGTCACCACAGTTCGGCCTCCTGCTCGGCGTCATACAGCGTGAGCGTGCCGGGCTCGTCGGCGCCGACGCCGTCACTGGCCTCAGCCCGGGCTCGGGCTTCCAGCGCGTCGAGGCTGTCCTCAGCCTCGTAGCGGCTCACCGCTGGTTGACCGCCCGCCGGCCGGGGGGCTGCCTGAGCGGTGTGCCTGCCCGGCATCGTCCTGGGCGGTGCTGGTTGCGCCGCAGTGCTGGGCCGGGCGCGGCGCAGGACCTGGTCGGCGGCCTCCGCGAGGGCCACTTCGTGCTTCTCGCGGTCTGTGCGCTGGTTCATGGCGGTGCGGATGTGGCGCCAGGTGGTCTCGCTCATCGGGGCGTGGACGTGGTCGCGGTGGATCCACGGAATCTCGTGCAGGTGTCCGTCGGGCAGCCGGATGTAGATCTGGCGTACGTCGTGCGGGTTGAGGTGAATCTCCCACCTGCCGCCGGGCCCGGCCGGGCAGGGCCGTCCGCGGTGCTCGTTGAGCACGGCGTGGTCGTAGGTGCGGTGGTTGATGCGGATGCCGCGGCCGGTGACGGGATGGAAGCGCACCGGCAGCAGTTCCAGGTAGTCGGCGCCGTCCAGCGGCAGCGGCACGTATCCGCACGCGCCCAGCAGCGCGCCCCACATCTCGTTGGGGGCCAGCGCCTTCTTCGGCAGCAGGGGGTGGCGCAGCCCGTCGTGGGGCGGTGCTGCCAGCACGCGGTGATCCATTCGTCCAGCAGTTCCTGCAACTGCGCCACCGTGAACCGGGCTTCGTCCTGCACCACCTCGCCGCGCGCCAGGACGTGGGAGCCGGTGTAGCCGGCGACGTGCTGCGCGAACAACGAGTTGATGCTTCCGAACGTCCTCTCCACCGCGCCCTTGGCGGCCGGGGACCGCGGCGGCGCCGGCTGCACGCTCACCCCCAGGGTCTCGCATGCCGCCAGGAACGCGGTGGAGACGAAGATGGCCCCGCGGTCGATGACGATCGTCTCCGGCACCACCACCGGCCGCGCTGCCGCTTGCTCCAGCCGTGTGTCCAGGGCGAGGAGCCGGTCGTAGGGGACGGCGGCGTGCGCCATGCGCAGCTGCTCGCCCCAGCCGGGCCGCACCGGGTGGGGGACGGCCATCTCCGCCAGCAGCAGGGCGGCGTCCACGGCCTTGGTGCCCTCCTCGCGCAGCACGGCCGCCACCACCGACCGGGTCGCCACGTCGAGAGCGATCGTGAGTTCCGGGCGCACCGCACGGCCGTCCTCGCCGATGGCCATCACATCCAGGCGGGTGGTGTCGACCTGCACCAGCTCGCCCGGCCGCAGTGCCACCGTCGGTGTGAAGGGCCGCACCGGCGCGGCCGTTGCGGTGCGGGCCGGACGTCCCGGATGCTCCAGCGGGTCGGCCAGCACCCGCGCCAGCCGGTTGAACGTCGACGGCGCAGGCAGTGCCACCGTGCCCGGCCCGTGGGTGTCGGCCAGGATGTGCCCGGTCAGCTCCCGCAGCCCCTTCAGCGTGCCCTTGGAGCGGCCGCGCTGGCGGCGCAGTGCCTCCAGCACCGCGGCCACCACCCGCTCATCAGCCTGCCCGGTCGCACTGGAGGGTTTGCGGCGCGGGATCAGACCCCACAACCCCTGGCCGTGGTAGCGGGCGCGCATGCGGCGCACGGTGGCCCGGCTGACCCGCGGCCAGCCCAGCTGGGTGAGTTCGTCGGCCTTGGCCTGCTCCCGCTCGGCCATCGATGTGCGCTGCGGGTCGTACTCGGGCCGGGGGACGCCGGTGCTGCCGGGCCCGTCGGGCAGTCCGGTCTCGATCTCGCGGATGTGCCGCTGCCAGGCCAGAGCCCGCTCCCGCTCCCGGGCGGGCACCGACTCCAGCAGCCCCCACTGCCGCACTCCCGCACTGGGGGAGCCCACCACGGTGAAGGCGGGGTCGGCGAACAGGAACGAGGACAGAACCGACGCCGTCTGCCCGTCCTCGTCGACCAGCGTCACCGACGCACCGGCCACGGCGGCCACCTGCCAGGTACAGCTCTGGAACGTCACATACGCGCCCAGCTTCACCTGCCTGCCACTCGCAGCGGCAGCCACGGGGCGGCTAGGGCGGCCGGGTGCGCTCACCACTGCTCGGCCTCCGCCTGCGCGTCCCACATTCCGAAGGCACCCGCCCGTCCGGGCCCGTCCGGCACCGGTGCCACGGCAGCACCGCCCGGTGCCGACCTGTCCGTCAGGCCCTGGCCGCCCGCCGGCACACCGGCCTCCCGCCCCCGCCCGTTGCTCGATGACGCCGGATGCCCGGGCGGGCCGCTCCGGTCGGCGATGATCTGCCCGGTGCGGCGCCGGACGGCGTCGTCGAACGGGCGCAGGGCGTGCGCGTGCTCGGTCCAGGGGATCTCGTGCAGGAGTCCGTCGGGCAGCCGGATGTAGACCTGCCGGACGTCATAGGGGTGGTGGCGCACTTCCCACCGGCCGCCGTCCGTGGTGGGGCAGGCCCGGCCGCGGTGCTCGTCCAAACACTCATGGTCGTAGCGGCGCCTGCCCAGGCGGATCCCGGATTCGGTGACCGCCTGGTGCTGCACCGGCAGCAGCTCGGCGAAGTCCTGCCCGGCCAGCGGCACCGGTACCGATCCGGCGACCCCCAGCAGCACCCGCCACATCTCCTGTGGACTCAGGGCCGCCTTGGGCAGCAGCGGGTGCCGCAGAGCCTGTTGGGGGCGGGTGTGCCAGCGGGCGGTGATCCACTCGTCCAGCACATCCCGCAGGTGCGGCAGACTGAAGAACGCCTCCGCCTGCCGTCCCGCGCTGTCCGGCCGGTGCACAGCACCCAGCGCGGTGGCCAGGTCTGCGGAGTGCCGGGTGAACAGCCCTGCGAACGTTTTCACCCTGTCCCCAGCGGCACTGTGCAGGCCGCGGCGCCGTGCGGGGGCGGCTTCCAGGCTCACGCCGAGGCTTTCGCACACGGTCAGGAACCAGGGAGTGACGGCGGCCGCCGCCGGGTCGAAGACCAGCGTCTGGGGCAGGGCCGCCGGACGCGCCACGGTCGCCTCGATGCGCGCGTCCAGGGGCATCAGCCGCAGCGGCAGCGGCAGCGCCTCGTGGACTGCCCGCAGCATCTCCCGCCACCCGGGCCGCGCCGTGCGGGGGACTGCCATCTCGGCCAGCAGCACGGACAGCTCGACCGGCGCGGCCTGCTGCGGGTGCAGCACGGCGGCCAGCACGCAGCCGGTGGCCCCGTCCAGTGCGCAGGTGACCGACACCGCCACCGCACGGCCGTCCTCGCCCACCGCTTCGACGCCGAGGCGGGCGGTGGCGACATGGACCCGCTCGGCGGGTCGCAGTGCAGGCGGCCCGCCGCCTGCCCCGTCCGGACCGGTGGCGGTGCGCGCCGGGCTACCAGGCGGCTCGGCCGGATCCGCCAGCATCCTCACCAGCCGGTACAGCGACGACCTGGCCGGCAGCGTCACCCGGCCCTTCCCGTGCGTCTGCGCCACGATCTGTTCGGCCAGGTCGATGACCTGCTTGACCGTGGTCGCCCTGCGGCCGCGACGTACGCGCAGCGCCTCCAGCACGGCGGCCACCACCCGCTCGTCCGTCCGCCCGGTGGGGGAGGAGGCGCGCAGGGACCGCTTGTCCACCAGCCCCAGCAGCCCCTGGCGCTGGTAGGCCAGCCGCATCCGCTGCACCGTAGGACGGCTGACCTTCGTCCAGCCCAGCCCCGCAAGCTCCTTCGCCTTGGCGAGCTCCCGCTCGGCGAGCGTGAAGGCCTGCGAGTCGTACTCAGGCCTCGGCACCCCGCCGCCGCTGCCGGGGCCGCCGGGCAGCCCGGTCTCGACCTCCCGGATGTGCCGCAGCCAGGCCATCGCCCGCTCCCGGGCAGGCAACGGCACATCCGCCCACATAGCGGCGGCCGGAACCTGCGGGGCGGCCAGGCCGACGACCTCGAAGCCGTCGGCGGCCACCAGGCGGGCGGCCAGCACGCACCCGGTGGCCCCGTCCTCGGCGGCCAGATACACCCGCCCATCGACCAGAGCGGTCACCTGCCAGGTGCGGTCCTCGAACCGGACCTGAGCGCCCACCCCAACACACCGCCCACCGGGCGCGGTTACCTCGTGCCTGCTCACCTGCCGTGCTGCTCCTGCTCCCCGTCGCCTGCGGCCGGGCCGGGCGCCACGAGCGTGTGCTCGCCCAGCGGCCGCGTCAGATCCGCCACCAGCCGCCCGCCCCACAGCGCGTGGTAGAGCACCGGCAGCGCGCTCAGGACCTCGCCCGCAGCCACGGCCCCGGCCATCAAAGCCCGCGGGGCGGCGAACGCCTCCAGCACCGCCTGCTCAAGCCCGCCGGCGTCGCGGTAGCGGGGATGGCGGTAGCCGGCCAGCCACCGCACGTTCGCCGCCACTACCTTCTCCGGCGGCACCAGGCGCCGGTAGGTGAACCCCACCGCCGCACACGCCGCCCCCAGCACCGCGGCCGCCCGCGCGGCACGGTCCCCGGTGGGCCCGGCGTGTGCGGGGCAGTCGGCCAGCAGAGCACGCCCGTCGGCGTAGCGGATGAACACCTGCGGCACCCACGTCAGGACCCGCCCGCTGCCGGGATCACGCCAGATCAGCCGCACCGGCCGCGCCGACAACCCCACCACCTGCGGATCACGGTCCAAAAGCATCAGCTGCATGCACATCGCCTGCGACCCGTGCGGTATGTGCCCGCCGGTGGTGGCCGACCACCACCAGCCCGGCCCCCACCGCCGCCCGGGCACCACAGGGAACGCCGCCACCGGCTGGAGCTGCTCGAACCGAACAGCCACCGCGGCCTCAACCCATCGGCGTTGCACGAGTGTGCCGTCCGGCCCCGTGAACTCTGCCTCCACCGCACCCGGTTGCGGCACCCGGCAGGCCCTGCCCGCGACGGCAGGTAAGCCGTCTTGGCTGCTGTCGATGATCACGTGCTCCACACAAACGTCACACCGGACACGGCGCGCAGGCGAACCGGCCAGTAACTCCAACTGCCTTGCCACAAGAACCGGTTGTCCTGTGCGGGGGACAGGATGCCGCCTGGGGCGCGCTGGTGTCAGTGCACATCTCTGCACTTTCCCGCCCGGGCCGCCAGGTGAGCAGGCGCCGGATCGGCTTCGCCGCTATCCCAGAGACGACAGCACCCACCCCGAGTCGTCTTCGCCGGAACCGAACCGGATCAGGGCGCCGGACGGCATCGCCGCACCGCGCGCGAGCGTGTCGACGAAGGCGTCTGCGAACGCGTTGACCTGCTCGCGCCCCGCCCCCTGGTCGTCGTCGCGGACACCGGAGTCGAGCCACAGGTGGTCGCGGTGCCCCGTGACCTTCAGCATGAGCTTGAACGTCTCGTGGTGGTAGTGCGGATCGCTCACGGTGACGCCCACGACGGTGTCACCGCGCACCAGGTCGTCCCCGACGCGTACCCACAGATCGCGTTTGGCCACTGCTCCCCACTTCCCCCGCCCGGCCGCATCAGCAGCCTGAGCGTAGCCGTCTTGGGCCCGCCTCTGGCTGAGAGTCGGCCCGCCAAGGAAAGACTTCAGTCTGCGGCTTTCATGCTGCCCCTTTGCAGCCCGGGACCTTCCGGCGGTCGGGGTCAGGAGTGGCGGAAGCCGCGGTCGGGATCGCGGGCCTGACTGGGGCGGAAGGGAACGAACCAGTCCGCAGCGGCCAGGTTGGCAAGTCCGAGGGCCTGGTTGATCTCGTTGCCGGTGTCCTCGATCCCGTCCAGGGAGGCGTCGAACAGCATCAGCACGTCGTGGTCCTCGAACAGGACGGTCGAGCACCAGTCCCAGTCGAAGTCGCGGCGGTCTTCGCCCAGACCCTCCACTGTTTCCGCGACCAGGCGCGGCCGGTTCCGCGTCAGCGACTTGGCCCGGTCGATACCCAGGTGCAGGGCCATCTCCTCGCCGGTGCACAGCGGGCGCACGGCGTGCGTCTCGGCGAGTTCGGCGGCCAGGTCGTCGAAGCACCGGGCCATCTGCCGCCGCCACTGCTGGTCCTGGTGAAAGGTGATCGGCGGCAGCGAGCCAAGGACACGGCCCTCGCCGCGCCCAACAGACGCGTCCCCCACGTCGGCGACGTCCTGCCAGATCTGCGCGGACAGCTCCTCGAGCGCCACCCGCAGCACCGCAGCCGTCCGCGCGGTGAGCTCGTCCTCCTCGCCGTCCTCGTCCCAGCCGTCCTCGTCGTCGTCTTCGTTCCACGCCGCCGGCTGGCCGTGGCGGGCGAGGGAGCGCAGACGGCTGCGCACGCGCTGCGCGGCCTCTTCGGGAGCGGCCAGGGCATTGTCGATGATCTGCAGTTCGTCGGAGAACTCCTGGGCGCTCAGCAGCGTGCCGGCCTCGGCGAGCAGGGCGGAACCCGCGTCCGTGCAGGCGTTCTTGGCGGGCAGGACCACGGCGAAGTAGTTGTCCGTCAGCCGGTCGATGACAGAAGCCACCACCCCCGCGACGACCACAGGGTCGGCGAAGGCTTCCTCCACGTGCAGCCGGTCGACGACGAGAACGCTGGAGGCCGACTCGATGAACTCCTCGAACTCGTAGGTGAACCGGCCGTCCTCGTCCAGGAGCTGGGCGGCCACCAGGGCGGGGAAGGACTGCTCGTCGGCCATCCGCTCGCGCAGATTGTCGGACTTCCAGTACAGGCCCCTTACGGCCGTCAGGCTTCCCACTGGTGTGCCGGCCGCGGTGATGCGCACCTGCCACTCCTGCACTCCCTGCGCGGCAGGGTCCAGCAACTGGTGGGTGTGGTGGAAGTCGAGCGCCAGCTGGGCAAGGTCCGCCCCCGCTGCCGCCGGACCCGTTTGAGTGCTCAACGTGCTCCCTCGGCGCCGGTCCCCAGGCCGCCGCCTACCCGCGGCCCCACCTCAGCGTAGTGGCCGCACGCCTTCGCTTTTCGCGAAGCGGGCACCGCGCACCCCCAGGGGGGAACCCGGCCGGATCCGCCCTGCGTCCGGGCTGCGGCGTGCAGCGGCTGAGAGACGGCACACCGGCCGCTGCGTGCGTCAGTCCTGATCCGGGCCCTCTGACACGAGCTCCGCCAGCTCCTGGACGGGCAAGCGGGACCACGCCGACACCTCCTCCACCGCCACCCCCGCAAAGACGGCTGCGGCGGCGGTGTCCACCAAGGCCTGGTCGATCAACGCGGCACTGCGGCTGAGGTGCTCCAGCAGTGTGCGTGCCACCTCGGCGGTGGTGCCGCTGTGTACGCCCCGCAGCTGCACCAGCTGCACCAGCTGCACCAGCTGCACCAGCTGCACCAGCTGCTCCTGGGCTTCGCCGATCATCTGCTCGATCTGGAAACGGTGTTCGGCGCTCACTGTGGCCCGCCACCGGGTGCCCGAGCCGCACGCCTGCTGCTCGGCCGCCATAACGCGCAGCTGGCCGGCCATCGTGGCGGGCTGCTCTTTCCGCTTCAGCCGCCATGGATCGTCCCTCCACCCGGGCGGCCCGCCTTCACCGCGCCGCTGGCGGATGACAGCGCCCATCCAGGTGAGCAGCGGTCCGCCGTAGTCCACCGCCGACAGCGGGCCCAGCCAGCCCCGTCCCACCCGCTCACCCAGCCGGCGGCAGAACGCCCCGTCGGCGGGCAGCGGCCGCGGCCGCCCGGCGCCGCTGTCCCTCCACACCAGCTCGGTCATGGCCGGGTCCAGCAGCGCGTCGGCCACGGCCACCACCTCCGGGAAGATGACCGGATCCCGGCCCACGATCCGCCACCACCCAAGTCGCGGTCCCGCGTTGCCGCCCGCCACCCGGTGCAGCCTGTGCGGCCAGATCTCCTCCTGCTCCCAGTGCAGAGCCTCATCCCACCAGCGGGCCACCACCGCATACGCCACCGTGAACGCCTGCTCCGGGACCACCCCGGCCCGCACCGCACGGCGCGCCACCCCTGCCCACCGCCGCTGTGCCGCAGCCACCTCCGGGACGCCGCGCAGGTCGAGGTGTTCCAGCGGCTGGTCGGCGTCCGCGTCCAGCAGCCACCGCCCGTGCCGGACACACACCCGCTCCCAGCGCGGCAGATACCGCACCGCCCGCACCGTCTGCCCGGTCCGCCGCGCGGTGCACGACCGGCAGGCGAACGCCGCTTCGCCCGCCACCGCGCTCGCCGCCCGCCACCGCGCCTGCGCCAGGGCGGCCTCCCGGCCGGTGCCGATCTTGGGATCATCCACGGTGAACGCGGGCAGAGCACGCGCCAGCACCGCCGGTTCGACTCCGCACAGCTCGGCGAGCACACCCCGCCCGGCTTCGTTGAGCACGATCTCCGCATCGGCCCGCACACCGCCGCCGTCGTTCCGGGCGGGGGAGTTGCGGCACGTCCACAGCCGCAGCACGCCGGCGGCCGGCAGGCCGTAGCGGTCTGCGGCCCGGCTGATCAGTGACGAGGTCAGCTCCCCGGCCAGCGGCACGGTCCGTAACGCTCCTGCTCTCACAGCTCTCCCCTGACGCCCTGTCCTGCTTCCTGCCCGGCGCACTGACCGCCTACAGCTCGAACTGCAGGTCGACGATGTCCTTGAGTTCCACTTCGAGGCCGTGGGCACGGCGGCCGCCGTCGCGGAAGTACACCTCACCCAACGCCTCGGCAGCGATCTCGCGGAGGTCGTCCTCGTCGACGCCTGCTTCCTGGGCTTGAAGGAGGCGGGCGGCGTGCCGGGGCGGCAGGGCGAGGGTGAGGTGACGTACGCGGGCCTGGTCGGTGCTGCCGACGGCGGCGGTGTAGCCGAACCTCGCCTGCACATCGATCATGATGCCGCTCGTGGTGGCCGCGGCCTGTTTCGCCTTCGCCCTGATCTGCGGCTGCCAGCGTGCGCGGACCTCACGCTCCAGCCGGTCGGCGAGCTCCGGCCGGGGCTTTTTGATCTGGTTCTTCACATAACGTTCGACGGTGCGCTGGCTGATGCCGAGCAGCTCAGCCACGCGCCGGGTGCTGCGCTGGTGCTGCCTGACCAGGTACCGCATCTGCGCCCCGGCGGACTTGGGAACGGGCCGCGTGAACGCCCCCTGTAGCGCCTTGTCGAGTTCTTCCCCGACCGTGACCATCGCCTGTAACGCTCCCTATTCTCCGGTGTCCTTGGCGGTGACCTCGCCGGTCTTGATGTAGCGGGCGAGGTTGGCGACATGGCCGTCGGCGCTGAGCTGCTCGAGCACGTCCGCCCCCCACAGCACGCTCTGGGTGCCCTCGTGCTTGACCATCCCGGGCGAGACGCCGAGCCGGAACGAGCCCGGCACGGTCTTGCCGTCGGCGCCGTAGGGCAGCACGTCCAGGGGGCTGGGCCCGTCGGCCGCGTACACGGCGCAGTCGGAGAGGACCGCAACCGGGTACCGGCCGGTGGCCGCGGCCAGGTTGAGCATCTTGCGGTGCATGTTGATCCGGGCCCGGGAGATGACGGTAGCGCGGATGTCCGGGCGCCACGTCGGGCGGGCGAGAGCGGGCCAGGGCTGTCCCGGCTTCCAGCCGCCGCCGCGTGCCTTCTCCTGCAGCTTGCCGATGCCGCCCTTGACGGTCATCTTGACCGCGTCCACCACGATCCCCAGCTCCGGATCGCGGCTCTTGTAGCCGTCCATCGCCTGAAGGAAGTGGTGCGGGGACAGCTTCTCCGTGACGCCGAGGTCCGCCATGGTGGCGACGTAGGCATCGCGCAGCCGCTTGTACCAGCCGTCCAGGAACCGGCCGCTCTCCCGGCGCAGCCAGGCCTCGACGGGGGTGACGTCGTAGCCGAGCTCGACGGCGTAGGCCACGGTGGGCGTGGCATACCAGGCCGGACCGGTCGGGCGCTGGCCGCTCGGCGTGAACGGGCTGGGCAGCAGCGCGCCATCGAGGTCGCGCCGCTGCTTGCCGACCTTCACCCGGGACAGATCGACGTGGGAGAGGTCGACCAGCCAGGAACCGGGCACCGCTGGGTCGAAGACCGGGCGGTTGACGTGCTCGGGCGGCGATGACAGCCCGACGACCGCACCGTTGGCGGCCGCACCGAAGGCCAGGTTCACATCCAGGCCGACCAGGTGCTGCTGCATGCACTCGGCGTCGGTGAGGTCACGCGCCCAGTCGTAGGCCTCCTCGAACAGCCGCTCGCCGGGGCCGCGCACGTGGAAGCGGGGCAGATGGGCCAGGACGGGGTGTCCGTCGGTCGCCTCGCACGGCGCCGGGTCAAGCGGCTCCGTTCCCAGCGAACCGGGCCGGTGCTCGCGGTGGCGCTGGCCGTTCTCATCCGGCTCGCTCGCGCGGGTCGGCGGGTTGAGCGCGCTCATCAGCTGCAGCCCCGTCACGGCAGTGGAGCCCACCGGCGTCATCACCCGGGCCGCGTACACGCCCAGCACCCGGGCCAGTTCTGGCGGCGGCAGCTGCGCGGCATGGCCCCAGGAGCGGTCGTCCAGGGCGCGCCAGGAGGGGATGCACAGCTGCACGCACTGCCTGCGGCCGCCCTGGACGGGGCGGTAGATCCGCGCCCACGGCCCCAGCCCGCGCTTGGTGAGCTGCCAGTCGGCGCGCTTCAGCTGCTTGATGACCTTGTGTCCTTCCGGGAGCCGCCCGGCAAGCCGCTCGGCCTCGGACAAGGCGGCGGGCAGGCCGTAGCGCTCGCACGCCGCCTCGGTGAGCACCAGCAGCGGGTCGCCGTCCTTGCCCGAGCCGTGCAGCCTCTGCGACCCCAGCCGCGCCTCGGTGAGCGTCCACTCCACCAGCGCGGGCAGCGACTTGGCGGGCACGTCCAGGATCAGACCGCCGACGCCGTAGCCCGTCACATTCCGCTCGGAGTCGGCGTCGAGGACGAGTAGCGGACCGTGCGCGTAGGCACCGCCGGGCGCGGGCGTGTTCGCCGGGGCGGCCTTCCTCGCAGTGGGGCGCCGCGAGCTCTGCGGCGCCCGCTCGGCACGCGGCACCGGCCGCTGTGTCGCTGCCGCGTGCCGAGCGGGCGCTGGGGGAGCGGCCGGGGGCTCCTCGGCCTCCGCCGTGGCAGTAGCTTCCGCTGCCCCGCCCGTGAGCCGCGTCTGCGCTGGGGACGCTGCGGTGTCCGTGTCCTCCTGCGGGGCGCCGGTGCTCCGGGGGGCGGGGTAGAGCGTGGCGAGCTGCTCCAGCAGGCGCGCGTACGCCTCCCGCTCCGGCGGCCGGGGCTCGGTCTTGCCCGACTCCCAGCCGCCGACGGTCGCCCGCCGCACGCCCAGGGCGGAGGCCACCTCGTCCAGGGTGAGCGCGTGCGCCTGGCGCAGCCGCCTGCGCTCAGCCGGCGGCGGCAGCGGGGAGCGGGACGCGATCAGCGCGTCGACCGCGTCGAACAACTCGGACATGGGACACCTCCGTCCCCGACTCTACCCCTGAAACGCACCTATCGCGTACCAACAGCGACTGGATCGCGTACATTGAGCGTACGAACGATGCTCGGGGTGATAATGTCCGGTCAACGGACCTGGACGATGGAGCCAGCGGCCTGTAGCGCACGTGTGCTCGGGGGCGGGTCGAAGTGGCGCGAGCGCATGCGACGTGTTCGAGGGGGAGCGGTGGCGGCAACGAGTGACGGCTGGGCGGGCATGGGCTGGGACTGGACGGATGCCGACGACATCCGCCGGCGCCTGGACCAAGGAGCCGATCCGGAGAGCTGGAACGGGAGCAGGCCCCTGCATCGGGCAGCGGTGTTCGGCTCCCCGGAGGCTGTTACGGAACTTGCCCGCCGGGTTGCGGACGTGGACGCGCTGGAGAACGGGGTGACGGCACTGTGGGAAGCCGTCCTGTCCCGCAAGCCGGCCAACGCACGAGCCCTCGCCGCCGCCGGGGCCGATCCCTGGCGGCCCTCGCTCGGCGGCTGGTCGCCGGGGCGGCTGAGCCTGGCCGGACCGACGCCCGAGCTGTTCCCGGTACCGGAAGGGGTGTCCCTGAGCGACACCGAGCGGGCGGCAGCGCAGGAGGCCCATCGCCTCACCACGGCACTGGGCGAGTTCTACGACGACGGCATGGGCCTGGCCTGTGTGGCGGGCATCGACGCGGCCGAGGCGGTGCGCCGTCTGCAGGCGACTCCGGTGGTGGACGGCGAACTCCTCGACGTGCTGAATGAGCTGCTGGAGGAGCCCTACGCGTACGACATGGACGAGAGCCTGCACATCGTCGGTGTGACGTCCGTGCCGGGCGGCTGTGTGGTCACTCAGCCCTGGGGATACGCGCCGCAGATGCCGGGCGTGCTGGCCCGGCTGTCCGCCGGCACCCTCTGCTACGGCCTCTACGCCAATCCCAAGAGCGGCAACCAGGGCAGCATCACCCGCGATGGAGTCATCGAGGGCTCGGACCTGCACCCCGGCGGAGGACCGGACGAGAACGACAGTCCCGGGGAGGTGCTGGCCGCCTACCTCTACCAGCACCACGCCGTCGCCTACGCCTGCGCCTTCGCAGGACTGCGCCTGGCCGACCGGCGGGCCGTGACCGGGCCGCCCGATGTGTGGGTCGAGCTGCCCCGCCGCGACTACTGGAGCCACTGACTCGAAAGAAGAGCTGTCATGACTGTGGTGGAACTGCCGCGCCCCGGCCGCCCTAAGCGTGCGCGGCTCTTTCCCGACCAGGCCGAGGCGGTGGAGCGGCTGGTACGGCACCTGCGGCGCGCGGGGACGCGCGCTCTGTTCGTGTCGGCGACGGGCACCGGAAAGACCCTGGTGTCGATCCGCACGGCGGACGGACTCGGCGCGCGGCTGGTGCTGTTCGTGGTCCCCACCCTGGACCTGGCCGCGCAGACCGCGCTGGCCTGGCGCCGCGACGGACACCTGGAGCACATGGTGATCGTCTCCTCCCTGGACACCAGCGGCCGCGACGACCTGGTCGCGGCCCGCGTCATGTCGACCACCGACCCCCACGCGCTGGGCGGGCTGATGTCGGTGATCGGGGAGAACGAGGACCAGATCCCCGCTTTGACGGTGATCTGCACCTACGACTCCCTGAACAAGATCGAGGAAACGCAGAACACGGGGTATACGGTGCCGCCGTTCGACCTCGCGGTCATGGACGAGGCACACCGGATCGCGGGACGGGCCGACAAGAAGTGGGCCATCGTCAACGACGCGCAGCGCATCCGCGCGGACCGCCGCCTCTACATGACCGCCACCCCCCGCATCTTCGCCGCGCCGGAGCTGGCGGAGTCCGCCGACACCACCCGCCCACGCCGCCGCCCCGCCGCGGGACGGGACGTGGACGCGTTCGCCAACTCCATGGACAACGAGGCCGTCTACGGCAAGAAAATCTTCGAGTATCCCCTCGCCCAGGCGGTCGAGGACGGCCGGGCTGCGGACTACCGCATCGTGGTGCCCACCCTCACCGACGCCGACCTGCGCCGCCGCCTGAACCTGACCGCCCCCGCCACCACCCCTCCCGGCGACGGTGATGAGCAGGACAGCGCGCTGCGCACCACCGCCCTGCACCTGTCTGTCCTGCGCGCCATGACCGAACACGGCCTGAGCAAGGTCCTGGTCTACTTCAACCTCGTCTCCGACGCCCGCCGCTTCGCCCGCGAACTCCCGCACACCCTGCGCCTGCTGGCCCGCACCGACCCCGGCCTCGTCCCGGACATCACCCCCAAGCTGTTCTTCGCCCACGGCGAGCACACCCCCGCCCAACGCGCCGACACCTTCGCCGCCTTCGCCGCCGCCGACTGCGCGATCCTCGCCAACTCCCGCCTGATCGCCGAAGGCGTCGACATCCCCAGCGTGGATGCCATCGTCTTCGCAGACCCCACCCGCAGCGTCATCCGCTGCGTCCAGGCCCTCGGCCGCGCCCTGCGCCTGGACGTGTCCGGCAAGACCGCCTCACTGATCGTCCCCGTCTACGTCCCGCCCGGCGCCGACGGCGAGAACATCCTCGGTACCGCCTACGAGCCGGTGTGGGCCATCGCCTGCGCGCTGGCCAGCCACGACCACCGCATCCTCGAGCGCCTGCCCGACAAGGCCAACCGTCTCCCCAGGGAGACCAGCGACGTCATCGAACGCCGCTGGCACTTCGACTTCACCGTCCACCCCGAGCGCATCGCCCGCGCCATGGATTTGGCCTCCTTCGACCCCCGCGAGGCGGCCGTCTCCCGTTCCCGGCGCCTCGGACTCGCCGCCGCCCAGTCCTACCGCGACGAAATGGGCCACCTCGACGTCCCCGCCGACTACACCGACCCCGCCGGCTACACCCTGGGCACCTTCATCACCACCATGCGCGACGCTGCGAAGGCCGGCCGCCTCGAACCGGACTGGATCGCCGAACTCGACGCGCTGGGCATGATCTGGGACAAGCACGACGCAGCCTGGCGCGCCCGCCTGACCGCCGCCGCCGACTACCTGCGCACCCACGGCCACCTCGCCGCACCCGCCACCACCCCCGTGGGCGCATGGCTCGCCGAACAACGCCACCTCGCGGCCAAGAACCAGCTCGATCAGGCCCGCGCCGACGCCCTGAGCACCCTCGCACCCGACTGGCGCCTGTCCCACGGCGCGGACTGGCACCGCAAGTACCACCTGCTGCGCGCCCACCTCGCCTCCGGAGCCGACCCCGCCACCTTGACTCGCGACACCCAGCTCGGCGGCGTGAAGATCGGCTCCTGGCTGGCCCGCCAGCTCACCACCTGGTCGGCCCTCGCCGACGGCCAGCAGCAGCTGATGACCGCCCTCGGCCTCACCCCCGAGAACAGCCCGCTCACCCCCGCCCGCCGGGCCCGCCGCACCTTCGAACAGACCGTCCAGCTCCTGGAACTCTTCCTCCACCGCGAAGGCCGCGCCCCCGCCGCCCGCGAGACCATCCGCGTCGACGGCGACACCGTCAACCTCGGCGCCTGGCTCGCCAAAACCCGCACCAAACACCGCACCGGCCAGCTCCCCGACGAC
Source organism: Streptomyces tuirus (assembly GCF_014701095.1). Classification (NCBI taxonomy): domain Bacteria; kingdom Bacillati; phylum Actinomycetota; class Actinomycetes; order Kitasatosporales; family Streptomycetaceae; genus Streptomyces; species Streptomyces tuirus. The sequence goes on along the minus strand of NZ_AP023439.1, from coordinate 10,850 downwards.
CATGTCCGTCTGGTTGCCGCGCTCTTCGACGGAGACTGGACGGCCGAGAACGCCACCCCGGCCGTCCTGGCGTAGCCGCTCCCGCAGACCCCGCCGCCTCGCGGACCCGGTCCACGAGGCGCGCGCCGGGGTCGTACGGTACGCGGAACGTGCAACGGGCCCGGCTGCGCCAGGCGGTGCGGTCGCGCCGTTGGTTCCCTCGGCGCCCGCGTGCTGTGGCTCCCGCCCGCGGCCGACGCGCACTGCCGCTACGCCGCGGAGTGGGTGGCCACCAAGCTCCGCTGGAGCCTGACCGCGGACGAACTCGAGCTGGCGGCCCTGCACGAGCTGGCCCGCCACTGCCCGTCGCAGAACGTGCCGTACGAGCCGGCCTCGTAAGCAGCTCCACCGTCGAGCCCCGAAGACGCCCGCAGCCGACTTCGGGTCTCACCGATGTGATTCGAGTTCCTGACGGACGCCGAGATAACAGCGCAGCCGTACACCCGGCTCGCCCGGCACTCGAACCGTGCGGTCTGCCGGCGCGGTCGCTCAGCGCCCGGCAAGCAGCGCCTGAACGGCGAACGCGGTCTGCTCGTCGTATGCTGCGACGTCGACGACGGCCGGGCCCGGCTGCGCCACGTGCGCTTCGCTGATCGGCTTCATGCCCGGCACGACGCGGCCGTGCTCCCGCAAGTTCCCGCCCGCTGGCACCTTCACCCGACCGGGTAGGCCATCACCGGCACCGGACCCGCCGCACCCCGCCTCTGCGGTCGATAGGAGCTCACCCGCCCGAACCTGATGGGCTTCGCGTCAGCGTCTGGTCCGGGGGCCGACCCGTTCGTAGGCGCAGTGCTTGGTGACCGGGTTCAGGACGGCGACTTTCAGCGGGCTCTGAGCGGCCTCCTCGAGACGCAACAGCCAGTCCCGGCCGGGGACCAGGATGGTCAGGTCCGCAGGCCACCGGGCGAGCGCTGAGGGGTCCGGGCACGCCACACCGGCCAGCTGGAACGCGGCCCCCGTGCGCGGCCGGCTGTAGAGGAGCAGCCCGTTGCCATGGGCGGGGCTCTGCTCACCGCACGTGACCGCCTTGCCGGAGGCGGAGGAGACCAACTCCATGAACGCTGGCCACAGCGCAGCCTTGATGCCCGCGTGCTCGAAGAAGGCCGTCAGCCGCTCCTGCTCCGCCTGCTGCTCCTCGTGCGCCTGTTCCGCAGCGGCCAGCCGACGGTCCTCGGCAGCCAGTCTGCGTTCCTCGGCGGCCAGTCGGGCCCGTTCGGTGGCAGCGGCCCGCTTCTGTGCGGCCTGTCGGCGTTGCTCGGCCGCGGCCTGCTGCATGACGGCTTCGGCATCGGCCTCCAGCCGGGCCCGGGCGATGGCCAGTTGGACGTAGGAGTGGGCGGTCCACCACACCGTGCCGTCCGGGCCGGTATGGGCATGGACCCGTCCCTGGAGAATCCACCGGATCGCATCGTCCAGGGAGCAGCTGATGTGGGTCCACGCCGCTTTCGTCTTCACCGTGTGTGGCGTTGCCCAGGTGTAGCGCGCCATGCCATAGCGCACCGTCCATGCGTCCCCGCGGTTCCTGGGGGGCGCTAACCGCAGGGAGGGCACGCCGCGCTCCCACGGCCGCTTCTCCATCGCCACCCAGCACACCGCCACACCGTCGACTGCGTAGCGGTCCGTCCGCATCCGCGCATCCTGCGGCGTCATGGGCGACAACTGCGCCTCCAGCGCCATGAACGGCCGGTCCTGCTCATCAAAGACCAGCACGTCGGCACGCCAGGTCCGGGCCTCGTTGCCGACCTCCAGCTCAGCTCTGAAGCCTGCCGCCCGGGCGGCGGTGGCCAGCTCCAGCTTCAGCAGGTGATGCTCCGGCGACTCGTTCGCCAGCGCGCAGTCGCGCGGCCGCACCTGGTGGTAGAAGTGCCTGGCACGGTGGGGGGAGATGCGCGCGAACACTTTCCCCCGGCACTCCGGACACGCCAGCTCCAGCCCTTTCACGCGGTGGACGTCCGCCCAGGACCGGCCGCACCCGAGATCGTCCAGCGACGCATCCAGCCGGCCCCAGCGCGCATGCACGGCGGTGTACCCCATCAGCCCCCTCCCGTGTGGCCCGAGGACAGCATCCCCTCCCGCCGGGACGGCGATACACCGGATGAGGACGGCGCGGCTCCCGCTGTTCGTGCGCAGATGAGCCGGCCAGGCCGGCCGATCGCGGTACCCGGCGGCGGCAGCATCGGCCGGACACAGGGCACGCCGCCGGGCGACTCAGTCTCTCTCATGAGCCAACCCGGCCCGGCGGGGGCCCAGGGACACCGACCCTATCGAAGCCGTCTCCGGCGGGATGGGTACGGACGGGCAGCGGGTCCTGGCGGCGGTGGAGCTGGAGCAAGCTCAGGAGGCGCCGGATGTGCAGGTCGCCGAGGAGGCCGTCCAGGTCAGGCTTGTCGCTTCGCCAGCATCCCCGGGGAAGCCGACTCGCCATCCGCTGCTCTTAGCACTGCGTCCCGTCTCCAGGGGAGCCTGTGTACCCAAACGCGACGAGCAAGCTGCACATGAACGACAGGTAGCGGTCCAATTCCGCCGCCCATTCTGGATCGGCGAGGTACTGGTAGGTGTTGAGGGCGACGGCGGCCAGGCTGGGTGCCCCCTCTTCTGGGAGGATGCCACCGACAACCGCCCAGCCCTGCCACATCTCATCCGCGGTCAGATAGGCGTAAATCTCCGGCTTCTCCGGGGTGCACCTCATCGCTACCTCCAGGACACCGCTTGCCCTCGTGCAGATGTGCGCGGCGTGGCACAGGTCGTGGTCGTCGGCCGTCTCGACGGTGCGCACCATGCCGAGAATGCCCTGAGCCCAGGGAGACTGTGCCAGCAGGTCGGTTCCGGTGAGTTCGGCTTGCCGGTGCACTTCACGAAGGTGCTCCAGCGCCCCGGTGTGGTCCGGCATGGCCTGCTCCAACGCTCCCAGCAGTCCCTCGATCCCGAGGTCGGCGGCGCCACCGAGAAGCAGCCGGGCTCCGGCTTCCTGCAGGGCCCAGTGGGAGATGTTCGCAAGGGCGGTCGCCGGCGGGTGGGGCAGTTCGAACCCGACCTCGGCGGCGTGGGCACGCAAAGTTGCTTCCAGGTCGCGCCGGGGCACACGACGGTTCGGCAGCATCTCCCGGGCGGCGTCCTGTCGGGCCTGGAAGGCCCGGTCGGAATCTCCGGTGGGGATCTTCTCGATTCCCGCCTGCGTCAGCGGCCGCTTCAGAGTCGCGACCAGGGCCCTGCGCAACCGCTGGGCGCTGTCCGGGGTGTCGTCGACTGCCCAGAAGAACCATCCGACCCACCCGATGCTGCGGCCGGGCCGCGCGGTGCTCGCCAGCCACAGGGCCCGAGGAGGATGAGGGGCCGAATCGTGGGGGAGTCGGGCTCGAACCAGGCCGAGGCCCTGGGGAGCCAGCCCTGTTGCTGCCAGCGCTCCACCTGCGTCGTGGTGGCCCTGCCCCCCTGTTCCTTGATGGCTCCGACCAGAGCTTCGTGGGCAGGGGACGGCTTTGTGCGGGGCATGGTCAATTCCTCCGGTCCTGGCTGCCGACGGTCAAGACGGAGTACAGGGTGAGCGCAGTTCCCAGGGCGCTCGCCCATGCCTCGCTCTGCGCGGCTGTGACGCCGGCGGCCGCTACCAGCAGCAGCACGGACAGGCGAGGGCTGCCGCCTCCGCCGGGGGCAGGCAGATTGGTGTTCACGTACGTGGTCCCTTTCCGAGGTCCTTGTGCCGGGTGCCCGGCAGCGCAGCTCAACCGCGTGGATCCACAGCGGCGCTGCCTCTAGAGAGCCACGCCCCTTCTCCAGCACTGCAGGAAACCTCGCGGGGTAGCCGTCCCTCATGACGCTGCCGCTTCCCGTACAGGTCCTTGGCCAGGATGAAGGCGGTCGGCTGGAGCGTCGGCCGCAGGCGACAGGGGGTTCGTCCGTGCTCCTACCCGACCGCTAAGCATTCCCCGTACCGGACTGCCCGTTCAGTCAGCGGCGCGCGGCCGGCTCGCACACCGTGCGCAGCCGGGCGGCGGGGTCGGTGTAGGGCATCAGCGAGTACTTGTCGACGAAGGGCACGATGACGGGCCACAGGCTCTCGGCGACAGGGGAGACACGGCCTGCGTGGCGTTCGGTCACGGCCGCGGCCGCACCCGCAAGCAGGTCGGCGAGCTGGACAGAGGGATGGCCGGTACTGGAGCCGCGGACAACAGCGGCGGCGTCGACGCCCCGTTCCCGCGTCAGCAGAGTCATCCCGACGGGGCTGCGGGCGTAGAGCCGCACCGTGCGCAGAGCCGCATCGGTAAGCATGCGCTGCTCATCGGTGAGCAGACTGACACGGCCCAGGCGGTGACCCCATCGGCGGGCCGTCTGGCTCACCGCAGGAATGAGCATCTCCAACAGGGGAAACTCCACGTCCCCGTCATGGAGAGCCGCGGCGTAGGCCCGGGTGTCCCGCAGCCGCGCCAGCAGCTCGGTGACGGCCTTGCGTGTCGAGGCCGCCCAAGCCCGGTCGATCACAGCGAAGAACGCCTGCGTCGCGGCTTCCCGCCGGCTCACACCCCGCTGGGAGGCCAGAGCCACAAACGAGGACATCACCTCTTCGAAGAGGGAGCCGCGCAGCGCCCGAGGCCCCTCGACCGCCAGGATGCGCGCCAAGCCACGGGCCTGACCGCCGGCATACAGGTTTTTGCCCTCGGCATGCTCCTTCTCCTCCAGCAGCAGGTCGATCACCTTCGCCGCCGCGGCGTACTCCTTGTCGACTACGTACACCGAGCAGCGGTCATGGAGCGCACCGCCTGGTCTCCACGCCTCCTCAAGCAGGGACCACCGCTGCGGATCGTCCTTAAAGAGACGGAACTTCAGCTCTCCTGCCTGTCGGACACGGGCCCGCTCCCGCAGCATCTGCACGAGTTCGGCAGCTTCGCGGTCGTCGACAGCGACCGAAGCGAAGACCAGGAAGCGACGCTCCCGGCCGACCAGCTGCTCTCCGTCCCATCCTGATTCGTCGCAGGCGACCCACCGCCCGTACTCCTCACCATCAGCGGTGGGCACCGAGTGGCTCAACTGGCTGTACTTCTCTCCGGTCAACGGCACGACCATATTGTCCCCGTCGCCAGACACACCGCTTGCGCTGGGATGCCCGGGGCTGCTCGGCTCCCGGGAATGTTCCTGCACCGCCAGAAATGGCTACCTGCTGCCCGAGCCCGCGTTCTACCGTGCAGGCATGAGCACGCAGGCCTTCAACGGCGCCTACCTCCTGCCCCTCTTCGGCGAGGTCGAGCAGGCCCGCGCCGACGGCGCCTACCGGCCACTGCCCGCCCCCGCCCCGGCCAGCAGCCTCGCCACCGACGACGCACCACTGGGCCCCTACGCCGCCTCCCACCTGATCCGCACCTCCTACACCGCAGGCCTGGCCCACGCCGACGCACTCCGCCGCCTGACCGTGGCCGGCGAGGTCGACCCCACCAGCCCCTGGACCCTGCTGCGCGGCGCCCTGGAGAACTTCGCCACCGGCCTGTGGCTCCTCGACGGCGCCAGCCGGGCCGAACGACGGCGCCGCGCACTGTCCCTGTGGGACGAAGACATGCGCAACCGCCACCAGCACGAACTCGACACCGGCCACACCCCGTCCGGCGGCGGCATGACCGGAGCACAGCGCCGGGCAGAGATCCGCGCCATCGCCGACCACCTCGCCCTGGCCCCGCTCACCGCACCCAGGACCCACCAGATCCTGCTCACCGCCGCCCCCACGGCAGGACTCACCGCGGTCAAGGTGGGCGCCGCCTGGCGGGCGGCCTCCGGCTTCGCCCACGGCCGCTACTGGCCCAACCTGCGCGCCTCCCAGCCCCGCGCCGCCATACCGGGAGACGACGGCGTCCACACCGTCGCTCTGGTCATCGACGAAGACCAGCACCGCCCACTGGCCGAGTACTGCCGCATCATGCTCCGCCGACTGCAAGAGCATTACAACGCCCGCGCCCAGGCCCGCTGACCCCCCGGCGAGCGGCCGGGCCCCCAGAGCCCGGCCCCTTCGCACCGGCTCGGCTACCGAACCGTCATCGAGCGAGGCGCCCGCTCGGCTACATCGCACTGCAGGTGTGCCGTCCCGCCTGAGCCGGGCTCACGGCGCCCGTCACGCTCCCGGGCAACGCAGGCAGCCAGCTCGGCGCGCAAGTCCGGCCCCGATCCCGCTGCGGCCTCGTTCTGCAGGGCCTCGAGCTCGTCAGCGCTGAGGCTGTCGACCCATTCGACCTGACTCTGGAACGCAGCCTGCTCCTCATCGCGCAGCCGCTGATCGTACTCATCGAGCTCGCTCTCATGCCCGGCTTCGATGCCGTAGAGCAGTTCGCGGCGGGTCTCCTCCCGCTGACGGCGATCCTCGGCCTGTTCCTCGGCCCGCTCGACGACCTCGCACGGATAGACAGCGGGCCCCCTGGGCCCGGCGACGATTTGACGGTGCGCGGCGAGCATGCCGGCGGTCGTCTCAGGCCCCGCCCCGTACGCCGCGAGCAGAGCCGACAGCTGCTCCGCGGTGGGGCGCCGACCCCTGAGGATGTTGCCGATCGTGCTTTTCGACAGCCGACCAGCCGCCCCCGCAGAAGCCGCCAGCGCCCGCAGCGAGGGCTCCTCGGCCTCCGCATGGATGCGCTGCAAAGCCCTGGTGAGACCACCCCAGGTGCTGACCCGCCGGGGAACGTACGAAGGACGCGGCCGCACGGGCACCGACGCCGACGGAGCGGTACGCCGCGCCGCCGCCAGCAGATCCAGGCCCCGCTGCTCGAACGCCCGGCCGTCGACGCCGCTCTTGCTCGCCCACGCCCAGGCGTAGGCACTGATCGTCTTCTCCGTCGGCAGCGAAGGCGCGTCGAACGCGCGCCGCAGCGTGCGCTCACCCACCGGCCGCCCGGCCATGACGGCCCTGTGGACCAGCCGCCGGAACGTCAGCCCACACTGCGCCTCGCGCATCCAGGCGTGCAGCGCGGCCAACTCCGGCCAGCACGCCGCGACAGTCCGGCGCTTCATCACCGGCTGCTCCCGGCGCACGCACCGAGCAGACAGCCCAGACGGCCGGGCATGAGCAGCGCCCCGGCGGCCGCCGCAAAGGCGACCAGAATGCCCGGGAGGGGGCGCTCGAGCGCGGCGAGCACGGTGACACACAGCACGGGCGTGACGGCGACGACCGCCTCGCCAACACCGAGCCGGCCCGTGCATCCAGCACTGTCGGACGCCGGGGGACAGGAAGAAGACATGGAGATACCTCACGATTGGCACGACAGGTGCGAGGAGTGGCCGGAGGCGAGCGCGCGCCCCGCAGCGACGCAACCGATCGTCGCAGCAGCCCGGGACCCGGCGCGACCTGCTCGCCGACGGCCCGAAGGAGGCGTACGCCCGCGCCCGGCCGCCAGGCGCAGCTCACCGGCTGTGAGGTCACTTTTCCGTCCACGCCCCTCCGCGCGACGATGACGACCCCCATGATCAGAAGGGCACTCACCCCCTCAGCCCCTGGACCATCTCCACCGCCCCGTTCCTCGTCGAACTCGCCTGTCACCCCCCTACATCGCGCGAACCGACCAGGACGGGTACCAACTTCTTCAAGATCTTTTAGCCGACCGTTCACCAGGCCCGACGCCAGCGCCCCCGTCCCGCCCCGGGACCGGCAGATCACGTACGGCCCCCGCCCATGCCTCACCGAAGCCGACGACCCCCGTCTCATCGCCCGGGACACGAAAGACGGCCGGGTCTTCAGCGAGCTGCTCCATGAGCGTCTCGTAGAGGTTGTCGTAGAACGGCTCGAGGCACACCACCAGGAGCTCGGCGAACTGCCTGGGGGAGGGGTTGACGGCCATGACGTGGTCCAGGAGCGGGAAGACGCCGAGGTCGTCGATCCGCCGCCGCAGCGCGGCCTGTGCCGGCGTGTCCGGCAGGAGCAGCCCGTGCAGCACGTACAACCCGTAGAACCCGCGCAGGCCGATCATCACCGTCCGCGCCCGGACCAACTCCTCGTCGCCCGCCCGCTGAACCTGACCCACGAAGTCCGCGTGCTGCTGGAGCTGCCCCCAGTCCACCGGCGGCCCCTCACCGCGCTCCGCCGCACCCAGCATCTGCGCCCAGTCCTCGACCGTCAGCCCGAACATGCCGAACGCGGCGAACGCCTCGGCCAGCGCATCCGTTCCGACCTCCTGCACCCCCAAGCCGACCGCGGCCACCAGGTGCACCATGCTCCTGAAGTCCCTCTCCGCATCCACCGGCACGTCCTCGCCGGCTTCGAGCGCCGCCCGCACCAGAGCAGGGTGCGCCGCCCCGCGGTACGCCCCCAAGACCCGGCCGGCGGCCGCATACAGCGCGTCCTGCCCCTCCTCACCCGCCCCGGCCGCGCTGCGAGCCAACGCCACCAGCCGCTGCGACACCGACCGCTCCAACACCCACACCAGCGCCTGACGCACAGTGCCGATCGCAGGCTCCGGCACCGGCACCGCCCCCGGCCGCACGCCCATACCGGCCTCGGCGAACCACTCCAGCACCGCCAGCCGACGATCACGCCCCTGCCGAAGATGCCGCGCCAGCACCGCCGCGCTCTCCACCACCACCGGATCAACCGCGTCCACCACCGACCCCCGGCCACGCCCGAGCCCCCGCCGCCGATGCCGCGGCAAAAAAACAATAAGAATCACATTAGACTAAAAGCAATAAAAACACATCATAAAGACAAAAAAATATAAAAACTAAAAAACGAAAAAAAAATCCAAAGTATAAAAAACAAGACAACAAAAAAAAAAAAGAAAAAATAAAAGCCAAAAAATACCAAAACCACTAGTTATTAAAAAAAAAAAATAAGACAAAAAATAAGCACAGAACACATAGAACAAAGAAAAAAAAAATAACAAATCAAAAAAAATACCCCAAACTAAAACCGAATATACAACAGCCCCCCACACACCACCCCCACACATCAAATCACACTTACAAAAAACAGCACACCTCAACAACCCCACACAAACCTCTTACTTCCCCATGCCCCAACCACCCCTCCCCGCCCGCTCCGACACGCACAATCCCCCAACTCCCCCCCCCCCCACATACCCTCCCCGAACCATCCCACCCCCACCCCCCACTAACCCCCACCTCCACCCTCTGCACACCCGACCCGTCCCCCGTCATCCCTCAGCACCCGTTCACGCCTACACCAAACCCAATCACCCCCACCTACCCCATTACAGCCCACCCCACCACCACCAACCACAACCCCCCACCCAACACTCCACCCACCAACACTACCCCGCCCCCCAAACTCACACCCCACACCTCACACCCACCACCCACCCCCACCCAACCAACATCAACAAACACACAAACCCACAACCCAACCCACAAATACCCACCCACCCCACCCCCCCCCACCCCCCCACACCCCCCCCACACACACACCCCACCCCCACCCCACCCCACCCACCACCCCACCCCCCCCCCACCCCACACCACCCCCACACCCCACCCCACCCCCCACACCCCACACACACCCCACCCCACCCCACCCCCACACACCCCCCACCCCCAACCACACCCCCCAACACACCACCCCAACCACAACCCCCCACCCCCCCCCAACCCACCACCAACACCCCCACACCCCACCCAACACCAACCCACCCCCCACATCACCCTCACCACAACACAACCCAAAAACACCCCAAACCCACCCCACCCACCAACAAAACCCTACCCCCCCAAAACAAACCTCCACACCACACACAACACCAACCAAACACCACCACACCCCCACCCCCCCACACTAACCCCAAAAAACCCCCCAACCCCACACACCCCACCACCCACACACCCACCCCCCCCAACAAACCCACACCACCACCAAAACCCCACAACCCCACCCACCAACACAAAACCAAACCAAACCCAACTACCCACACCACACCCAACCAACCTCCAAACCAACACACCCAACACCACAAAAACAACCCCAAACCCACCCCACCCCCCACCACACCCCACACCCCACCCCCACCTCAAACCACCAAACACAGCAACCAGAACAGAAACCAGCCAACACCACATCACACCCCAACACTAACACCAACACCCACCAACAATCAACCAACAAACCTAACCTCCCAAGGCACAAACCCCACACTCAAAAAAAACAACAAGAACCCAACCACACAAGAAACCAACCACACACCAACCAAACCCTCACCCATCAAACCCCCCCACCAAATACCACCCACCACAGACAAACCACAAACTCACACCCCCCAACCACCAAACAACCCCATATCAACCCCACCCACCACCAAACCACACACCTACCCACCTCAAAAAACACACAAAACAACTAAATAAAAACCAACAAAAAAACACAAAAACGAACACAAACCACACAAACACCAAATCCACAAAACACACAAAAGAAACCAAAAAACAACAACCAAAAAACCAACAACCCACCCCCACCACAAATAAAATACAAGAAAAAAAAACAACACAAAAAACAAAAAACTAATAAAACAAAAAAAAAAAAAAACAGAAACAAACAACAAACCACAAAAAAACAACCAAACAAAAAAAAAAACAAAATAAAAAAAACAAAAACAAAAAAATAAAAACAAACAAAAACAAAAAAAAAATAAAACAATAAAACAAAACCAGACAAAACATACATCAAACAAAACAAACAAAACACAAACACACAACAAACCAACAAAAAAAACTGAAACAACCCACCATACAACAAACAACCTCCAACAACGTCACCCCCCCCATCACCACCATCCACCCCACAACACCTCCCAAACCCCCCACTCCACATCAACCACCCAAACTCACCCTCACCAATA